>NZ_JBFREV010000012.1:0-131719 GCF_052114485.1 Cupriavidus sp. KB_39
CCTGGATGGTGACGGCGTAGGGCTCGCCCAGGCGTTCCACGGCCTTGAAGGAGACCACGGACAGCCCCGCCGCGCTTGCCGCGCCGGGCACCGCCAGGAAATAGGCCTGACGCCCGGTCAGCCCCTCGTCCAGCGCGCCGCCGTAAGCCTTCAGTTCTTCCCCAAGATCCGCCATGCCTTTGCGCTCCGTTGTCAGCCTGATAAAGCCTGCTGCAAGGACAACGCGTCGTGCGACGCGTGCCTTGCGCGCCGCACGATAAACGGATTCTCAGGGGGTGGAAATGCTTTGGCTGGGGTAACTCAGGGGCGTTTGATCAAGGCTCAATCGCCATGCAGATTCAGGGTTCTTCTATATCTCTAGCCCGCCGTGCATGCTAGCGGGCGCGAAAGATCATCGTGCTACTTCTTGAGCCGATAGAGCACCTGCAGGATCACGAGCCCGAACAGCGTGCCGACCACGGCCGTGCTTTCGCGGCCGAGGCCGCAAGCCACGCCGATGGCGGCCACGGTCCAGATGCTGGCGGCCGTAGTCAGGCCCTGGATGTTTTCCTCGCTGTTGAGCTTGATGATGGCGCCCGCGCCCAGGAAGCCGATGCCGGACGCCACGCCCTGAAGCACSCGGCTCATGTCCGCGACCTCCATGCCCGCCATCAGCGGCACGAGCACGAACAGCGCCGATCCCAGCGCCACGAGCATGTGCGTGCGCAAGCCGGCGGCCTTGCCGGCCGCTTCCCGCTCGAACCCGATCAGCCCGCCCAGCACGATCGCGAGCGTGAGCCGCGTGAGAATGCGGGTCAGTTCCGCGACATCGGGGATATCGGCRAATTCCGAACGCAGCGTGCTGTAGACCTCTCCCCAGATCCCATCCATGGCAGGCTCTCCGTGATCGTCTTGCGGGGAGGCTAGCATGCAGGGCGCTGCGCGCGCAGTCGGGCGCCGGCTGACAGCGGAAGTGCCGAGGTCAGCCCAAATTCAGCGCAGGCGCAGCGGCTCGAGCAGCGCGGCGTCGTATTGGGCGCGCGAGATCCGGCCGAGTTCCATCATCCGCAGCAGGATATAGGTCTGSCGCTGGCGCGCCCGGCGCGGGTTGACCACGGGATTGTTGGCCGATGGCGCCTTGGGCAGGCCGGCCAGCATCGCGCATTCGGCCAGCGTGAGCTGGGCSACGGGCTTGGCGAAGTAGGTCTGGGCGGCCTCGTCGAAGCCATAGGCGCCCTGGCCCAGGTAGATCTTGTTCAGATAGATCTCAAGGATCTCGTCCTTGGTCAGCGCGCGCTCGATTCGGTAGGCCATCAGCACTTCGTAGAGCTTGCGCGTGTAGGTCTTCTGGCGCGACAGGAAGAAGTTGCGCGCCACCTGCATGGTGATGGTGGACGCCCCTTGGGAGAGGTCGTCCGAGAGATTGGCGATGCCGGCCCGCATCACGCCGACGTAGTCCACGCCGTCATGGAGATAGAAKCGGTCATCCTCGATGGCCACCACCGCCTCGCGCAGCGCCGGCGGGAACTGGCGTAGCTCGACATAGTCCGGCGTCTTGCGGAAGGCGGTCAGGGAGTCGAGCGACGGAAGCTGGCGGTCGGCCACCAGTACCGCGAAGGCGATGAGCAACGCACCGCCGAGTACGGCGAGCAGGACGAGTTTGACGAAGGCGGACCAGAGGCGTTGCATGGCGCATATTTTGCCATGGGTCCGATGACGATTCGGAAATTGCCGATCGCCCGCCTTAATTCGAGCACGGGTTTCGTGATGGGGGCGTCTTGTTGGCGGGGACGGCGGTCAGACCCAGCCGAGCCAGCGCCAGTACGTGGCCGCGAACAGCAGCATCAGGCCATAGCCGATGATCGTCAGCGGAATGCCCACGCGGGCGAACTGTCGGCCGTTGAARGTGTCCGTGCCGAGGCAGACCATGTTCTGCGGCGCGTTGATCGGCAGGATGAAGCCGAAGCTGACCGTGAAGCCGAGCAGCATGGTCATGCCGACCTTGTTGATGTCGCCCGGCAGCGTCTGGAGCACAGAGATCAGGATGGGCAGCAGCGCGGCGGTCAGCGCGGTGGCGCTGGCGAACCCCAGATGGATCAGGATCAGGAACGCGGACAGCACCGCGAAGACCATCAGCACGCCATGGTCGGCAAGGCCGGAATGCGTGACCACGAACTTGCCGAGCCACTGGCCGGCCTGCGTGGTCAGCAGCGCGGTGCCAAGGCTGATGCCGACGCCGAACACGATCAGCGTGCCCCACGGCGTGCGCGCCTGCATGGTCTTCCAGTCCATCACGCCAAAGCGCGGCAGCATCAGGATCACCAGGCCGACGAAGGTGATCGTCGCGGTGTCGAAGCTGTGCAGCTTGCCCTCGGTCGCCCAGAACACCAGCAGGCCGATGGCGACGGCGGCGAGACGTTTCTGCGGGCCGGTCATCGRCCCGAGCGCGGCCAGTTCGCGCTGCACGGCTTCCTTGCCGCCGGCAATCGCATCGGTTTCRGGCGGCAGCAGCCAGCGCACGAGGAAATAGAGCACCGCCGACATGAYGAGCGCCCACGGCGCGCCGGCGATCAGCCATTGCAGCCAGGTCACGCGCTCCCCGAGCAGCTTGTCCATGAAGCCGGCGGTCAGCAGGTTCTGCGCGGCGGCGGTCTGGATACCGACGTTCCACACGCTGGTGGCCATCGCCACCATGATCATGATGCCGGCGGCGGTATTGGACTTCTTGTCCACGCCGAACGCGGCAATCACGCCCATCATGATCGGCACCGTGCAGGCGCTRCGCGCGGTGGCGCTGGGTACGACCAGGCTGAGGATGATCGTGACCGCGATGGTGCCGATGAGGATGCGGCGCGTGCTGGTGCCGATGGCGGAGAGCGTGACCAGCGCGATGCGCCGGTCGAGTCCCGTCACGGTCATCGCAGCCGAGATGAACAGCGCGGCCGCCACCAGCGCGAGCGCCGTGTTCGAGAAGCCGGCCAGCGCCATGCCCAGCGCGCGCGAGGTGCCGTAGTTGACCGTGGAATCGGCCACCGTCGGCGCGAAGCCRATCAGGCCCGCCATCAGCGAGGTGATCATGATCGCGCTGGTCTCGTAGGTCACCGCCTCGGTGATCCACACGACCACGGCGAAGGCGAGGATGGCGAGCATGCGCTGCCCCGCGATGGGAAGCCCTTCGGGCGTAGGTATCAGGAGTACCGCGGCGAGCACGGCGAGGGCGAGGTACAAGCCCCAGTGGAGGGTCACCTTGGGGGTGACGGGCGCCGACATGGCGGCGGCAGGTGCAGCAGAGATATGCGAGTCAGGCATCTTGACTTCCTAAGTGGATGAGCCTGTCGACGCGGTCGTCACGCAGGGTCGCCGCGGTCGACCCACGCATTATGAGAAGCGTGCCTGCCCATGCCAAGGCACCGCGTCAGCGCGATTTGTCCAGGATCAAGCCTCTGCAAGATCAGGCATCGGGGGCGACACACGGTGCGTCACGGCGGCGCAACGGATTGCGGACATTGGGCGATTCCCGATGGCGCCGCGTGTCCTCGATCTGAAATAATTGGGGACGATGTTGAAAACCCTTCGATCACCCTTAACCGGACACCGACATGGTGACTCACMCAACACACATCCGTCCGTGCCTGCCGCTGGAGACGATCAGCAACGCACGTGACCTCGGTGGCCTCGTCGGCGCGCATGGGCGCCGCGTGCGTCACGGCAAGCTCTTTCGCAGCGGCAATCCGGCGCTGGCCAGCGTGGCGGACCTGGATCGCCTGCATGCGCTGGGCCTCGACATGGTCATCGACTTTCGCTCGGCCGGCGAGAAGTCCCCGCAGGAGGCCGCCTTCGGTGAGCGCTTCCGCTGGATTCCCGTGCCGGTGCTGGAGGGCAGCATGGCGATGGACGTGCTGATGCCACGTCTGCGTGACAGCACGCCGGCGCAGGTCCACGCCTTYATGGTCGATGTCTACCGCGATTTCCCGGTGCGCTATCGCGACGCGTTCGGCGGCTTCCTGCGCAATGCGGAGACAGGCGGCACGCTGTACTACCACTGCACGGCCGGCAAGGACCGCACCGGCTTTGCGTCGCTGCTGCTGCTGTCCGCGCTTGGCGTGGCGCGGGACGACATCGTCGCCAACTACCTCGAGTCCAACCACTGGAACCGCCGCTTCAACGAGGCGATCCTCGCGCGAACCGAGGCGCTGGGCGTGCCGCCCGACGTCATCATGCCGTTGCTCGAGGTGCGGCCGGAATACCTGGAGGCGTCGATCGCCGCCATCGAGCAGGCGCACGGCGGCCTGGAGGCTTATCTGGCCGATGGTCTTGGCGTCGATATCGACCGCCTGCGCGGCCACTATCTCGAAGCCTGAGCCCGGCCGCCGCCGCTACTACAGTCCGCCGCGYTCGCGCAGGATGCGCGCGGTGGAGAGCGCAATCATGCCTTCCTCGTCGGTCGGCAGCACCAGCACGGGCACGCGGCTGTCGTCGCGGCTCACGCGCTGGGTGTTGGCGRCATTGGCCTGCTCGTCAAGGCGGATGCCGAACAGCCCGTCGAGGTAGGCGCAGATGCGCGCACGCACCTCGGCGGAGTTCGCACCGATGCCTGCCGTGAACACCAGCGTATCGAGCCCGCCCAGCGTGACGGCCAGCTTGCCGATCTCCTGCGCGGCGCGATAGGCGTAGAAGTTCACCGCCAGTACGGCGCGCGGCTCGTTGCTGGCCAGCAGCACGCGCATGTCGCTGCTGATGCCGGAAATCCCCTTGAGCCCCGACTGGCCGTACAGCATGGCCTGGATCGCATCGGCTTCCATGCCTTGCGCGGCGAGCCACAGCACCGCGCCCGGATCGATATTGCCGCAGCGCGTGCCCATCGGCATGCCATCCAGCGCGGTCAGTCCCATTGTCGATTCCACACTCCGGCCCTCSCGCATCGCGCAGAGGCTGGCGCCGTTGCCAAGATGCGCCACGATGACACGGCYTTCGGCGAGGTCCGGCGCCACCTGCCGCAGCCGGCGCGCGATATACGCATAAGACAGCCCGTGGAAGCCATAGCGGCGGATGCCGCGCTCGTAGTACTCGTACGGCAGCGCCATCAACTGCGCGAGCGGGTCGTGGCCGGCGTGGAAGGCGGTGTCGAAGCAGGCCACCTGCAGCAGCTCCGGCACGGCGGCGCGCACCGCACGGATCGCGGTCAGGTTATGCGGCTGGTGGAGCGGGGCGAGCGGGACGAGGGCCTCCAGCCGCTCGATCACGTTGTCGTCGATCGCCACCGCATCGGCGAAGTCTGCGCCGCCATGCACCACGCGATGGCCGACCGCCACCGGTGGCGTATCGCGCAGGCCCACGCTCAGCGTCAGCCGAATCAGGCGGAAGGCGGCATCGTGGTCGGCCACCTGCTCCACGGGAAACTGCTCATCGGCCACGACGCGGCCGTCGGCCATGCGCGCGGTCAGGCGCGGCGCCACGCCGATGCCCTCGATCTGCCCGTGCGCGGCCAGTTCGGGCTGGATATCGACATTGTGATGCGCCGACTCGGGCACCACGTAGATGGAAACCTTCACGCTCGATGACCCGGCGTTGACAACGAGGATCACGGGATGGACGGTACTCAAGATGATTCTCCTGGCGACTGTCTTGGCGCTGGCATCGCGCTCAGGCGGGCACGGCGGCGGCGGTGCGGCGCGCATGCGCAAGCAACACGGCGATGGCGCAACTGCCGATGCGCGCGCGCACGCTGTCGGCACGGCTCGTCAGGATGATCGGCACCCGTGCGCCCAGCACGATGCCGGCGGCCTCGGCGCCGGCCAGGAAGGTGAGCTGCTTGGCGAGCATGTTGCCGGCCTCGAGGTCGGGCACGAGCAGGATGTCGGGGTCGCCGGCCACCTCGGAGTGGATGCCCTTGGTGTCCGCTGCGGCCTTGCTGATCGCGTTGTCGAAGGCCAGCGGGCCGTCGAGGATGCCGCCTTCGATCTGGCCGCGCCGGCTCATCATGCAGAGCGCYGCCGCGTCGATGGTCGACGGAATCTTGTCGGTGACGGTTTCCACGGCGGAGAGGATCGCCACCTTGGGCGTCTCGATGCCGAGCACGCGCACCAGGTCGATGGCGTTGCGGACGATGTCGGCCTTCTCGTTCAGCGTGGGGAARATGTTGACCGCCGCGTCGGTGATGAACAGCGGCTTGTGATAGGTGGGCACGTCCATCGCAAACACGTGCGAGAGRCGCCGGCCCGTGCGCAGGCCGCTCGCCGAACTGGCCACCGCGTGCATCAGCTCGTCGCTGTGCAGGCTGCCCTTCATCAGCAGTTCGGCCTCACCGGCACGCACCGCTTCCACGGCACGCGCGGCGGCGGCGTGGCTGTGCGGGACGTCGAGGATGCGGGTGCCTTCCAGCGACAGCCCGTGTTCCGCCGCGACATGGCGGATGCGGACTTCGGGGCCGACCAGCAGCGGCACGATCAGGCCGAGCCGAGCCGCCTCGAGCGCGCCATCGAGCGAACTGTAGTCGCACGGATGGGCCACGGCGGTGGGAATCGGCGGCAGGCCCGCGCAGCGCGCGAGCAGCATGGCGTACTTGTCGCCGGTCGGCGGCAACGCGGACGGGTCCAACGTAGGTGTGAGCATGGGCAGCGTTCCCTGGAACCAATATTCTGGAGTCGGGCAGGCATCCCCCGGGGGCCAAGGATGCTGCATTGCGCAAACGGCATCTGCGAGTATAGGTCGGGCGACGATGACACGCCAGCGTCATATCCGGCGCGGAAATTGCACGAATCTGCGCCATCGGTTGTCTTCGTCCGCCGAGGCTGGTAGATTTTTACTTGCTGCATCGCAACAGGCGCCTAGTACGCCGCTGCGACCCGTCTGACCACCTCCACACCTTCCCAGAGGGGAGAATCGGAATGAATGCACGCCAACCCGCCGGGAGCGGTCCCGCTGCCGCGCAAGATGAATCCGCATCGCCTCCGCCGTTCCCAGATCTCTCGGCAATCTCCGCTTACGCTGCCCATCCCCTGGCCCAGGCCGCCTGGGAGTATGGCGTCGACGCCTGGCAGCGCAGCATCCTCTTCCTCGACATCCTGCGCCGGCGCGGTAACGAGACGGCCGAGCACGAGCGCGGTGGCATGCCGCCCGTGCTGGTGTTCGAACATGAATTGCTGATGGACGGGCGCACGATGCCCAAGCCCGTCAATTACGCGCTGCTGCGCATCGTCCCGCCGGAGGCCAATCCGACCGATCCCGACAAGCGCCCCTTCGTGGTGATGGACCCGCGCGCGGGCCATGGCCCCGGCATCGGCGGCTTCAAGGCCGACAGTGAAATCGGCAACGCCATCCGTGGCGGCCATCCGTGCTACTTCATCACCTTCTTCCGCGATCCCTGCCCGGGGCAGACCATCGAGGACGTGGCGCGGCTCGAAGCCACCTTCCTGCTAGCGGTGGCCGAGCGCCATCCGAACGCGCCGGGCAAGCCGTTCGTGGTCGGCAACTGCCAGGCCGGCTGGGCGCTGCTGATCCTGGCCGCCGCCGCGCCCGACGTGACCGGCCCGATCCTGCTGGCCGGCGCGCCCGTGGCGTACTGGGCCGGCGTGCGCGGCAAGAATCCGATGCGCTACAGCGGCGGCCTGCTCGGCGGCTCGTGGCTCTCCTCGCTGGCCGCCGACATGGGTAACGGCCGCTTCGACGGCGCGTGGCTGGTGCAGAACTTCGAGAAGCTCAACCCGGCCAACGCGCTCTGGGAAAAGCTCTACAACGTCTACGCCAAGGCCGATACGGAAGGCCCGCGCTTCCTTGAGTTCGAGCGCTGGTGGGGCGGCCACTTCCTGATGAACCGCGAGGAGATCGACTGGATCGTCCAGAACCTGTTCGTCGGCAACCACTTGACCGCCGGTGAGATCCACAGCGCCGATGGCGAGACCGTGATCGACCTGCGCAACGTGCGCTCGCCCGTGATCGTATTCGCGTCCTGGGGCGACAACATCACGCCGCCCCAGCAGGCGCTGAACTGGATCCCCGATCTCTACGCCAACGTGGACGAGATCGTGGCCAACCAGCAGACCATCGTCTACTGCCTGCATCCGTCGATTGGCCACCTCGGCATCTTCGTCTCGGCCAGCGTGGCCAACCGCGAGCACACCGAGCTGTTCTGCGCRCTCGACCTGATCGACGTGCTGCCGCCCGGTCTCTATGAAGCGAAGATCGAGGACGTGGCGCCGGGGACCTCSCACCGCGACCTGATCGAGGGCCGCTACCTGGTCCGCTTCGAGCGCCGCACCATCGACGATATTCTCGCGCTCGACGATGGTCGAGACGACGAGCGCCCGTTCGAGGTGGTGCGCCGCGTGGCCGAGATCAACCAGCATCTGTACGACACCTATGCGTCGCCGTTCGTCCGCGCCGCCGCCACCGAAGTCACGGCCGAGGCGATCCGCGAGACCCATCCCTCGCGCATGGAGCGCAAGCTCGCCAGYGACACCAATCCGCTGATGGCCTGGGTCGGCGCGCTGGCGCCGATGGTGCGCGAGCATCGCCAGCCGGTTTCGGCCGACAACCCGTTCATGGCGATGCAGACGGCGATGTCCGACCAGATCGTCACGATGCTGAACCAGTACCGCGACGTGCGCGATGCCTGGCAGGAGCAGTGGTTCGAATCGCTCTACGCCACGCCTTGGCTGCCGGCGATGCTCGGCATGGAGACCACGGCGCGGCGCGCGGAGTCGCCGGCCATCCACGCGCTRCGCGCGGAGGTGGCCGAACTGCGCAAGCGCGAGGCGCTGGCGCACGTGGGCGAGGGCACCGCGCTCGACGCCTTCACGCGCATCCTGGCCTACGTGACGGAGGGSAAGTCCGCCATCGAGGAGCGGCCGTTCAACCTGCTGCGCAAGCTCGCGCGCGAGAACCCGCCGGAGAAGCGCGTGACGCTGGCGCAGTTCAAGGACGCGGTCTGGCGCCAGAGCTATGTGGTGAGCCTCGATGCCGCYGCGGCGCTGCAGGCGCTGCCGGCGCTGGTGCCGGACATGAAGGAGCGCCGCCGCGTGATGGTGCTCGCGCATCGYGTRCTGACCGTGGGCGGGCCGCTCGATGACGACTGGCTGGCGCGCTATCGCCAGGTGGCCGCCGTGCTCGGCGCGGACCACAGCAGCCCGGCCACGCGCGACGCCGAGGCCGGTGCGGCCACCGATTCYGCCACCTGAGGAGGGCCGCGCCATGGTGCAGGTACCCAATCCGCCGCTGGCCGGCGCCCGTGTGCTGGTGGTGGGCGTGGCCAATGAAGACTCGATCGCCTGGGGCTGCGCGCGCGCGTTCCGCGAGCTGGGCGCCGAGATCGCCATGACTTACCTCAACGACAAGGCGCATCCGCACGTGGCGCCGCTGGCGGCGCAGGTCGCCGCCCCAATCTTCATGCCGCTGAACGTGGAGGACGAGACGCAGATGACTGCGCTGTTCGCGCGCATCGCCGAGGACTGGGGCCGGCTGGACGCCGTGGTGCATTCGGTGGCCTTCGCACCGAAGGCGGACCTCCAGGGCGGGCTGCTCAATTCKTCSGCCGAGGGCTTCGCCCGGGCCATGGAYGTCTCGTGCCACTCGTTCATCCGCATGGCGCGCCGCGCGGTGCCGCTGATGACCGAAGGCGGCACGCTGTTCGCGATGAGCTACGACGGCGCCAACCGCGTGGTGCCGAACTACAACCTGATGGGGCCGGTGAAGGCCGCGCTCGAGGCCAGCTGCCGCTACCTCGCGCACGAGYTGGGGCCGCAGGGCATCCGCGTGCAYGCGATSTCGCCRGGGCCGCTGAAGACGCGCGCGGCTTCGGGGCTCAAGGACTTCGACCTGCTGCTCGCGGAGGCCGCCGGCCGCGCGCCGCTCGGCGAACTGGTCGACATCATGGACGTGGGCTTCGCCACGGCCTACCTGGCGACGCCCTACGCGCGCCGGCTGTCCGGCAACACGGTCTACGTGGACGGTGGCGTGCACATCATGGCGTAGCGCGGCGGCGCAAGACTTTGGTAACCAGGAGAGGCTGTAATGCAGGTACTGATCCGTGGGCTGCATCGGGATGTGACCGAGGACATGCTGCGGGACAAGCTCAAGGGCTACGCGCCCGTGAACTCGGTGGAACTGGTGCGCGATGGCGATCCCAATCACCCGTGGGCCTGGGTGGACCTGGCGGTGGACCCCTTCACCGCATGGCGCCTGCTGCGCCAGCTCGACAAGCAATACTTCGCCGGCAGCGTGATGCGCTGGTACATCCCGGCGCACCAGAGCTGAGGAGGATGGCGGGGAGGGCGGGGAGGTCGCCGGGGGCACCGCTTCGCAGTACCATAGCCGCACCTCGGCAACCGTACACCTCCACATGCTAGAACTCCAAGGCGCCATCTGGTTTCGCGCCGGCACGCAGGACTGGGGCGGACGCGACCGCATCGCGCTGCTGGCCGCCATTGGCGAGCGTGGCTCGATCACCGCCGCCGCGCGCGCGGTGGGCATCAGCTACAAGGCCGCGTGGGACGCCATCGACGCCATGAACAACAGCGCCGGCGAGCCGCTGGTCTCGCGCGCCGCGGGCGGCAAGGGCGGCGGCGGCACGCGGCTGACCGAACGCGCCGAGCGGCTGATCCGCACCTACCGGGCGATGGAAACCGAGCACGCCCGCTTCGTCGCCTATCTCGACAAGCTGGGCGGGGCGATTTCCGACGCCAATCCCGATGACATCCACCTGATGAGGCGCCTYATGATCCAGACCAGTGCCCGCAACAAGCTGTTCGGCCGCGTGGCYGCCGTGCGCAGTGGCGCAGTCAATGACGAAGTCACGCTGACGCTCTCGGGCGGCCAGCAGGTAGTGTCGACGATTACCCACGAGAGCGTCGAGACGCTGGGCCTGGCGCCCGGCGCCGAGGCGTTCGCGCTGGTCAAGGCGTCGTCGGTGCTGATCGGGCTGCCCGATCCGGGCATGCGGCTGTCCGCCCGCAACCAGTTGCCGGGCGTGGTGGCCCGCGTGGTGCCGGGCGCCGTCAATGCCGAGATCGTGCTGGACCTCGACGGCGGCGGCACCGTGGCGGCCATCATCACCAATGGGTCGCTGGCGGATCTGGGGCTGAAAGAGGGCGTCCGCGCCCTGGCGATCTTCAAGGCCTCCAGCGTGATCCTTGGGACGATGGCCTGACTAGATGGCGTGCGCGGGCTGCTGCGGAGCGTAGACCGGCGGATGCTGCCTGCCGCGCCCGCCGCCGTGGATGCGGCCGTCGCGGATCTCCAGCACATGGTCGCCCAGTATTTCCACGTCCTTCGGGTCGTGCGAGATGACGACCATCGGCACGTCCAGGCTCTCCTGCAGCGCGCGCAGCTCGGCGCGCATCCGCGTGCGCAGCGCAGGGTCCAGGGCCGAGAACGGCTCGTCCAGCAGGACGATRTCCGGCTGCGCCACCAGCGCGCGTGCCAGCGCCACGCGCTGCTTCTGTCCCCCTGAAATCTGGATCGGATACTGGTTGACGATCTCGCGCAGCCCGAAGGCATCCACCCAGCGCGCAGCCTCGGGCGGCAGCGCGCGGCGCGCCGGGTTGCGCCAGCCCTGGCGGAGCCCGAAGGCGATGTTCTGCGCCACGGTCAGGTGCGGGAACAGCGCGTAGTCCTGGAACAGGTAGGCCACGCGGCGCTCCTGCGGGCGCACATCCACGCCGGTCTCGCTGTCGAACARCACGCGGCCGTTCAGGACGATGCGACCGCTGTCGGGCGCCAGCAGCCCGGCAATCGCGCGCAGCGTCAGGCTCTTGCCGGCGCCGGACGGGCCGAACATGGCGATGCGCCGGCTGTCGGAATCGAAGTCGATGTCGAGCGCGAACTGGCGGTCAGCCGTGACAATGCGCTTGCGGATGGTGACGTGCATGCTCATGRCGATCTCACCGTCAGCGCGTGGCCGGGCCGCGCCGGAAGCGGCGCCGCTCGTAACTATCGCCAAGGCCGCGCGCGGCCGGCGGCACCAGCCGGCCGGCAATCACCAGCAGCACCACGCAGGTGACCGACGTCACCAACACCAGCAGGTTGGCGGTGTTGTCGTCGCCAGCCTGCACCGCCTCGTAGATGGCCACGGACAGCGTCTGGGTGCGGCCCGGCAGGTTGCCGGCGATCATCAGCGTGGCGCCGAACTCGCCCAGCGCGCGCGCGAAGGCCAGCAGCACGCCGGCCACGATGCCGCGCAGCGCCAGCGGCAGCGTCACCCGGAAGAAGATCCCGGTCTCGGACACGCCCAGCACCCGGGCGGCGTTCTCAAGCTGGTGATCCACGCCCTCGAAGGCAGCCCGCGCGGACTTCAGCACCAGCGGGAACGCCACCACCGTGGAGGCCAGCACCGCGCCCTGCCACGTGAAGACCAGCGTGATGCCGATCGATTCGAGCCAGGCGCCGAACACGCCGCGCCGGCCCACCAGCACCAGCAGGTAGTAGCCGAGCACGGTGGGCGGCAGCACCAGCGGCAGGGTCAGGATCGCATCGACGACATCCCGCGCCGACGAGCGCCAGCGCGCGATGCCATACGCCGCCGCCACGCCCAGCACGGCGTTGAGCAGCGTCGCCCATCCCGCCACCTTGAGCGAGAGCAGGAGCGGGGTCCAGATGCCATCCATGACGATGTGGRGATCCTGAAAAGGGGRTTACGGCTTCTGGAAGCCGTACTTCGCCAGCACGGCCTGRCCGTCCGGCGMCAGCACGTACTGCACGAAGCTGGCAGCCTGCGTCGGCTGCTTGGTCTGCGTGGTGATGGCGATGGGGTAGGTCACCGGCGTGCGGTTCGGCACGCGTACGGCCACCTTCACCTTGTCCGGCATGATGGCCGCGTCGGTGGCGAACACGAAGCCGGCGTCGACCTCGCCGCGCGCCACGTAGTCCAGGCTCTGGCGCACGTTCTGCGCCGGCACGCCCTTGGCGGAGACGGCTTCCCAGAGGCTTTCGGCCTCCAGCGCGCCCTTGGTATAGCGGCCCACCGGCACCGACGACGGGTTGCCATAGGCCACGCGCTTCACGTCCGCGCGGGTCAGGTCGCGCAGTGCGCCAATGCCCAGCTTGCTGTCGGTCGGCACGATCAGCACCACCTGGTTGGCGGCGAAATCCTTGCGCGAGTCCGGCTGGATCACCTTCTCGGCCTCGGCCTTGTTCATCGCGTCCTGGTCGGCGGAGGCGAACACGTCCGCCGGCGCGCCGCGCACGATCTGCTGCATCAACACGTCCGAGGCGCCGAAGTTCAGCACGACCTTGGTGTCGGGATGCACCTTCTCATACTGCTCGGCCAGCGTCTTGAACGCATTGGTCAGGCTGGCGGCGGCCGAGACCACGAGGTCGGCGGCAAACGCGGAGGGCGCAGCGCCAAAGGTCAGGGCGGCGGCGAAAACGGTGCGGCGGAGAAAGGGAGTCATATGAGAGGGGTAGGTCGCCTGGACGTCACAGGCGCAATATAAGTTGCTATATAGCGCTGCGTCAATCCGCCGGGCGTATAGCCATCTTCAGCCGGATCGAATAGTCCTGTCGGCTGATATGTGTTGTAAACGACACAAAATGACMCAAGRCGGCCCATCCCGCGACTGTCACAGCGTTGACGCCTTGGCTCACCAAAATCCCCAGCGCACAGCAGCACAACAAAAAACACGCAAAAAGGGAATCCGAGACCATGTCACACCGCATCTCCCGTCTGCAGTCCGCCACCCTCGCGGCGCTCCTGGCCGGCACGGTGGCCATCGTGGCCGCGTGCGGCTCCGACGACAGCCCCACCAACAACAATGGCGGCAATGGCGGCACCCCGGCGGCCACGGTGCCGGCCGGCACCAAGGCCACACTGGCGCTGCTGGAAACCACCGACCTGCACACCAACGTCCGTAGCTACGACTACTTCAAGCTGGCCGATGACCCGTCGCTCGGCTTCGAGCGCGTGGCCACGCTGATCAAGGCCGCCCGCCAGGAATTCCCGRACAGCCTGCTGCTGGACAACGGCGACACCATCCAGGGCACCGCGCTGTCCGACTACCAGGCGCTGGTGAAGCCGGTGGCCTGCAGCGAGACGCTGGCGATGTACAAGGTGATGAACGCCGCCGGCTACGACGGCGGCGGCATCGGCAACCATGAGTTCAACTACGGCCTGCCGTACCTGAGCCAGGTCACGGGCAGYCGTTTCAATGTCGATGGCCTGCCCGAGCCGGGCACGCAGACGGTCTGCGCCGGGCCGAAGTTCCCGCAGGTGCTGGCGAACGTCTACAGCGTGAAGACCCGCGCGCCGCTGTTCCAGCCCTACGCGATCCTGACCAAGACGGTCACCGCCACGGGCCCGGACGGCAAGCCGGTCACSGCGCCGCTCAAGGTCGGCATCATCGCCTTCGCGCCGCCGGCCATCCTGAGCTGGGACAAGCGCTGGCTCGACGGCAAGGTCTATACGGAAGGCGCGGTGGAAACCGCCCAGAAGTACATCCCCGAGATGCGCGCCAGGGGCGCCGACCTGATCGTGGTGATCTCCCACGGCGGGCTGGACAACTCGACCTACTCGCCGGAYATGGARAACGGCAGCTACCACCTGTCGAAGGTGGCGGGCGTGGACGCCATGCTGATCGGCCACTCGCACCAGATCTTCCCGGACGCCACCAGCACCGTGCCGCAGTTCAACCTGCCCGGCGTGGACAAGGTCAAGGGGACGGTCAACGGCGTGCCGACCGTGATGGCCAACTACTGGGGCAAGCACCTGGGCGTGATCAACCTCGCGCTGGCCTATGACGGCAGCAAGTGGTCGGTGGACCGCRCCGGCACCACGGTCCAGGCGCGCTCGATCCAGAACGCCGACAAGACCTATGTGGCGGCAGACGCCTCCGTGGCAGCCGCCATCGACACCGAGCACCAGGCCACCATCCAGTACGTGAAGACGCCGATCGGCGCCACGAACTACCGCATGTCGAGCTATTTCGCCGATGTGGGCGACCCCGGCGCGATCCAGATCGTCAACATGGCCCAGGCCCAGTACGTGAAGGACTACCTCACCGCCAACCAGCCCGCGCTGGCCAGCCTGCCGGTGCTGTCGGTCTCCGCGCCGTTCAAGAGCGGCTTCGGCGGCGGCAGCGACTACACCGACGTCTCCGCCGGCAATCTGGCGATCAACAACGCGGCCGACCTGTACCTGTATCCGAACACGGCCTACGCGGTGAAGGTGAATGGCGACGAGGTCAAGGCGTGGCTGGAGACGGCCGCCAAGCGCTTCAACCAGATCAACCCGGTGCTGGCCACGGACCAGCAGTTGATCAGCAGCTTCCCGGGCTACAACTTCGACATGTTCACTTCGGCGGACATGCAGTACGAGATCGACGTCACCCAGCCGGTGGGCAGCCGCATCAAGAACCTGACCTACCAGGGCGCGCCGGTCACGGCAGCGATGTCGTTCATCGTCGCCACCAATAACTACCGCGCCAGCGGTGGCGGCAACTTCCCGGGGCTGGATGGCACGAAGACCGTGTACGCCTCGCCGGACGCCAACCGCGACGTGCTGATCGCCTATATCAAGAACGCGGCGAATGTGACGCGTGCAGCGCACGGCAGCGCGCGTAGCTGGCGCTTCACGCCAGTGACGACGGCTGGCAAGGTCGTGTTCAGCTCGGGCGTGGGCATGCTCCAGCAGGCGGTCGATGCGGGCCTGACCAACATCACGCTCGACAAGGCCGACGATGGCGCGAACAAGAACCTGTCGCAGTACAAGATCGACCTGAGCCTGTGATGACCGCCGCTGCCGCCACTGCCACCGCCACCGCTACCGCCACCTTCCCGCCCGCCTTCCGGCGCCGCCGGGCCCATCCGCTGTTCGCCGCCGCGCTGGTGGCGGTGACGGTGGCCGCAGCCGGCGTGGCCGGTGCCGCCGCGTGGCGCCACCATGCCGAGGCGCGCCAGGCCGAACTGGCGCAGTGGCAGCGCATGGCCAGCATGGCCGCCGATGCCGACGCGCTGTCGCGGCTGGCTCGGGCGGCAGATGCGGGCGAGACCGCCGCCCGCGCCGCGCTGGGCGAGACGCTGCTGGCCCGCCCCGATGCGCTCTCGCGCGCCGATGGCGAGCGCTGGCTGCGCCTGGCCGCCGACAGCGGCAGCGTGCGCGCCCACTTCGTGCTCGGCAAGGCGTCGATGCTGGGGCAACTGTCGGTGCGCCAGCCGGACCTCCCGCGCGCCTGGACCCACCTCGAAGCCGCCGCCCGCGCCGGCGATGCAGGCGCCGCGTACTACCTGGGCCTGCTGTGCCGGGGCGGTTATGGCCGCGCGCCGGACGCCCCGGCAGCCGTGCGCTGGCTCACCGTGGCAGCCGAGGGCGGCGTGGCGCAGGCCATGTTCCTGCTGGCCAACGCCTACCGCGACGGGGAGGGCGTGCCGCGCGACGACGCCCGCGCCGTGGACTGGTACGAAGCCGCSGCCGAGCGCGAGCATCCGGCGGCGCTCCAGGCGCTGGCCATGGCCTACCTCAACGGCGAACTCGGCCTCGCGCGCGACGACAAGGCGTACCGGCAGCACATGGCCGAGGCGGCSCACGCACTGCGGCACCCGGCGCTGACCCCCTGAGGTGGCTGGCATCCGGTAAGCTGGCATCCCACGACGGATGCCCACACCTCACGCCCCATGAAATCGATCTATCTCGCCGGATTCGACGTTTTCCGCAAGGACGCGCTCGCCCACGGCGCGCACCTCAAGGCGCTGTGCGCCCAGCACGGCTACGAAGGGTTGTATCCGCTCGACAAGGCTGCGCCGGCCGGCCTCTCCGGCCCCGACACCGCGCAGTGGATCTATGAGGCCAATCTCGCGCTGATCCGCCGCGCGGACCTCGTCATGGCCAATCTCGATGACTTTCGCGGCCCGGGCGAGCCGGACAGCGGCACGGCGTTCGAAGTGGGTTTCGCGGTGGCGCTCCAGAAGCCGGTGTGGGCCTATTCGGCCGATGCCGGCACGCTGCTGGACCGCGTGCGCGTGGGCACCGATGCCGATGGCGAGGCGCTCGATGCGCGCGGCTACGTGGTGGAGGACTTCGGCCTGTCCAAGAACCTGATGCTGGCCTGCAGCGTGCGGCTGGTGGCTGGCGACGCCGAGGCCTGCCTGGCTGCGATGGGCGAGGCGGACCGGCGCCGCGCCGCACGCCGGGCGCAGGCGCTGGAAGCCGGCGGCCCGGAAGACTGACTAATAGATAAGGATCAGGGCCGCAGCGATTGCACGCCGGCGGCGATGTCGGCGGCGGTGGTCGCCACGATCTGGCGGTAGGCGGTGACCATGCCGTCCACCTGGCCCGGCGCGGGCAGCTCGGTCTGCGTGCGGCCGCTCAGCACCTTGCCGTCGGGCAGCTTGCGCACGGTCCAGGCGATGGTGGCGGCAGCGCGCTGGCCCAGATCGCCATCGAGCCGCACCACTTCCGTGGTCACGCGGTACACCGGCGTCACTTCCGACAAGCCCTGCTGGTAGGTATCCACCGCGCCGAGCCGCGCCTGCAACTGCTGGGACAGCGCGTCGCGCAGTTCGTCCGGCAGCGGCGACGACCAGCGCGACAGGTCGAGCAGCTTCAGCCCGCCTTCGCTGCCGTCCGCCACCACCAGTTGGGGTCGGTTCAGCCGCTCGGGCACCCGTACCGGGGCCACCTCGATCCAGATCGGAGTCGTGGCCGCCGCAGGCGCCGTGGCTTCGCCGTTCGCCAGCGTGTAGTAGCGCGGCTCGGGCGAGGCGCAGCCTGCCAGCACCGCCAGCGCGGCGAGMGCCGCCAGCACGGCCGGCGCCATCCTCATCTTGTCAGCAGATCGCTTCATCATGGTTTCTCCGCCTTGCCGCGCAGCAGCGCCTCGGGGTGGCGTTCCAGGTAGTCGGTCAGCGCGCGCAGGGACACAGCCGTGCGCGTCAGTTCCTGCAGCATTCGGCGCGTGTCCTGCTGCAACGGCGCGTCAGAGGCCAGCGTGCCGTTGGCCGCCGTCAGCGTGCGGCGCGCGTCCTGCAGCGCGGCCAGCACCTGCGGGGCCACGTCGCCGTTGAGCTGGGCCACGAGCTTGTCGGCGGAGGCCATCATCGCGTTCATCGAGGCCATGGCCGTGCGCAGGTCCTGCCCGATCTGGTCGAACGGCACCTTGTCGATGCGGTTGACGATATCGCCCAGCTTGGCCTGCAGGGCGTCGAACGTGCCCGGCGTGGTCGGCAGTTCCGGCATCGCCGCATTGAGGTCGATGTCGGTCGGCGGCGGCGCCTTCGGGAAGAAGTCGAGCGCCACGTAGAGCTGGCCGGTCAGCAGGTTGCCGGTACGTAGCTGCGCGCGCATGCCCCGCTTGACCAGCCCCTGCACGATGGCGCGCTTGCGCTCCTCGTCGGCCACGTCGCGTTCACGGAAGCCCATGCGCGACGGATAGAACTCCACCACCACCGGCATGCGGAACGCCTTCTTGTCGCGCACGTACTCGATGCCGATGGAGCGCACCGTGCCCACCACCACGCCACGGAAGTCCACCGGCGCGCCCGGCGTCAGCCCGCGCACGGACTGGTCGAAGTTGAGCACGGCCAGCGCGGGCGCCAGTTCATCAGGCTCCTTCATGGCCTCCGACTGATCGCCGGCGAGCAGGTATTGCGTGTTCTCGGCGGCGGCAGTGCGGGCCGAGGAGTTGTCGGGCGACTGGAACGCCACGCCGCCCAGCAGGACCGTCACCAGCGACTGCGTGGAGAGCTTGAGCCCGCCCGCATCGAGCTTCAGGTCCACGCCGCTGGCGTGCCAGAAGCGGGTATCGGCGGTGACGAGCGTGTCGTACGGCTTGTTCACGAACACCCGCAGCGTGATGTCGCGCCCGTTCGGCTCRAGCTGGTAGGCCACCACCTGGCCCACCTGCACGCGGCGGTAGTAGACCGGCGAGCCGATATCGAGCGAGCCCAGGTCCTGCGCGCGSAGCACGAACTGCCGGCCSGAGGCATCGGTGGTGACCACCGGCGGCACCTCCAGCCCGGTGAAGCTGCGCGTGCTGGACTGCGACTTGCCGGCATCCACGCCGATATAGGCGCCGGACAGCAGCGTCTCCAGCCCGGACACCCCGCTGACCGCGAAGCGCGGTCGCACCACCCAGAAGCGCGTGTCGCTGACGGCGAAGTTCTCGGCATCCTTGGTCAGCTCGATGATGGCCACCACGTGCGAGCGGTCCGGCGCCAGCCGCACGGACTTCACCAGCCCGATATCGACATCCTTGTAGCGCACGGCGGTCTTGCCCGGCGTCAGGCCCTCGGCGGTGCGGAAGGTCACCGTGATGTCGGGCCCGCGCGAGGCCAGCGTGTTGATCAGCAGCGAGATGCCCACCACGGCGGCGACGATCGGGATCAGCCAGACCAGCGAGGGCAGCCAGCGCGCCGGCTTGCGCCGCGCGGGCTGGGGCAGGCCGCCGGGGGGCGGCGGGGGCGGAAGGGGTGGAGCGGCGTTGTCAGTGTCGGGCATCGTTGGATTCCGGCAATTCGAGTGAGTCCCACAGCAGGCGCGGATCGAAGCTCAGCGACGCCATCATGGTCAGGACGACCACGGCGCCGAAGGCCATCGCGCCGCCGCCCGGGATGATCGTGGCGAGCGCGCCGGCGCGCACCAGCGAGGCGAGCAGCGCCACCACGAAGATATCGAGCATCGACCAGCGGCCGATGATTTCCACCAGCCAGTACAGCCTGGTCTGCTGGCGGATGCGCCACGACGTGCGCAGGTGCACCGAGACCAGCAGCAGCGTCAGGATCATCATCTTCAGCAGCGGCACGACGATGCTGGCGATCAGCACCACGCCGGCCAGCAGGTGCGAGCCGGACACCCAGAGGTAGATCACGCCCGAGAGGATCGTGTCGCGCTGGGTGCCGAGGATCGACTGCGTGACCATCACCGGCAGCAGGTTGGCGGGAATATAGAGAATATAGGCGGCCAGCAAGAACGCCCAGGTGCGCGCCAGGCTGGCCGGCTTGCGATGGTGCAGCGTGGCGCCGCAGCGTGGGCAGGGCTGGCCTTCCAGCGTACGCGGGCTGACCAGGTCGCAGGCGTGGCAGGACACCAGCCYGCGCGAGGTGGCCGTGGGCACCTGGGGCAGCGGTGCGTCGTCGTCGTTGTCGGGTAGCCTGAACGTCTTCATGGCGCTGGGCTCCGGTCACGGGGCGGCACCTCGTCCGCGCCGGGCGGCTCGAGGTAGTGCCACAGGTCGCGCGGATCGAACGACAGCATCGCCGCAAGCACGATCACCAGCGCGCCGAACGACCACAGCGCCACGCCGGGCAGCACCTGCGCCATGGTGGACAGCTTCACCAGCGTGACCAGCACGCCGATCATGAACACCTCGATCATGCCCCAGGGCCGGGTCTGGCGGATGCCGCGCACGATGCGGTCGAACCCGGGCGGCATCTGCCGGCGCGACATCGGCACCAGCAGGTAGCCCATCATCAGCATCTCGGAGAGCGGGAACAGGATGGTAGTGGCGAAGACCAGCAGCGCCACCGGCGCCATCTGGTCCGCGAACAGCGCCTGCACGGCGCCGATCAGCGTGGTCTGGGTGCGCACGCCCTTGAGGTCCATCTCGACGATGGGGAAGGCGTTGGAGATCAGGAACAGGATCAGCGCCGTCACCACCAGCGGCAGCAGGCGGCGGTAGGCGCGCGAGCTTTCGCGGTAGAGCGGGCCGCCGCAGCGCAGGCAGGCGGCGCGCTCGCCGGGGGCCAGCGCGGTGCGTTCGTAGAGCGCGTCGCAGTATTCGCAGGCCACCAGCCGGTGCAGATCCGGGGGCAGGTCCTGCGGGGTGTCGGGAGGAGCGTGCGGCGCCGGCGTCATGCGTCCGGAGTGAGGGTCTTGGGCGGCGTGGCCGTGACGGCGGTCATCGGCGGCCGTTCCTGCGTGCCGATGGTCCAGTCGCGCAGCAGCGCGTAGGCCACGGCCAGCACGGTCGGGCCGATGAACACGCCGAGGAAGCCGAAGGCCAGCGCTCCGCCCAGCACGCCCATCATGATCCAGATCAGCGGCAGGCCGGTGCCCTTGCTGATCAGCAACGGCTTGACCACGTTGTCCGCCATGCCGACCACGGCGCCGCCCCAGATCACCATGAAGATCGCCCAGCCGGTGTGGCCCGAGTGGTAGAGCCACAGCGCGGCCGGAATCCAGATCAGCGGCGGGCCCATCGGCACCACGGAGAGGAAGAAGGTGATGAAGCCGAGGATGGCGGCGCCGGGCACGCCGGCAATCCAGAAGCCGATGGCGGCCAGCACGGCCTGGATGAAGGCGGTGCCGAGCACGCCGTAGACCACGCCCTTGACCGTGCTGCCGGCCAGCGCCAGCAGGTGGTCGGCGCGCTCGCCCGCCACGCGGCGCATGCCGCCGCGCAGCCACTGCACGGCCAGTTCGCCGCCGGTATAGAAGAAGAACGCCAGGACGATGGAGAGCGCCAGCTGGCCCAGCCCGGCGCCAATCGACAGGCCCGCGCCCAGCAGCACATGGCCGACCGGCGCGATCAGCTTGCGCAGGTTGGCCACCATCTCGGAGTCGGCGGTGATGACCTCCTGCCACGCGTTGGCGAGCTGGTTGCCGACGAAGGGCAGGCTGCTGAGCCATTCGGGCAGTTGGGGAATGCCGTGCTGGGTATAGCGTTCGACCAGCGCCTGGAGATCGTCCAGATGGCCGGAGAGGCTGGCGCCGGCATAGACGAACGGGCCGAGCACGATGACCGTGGAAATCAGCACGCAGATCAGGGCGGCGATGCCGCGGCGGTTGCCGAGCCAGCGCGTGAGTACGGTATAGGGGTACCAGGAGGCGTACGCGAGGATCGCGCCCCACAGCAGCGCGGTGGCGAACGGGGCGAGTACCAGCAGCGAACCGCCGATCAACACGAGCAGCGCGAAGACGGCGGCGAGCTTTTCAATCAATTGTCCGGAACTCATCGGGCAGATCTCCAGGGGCGGCCGTGTGACGGAAACGCCGTAAGCATAGCGGAAATCGATGACAGCGCCGCCGGGGGCGCTGGCCTGGATGAGTGTAATGGGAGGCGGGATGTGGGGCGGAGACTTCGTGGAGAGGCTGGCCCTCTCCCCCGGCCCCTCTCCCGCAAGCGGGCGAGGGGAGACCCCAGATAGCGCTTGAGATGCCGGTGGTTGGCTCCCCTCTCCCTTTGGGAGAGGGGCCGGGGGAGAGGGCCGGCGCCTCAAGCCGCCATCACGGCTCCGTCACGCCCCGGCGCAGCAGGGCCGCCACGAGGTCCGTCTGGGTGACCATGCCGACCACGCAGCGGTTGTCGTCGATCACCGGCACATGGTGCAGCCCGCCGTCGGAGAAGGCGCGGCCCAGGTCTACGATGGGCTGGTCGGGGCGCGCGGTGACCACGGCGCGGGTCATCAGGTCGCGCACGGTGCCGTTCACGCGGCGCGAGTGCATGCGCTGGGCGCGGAAAAAGTCGGTCTGGGTGAGGATGCCGAGCAGGCGGCGCCGGCCGTCCACCACGGGCAGCGCCTTGATGTGATGGCGCGCCAGCAGCGCGGCGGCGTCCGCGGCGGCCTGGCCGGGGCGCACGGCCACCACGTCCCGCGACATGATGTCCCCGCACGCCACATCGCCAAAGCGGCGCCGATAGGCGCGCAGCTCGGCCTCCACGATGATGGCCTCGAGATCGTCTTCCTCGATGTCCAGGAACTCGCCGCGCGCGGCCAGCACGGCGTCCAGGTCGGCGCGCGTCACGCCCACGCGCTGGCTTGGCGGCACGTCGCGGGTGTGATGCTGCGTGGCGGCCTCGGGCGGCCGATGCGGATAGCGCCGCCGGGCGAAGTTGTTGAAGGCGAGGGCGGCCAGCAGCAGCAGCATCGAATTGATGGCCACCGGCATCACCACGAAGCCGAAGCCCAGCGCCTGCACAGCCGGGCCGCCCAGCACCGCTGTGACGGCGACGGCACCGCTGGGCGGGTGCACGCAGCGGAGCTGGAACATCAGGGCGATGGCGCCCGCCACGGCCACGCCGGCCGCCAGCCCAGGGTCCGGAATCCAGCGCGCGCAGGCCACGCCCACGGTGGCGGCGACCAGATTGCCGCCGATGATCGACCACGGCTGGGCCAGCGGGCTGGACGGCACGGCGAACAGCAGCACGGCCGACGCGCCCATCGGCGCGATGAACCACGGGTTGAAGCCCTGCAGGAAGCGGCGRCAGATCCACTCGGTCAGGAACAGGCCGATCAGCGCGCCAAGGCAGCTTTTCAGGCGCTCGCCAAGGCTCGCGGCGATCGGCATCGGCACGAAAGTGCGCAGCCAGGCACGTGCCTTGGCAACGGGTTGGGAAGTGTCGAATGCGGCGGGCATCGATATCGGGGAGCAGGGGCGCTCAGAATGCGGGGGTCCGCAAATATATCATCGCATGATATATTGCGCCGGCCTCCGGACTGCGCCCCCCTGCCCCCGCCCCCCCTTATGCCTCCCTCATCACATTCCGACCCCGTCCCGTTCGAGAAACGCGACTACGCCGCCAACGGCCGCCTGCCCATGCTGGCCGGCATCGCGCTGGCCATCGGCGCGATCAGCACCGGCGCCGCCTTCGTGCTGGTCAATCTGATCCGCTTCTTCACCAACCTGTTCTTCTTCCAGACGATCTCCTTCGCGGAGCGCTCGCCGGCCAGCCACGCGCTGGGCCCCTGGGTAATCGTCGTGCCGGCCATCGGCGGGCTGATCGTCGGCCTGATGGCACGCTACGGCAGCGACAAGATCCGCGGCCACGGCATCCCCGAGGCCATCGAGGCGGTGCTGTTCGGCAAGAGCCGCATGTCGCCGAAGGTGGCCGTGCTCAAGCCGCTGTCGTCCGGCATCGTGATYGGCAGCGGCGGGCCGTTCGGGGCCGAGGGGCCGATCATCATGACCGGCGGCTCCATCGCCTCGCTGCTGGCCCAGTACCTGCACCTGACCGCCGCCGAGCGCAAGACGCTGCTGGTGGCGGGCGCCTGCGCCGGCATGACGGCGATCTTCGGCACGCCGGTGGCCGCCGTGCTGCTGGCCATCGAGCTGCTGCTGTTCGAGCTGCGCCCGCGCAGCCTGCTGCCGGTGGCGCTGGCCTGCGCCGTGGCGGGCTTCCTGCGGCCGTTCGTGTTCGAGGCCGGCCCGCTGTTCCCGCTCCAGACCGCGCCGGCCAGCACACTGGCGCTGGGTTCGTGCGTGCTGGCCGGGCTGCTGTGTGGCGTGCTCGGCGCGGGGCTGACGCTGGCGCTCTATCGCACCGAAGACGCGTTCGGCAAGCTGCGCCTGCACTGGATGTGGTGGCCGGCCATCGGCGGGCTGGTGGTGGGCATTGGCGGCTATTTCGAGCCGCGCGCGCTGGGCGTGGGCTACGACGTGATCGGCGACCTGCTCAACAACCGCCTCGCGCTGGAGGTGGCCGTGGCGCTGCTGGCCGTCAAGGCCGTGATCTGGATTGCCGCGCTGGGCTCGGGTACCTCGGGCGGCGTGCTGGCGCCGCTGCTGATGCTCGGCGCCGGGCTGGGCGTGGTGCTGGCGCCGGTGTTGCCGGGCGGCTCCCCGGCGCTCTGGGCGCTGGTCTGCATGGCCGGCGTGCTCGGCAGCGTGCTGGGCGCACCGCTGACCGCCATCGTCTTCGCCTTCGGCCTCACGCACGACAGCGAGGCGCTGCTGCCGCTGCTGCTGACCACGGCGGTGGCCTACGGTTTCTCGGTGCTGACCATGAAGCGGTCGATCATGACCGAGAAGATCGCCCGGCGCGGGCTCCATATCTATCGGGAGTACGGCGTGGACCCGCTCGAACGCGCCCACGTGGACGAACTGATGACGCGCGACGTAGTGACCATCGACGCCGAACTACCCGTGGCCGACGCCCTGCCGCGCTACTTCGGTGACCACGCCGCCCATCGCGCCTACCCGGTGGTGCGCGCGGGCCGGCTGGTCGGCATGCTCCATCGCACGGCCATCGTCGCGGCCCATGCCGGGGACGATGCGGGGCTGCGTTGCGGGGATCTGGTGGCGGGGCAGGGCGATGCCGCGCCCGCCGCGCTGCTGCCCGCGCTGACTGGCCGCGCCGCCGCCGGCCGCATGGCCGAACTGAGCGTGGCGCGCCTGCCGGTGGTGGAGAGCGTGGYGACGATGCGCATCGTCGGCATCGTCTCGCTACGCGACCTGCTGGCCCCGAGCGGCCATGTGATGCACGAGGAAACCCGCCGCGAGCGGCTGCGCGGGGCAGTGCGCGCGGTGCGCGGGGTCGGTCAGAGCTTGTAGCTGGTCAGCAGGATGCTGGTTTCGGTGGCCGAGATCCCCTCGATCAGCCGGATCCGGTCCAGCGTGCGGTCGAACTGCTCCAGCGTGTCCGCGCGCAGTTCGGCGATGATGTCCCAGCGGCCGTTGGTCGTATGCAGGGTCTGCACATTGGGCTCTCCGCGCAGGGCCTGCAGCACCTGCCGGGCACGATTGCCCTCGACGGCCACCGTCATCCAGGCGCGGATGCGGTGTGGCTCGGCCTCGGCCTCGGCCTTGAGTCGCACCGTGTAGCCGACGATCAGCCCTTCCTTCTCCAGTTTGTCGATCCGGTTCTGCACCGTCGCGCGCGAGACGCGCAGCGCCTTGGCCAGCGCCGTCACGGGCGTGCGGGCGTTGTCGCGCAACAGGCTCAACAGTTGTYGGTCRGTGGCGTCCATCGGGGGCTCCTCTGGCGATTTGTCGCCTTATGCTGGCGAATTGTCGAATCGTGCGCGCATTTTGTCCATCTTGCTGGCTATTTGTTGGCGCGGGCGGGCACCACAATGCACGCACGGCAGCCACAACAGACAAAGGAGCCCCCGTGACCGACCGCCCGACCATCCTCCTCATCGCCCCCACGTTCTATGACGTGTCCTACAGCATCAACCCGTGGATGGACCCGGCGGCCTGGGCGCGCGACCCGCGCGGCATGCATCGCCAGGCCCGGGCGTCGTTCGACGCGCTCCACGCCGCGCTGACCGCCGCCGGGTTTGCCGTCGAGGTGGCCGAAGGGGCGCCGGGCCAGCCCGACATGGTGTTCCCGGCCAACGCGGCGGTCGTGCTCGACGGCAAGGCCGTGCTGGCGCGCTTCCGCTACCCGCAGCGCCGGGGCGAAGAAGCGCCGTTCGCGGCAATCTTCGACGCGCTGCGCGCGCGCGGTCTGCTCGACAGCGTGATCACGCTGCCCGAGGGCTGCTATCAGGAAGGGGCGGGCGACTGCATCTGGGACGCGCAGCGCGGCCATTTCTGGGCCGGCTTCGGTCCGCGCTCCTCGCGCGAGGCCGCCGATGCCGTCGGCGCGCAGTTTGGACAGGAGGTGGTGGCGCTGGAACTGGCCACCGAGCAGAGCTATCACCTCGACGTCTGCTTCTGTCCGCTGGCCGGCGGCGAGGTGCTCTATTACCCGCCCGCGTTCTCGGCGGCGGCGCTGCGCACCCTGCACGCGCGCGTGCCGGCGGCACTGCGCATCGAGGCCACCGAGGACGACCTGCGCCACTTCAGCGTCAACGCCGTCAATCTGGACGACCACGTGGTGATGACCCGCACCACGCCGCATCTGCGCGGCGAACTGGGCCGGCGCGGCTACCGGCTGCACGAGGTAGACCTGTCGCCGTACATGCTCTCCGGCGGCGGGGCTTACTGCATGACGCTGCGCCTGGATCGCACCAGCACGCCCGCGCGCCGCGCCGTGGCCGCATGACCAGGAGACCGCCATGACGGCCAAAATGACAACCTTCCTGGATGCCGCCGACGCCGCCACGCTGGTGCGCCGCATCGGCGTCGCCCGGGCCATCGGCGAGGTCGCCGAGCACGTCCGCCAAGACTTTCTGCGCTGGCCGGCCTTCGAGAAATCGGCGCGGCTGGCCAGCCATTCGCCGGTGGGCGTGATCGAGCTGATGCCGGTCAGCGACGGCGCCCAGTTCGCCTTCAAGTAYGTCAACGGGCATCCCGGCAACGCGCAGCAGGCGCTGCCGACGGTGATGGCCTGCGGCATGCTGGCCGATGTGCGCACGGGCTTCCCGCTGCTGCTGGCCGACCTGACGCTGGCCACGGCGCTGCGCACGGCCGCCACCTCGGCGCTGGCGGCGCGCGCCATGGCCCGGCCCGGTGCCCGCACGATGGCGCTGGTCGGCAACGGCGCGCAGGCCGAATTCCAGTCGCTGGCCTTCCACGCGATGCTCGGCGTGCGCGAGATCCGCGCCTACGACATCGACCCGGCGGCCACCGCGCGGCTGGTGCACAACCTTGCCGGCGTGGCGGGCCTGTCGATCGTGCCGGTGGGGTCGATCTCGGCCGCGCTGGCGGGGGCCGACATCGTGACCACGGTGACGGCCGACAAGACCCACGCCACCATCCTCACGCCGGACATGATCCGCCCCGGCATGCACCTGAAYGCCGTGGGCGGCGACTGCCCGGGCAAGACCGAGCTGCACGCGGACATTCTGCACGCCGCGCGCATCGTGGTGGARTACGCCCCGCAGTCGCGCATCGAGGGCGAGATCCAGCAATGGCCCGAGGCGCCGGTGCATGAGTTGTGGGAAGTGCTGTCAGGCGCCGSGCCGGGCCGGGTGTCGGCGGACGATGTGACGATCTTCGATTCGGTGGGATTCGCGCTGGAGGACTACGCCGTGCTGCGCTGGCTCCAGGCTGCGGCGCGCGCGCATGGGGTGGGACGGCCGATCGCGCTCGTGGCGCTGCCGCCGGACCCGCGCGACCTGTACGGCTGGATGATGGCGTCCTGCCAGGAAGCCGTGGCGGCCTGAGGGGAAGGGGAGCGGGAGTGTACGGGGCTCTTACTTAATACCGGACGCGTGGTCTTGCTCCCCTCTCCCGGAAGGAGGAGGGGAGCCAGCCTGCGCTCAGGCGCCCACGCGCCCCATCATCAGCTGCGCGCGCAGGAAGCCCTTGATCTCTTCCAGCGACGGCGTCTTCAGGAACACCATGATGCCCCATTGCTGGAGTGCATCGGCCACGCCGTCATAGGCCTGGCGGTTGGTGATCACGGCGAAGATCACGCGTTGCCGCGCGAAGAAATTCTGGAGCTTCTCGATGGTCGCCGACTCGGCGTCGTTCAGCTCCTCCACGTAGTAGAGCACCACGCGCGGCCGGGCGTCGACCGAGGTGATGACCGTGTCGACCACGTCCTCGAGCACCTGGCTCTTGAGCGGCAGCGACCACTTGCCCAGCTGGGCGCTGATGCGCTGCGCTTCCTGGTGGTTCGGGTGAAACACCACAAGGTCGAGGTCGTGCTCGGCGGCCATGTCAGGCGTGGCGCGGCTCGCCAGCAGGCGATGGACGGTTTCCTTGTGAATGCGCCGATGGCCGCCGTTGGTCTTCCACGCGCCCAATTCGCCGCGTTCGACCATTTTCTGGACGGTGCCCAACGAGACGTTGAGAAGTTTTGCCGCGGTCCGCGTGCTGTAGTAGGGCTTTTCAGCCAGTTCCGGATCCAGTTTCATCCAATCACCCGTAGTGTCGATCGGCAGCACGGCGCCAGTTGCTCGCCGCGTGGCACCCTCGGACGCGCCACGCCGTTTTGATCCGGGCTGCCGGATTTACTGACCCTGACATTTGCGACCCGCTCCCCGGCCGGTCTTTGTTGCTTTTACGCGTGCGTGGGCTCAGGTGCCCGCGCGCGCGGTTGGAACCTGGCAGTCTGTGCCGCCTGTCGGTAGGGTTCCGCCATGCCAATAGTATGGCTTCATCGCGCTGTGCCGCCACAGGGAAACCCGTGGTTGGCGTCACACTTTTGTTGTTTAACGTACATCGGGCAGCTTCGGTGGACGGCACCAACGCTGCCGGTTCGCATTCTCGCCGGCATTTTTGCCCGCGTGCCAGTCCCAGCGCACCTCTCAAGGGACAGGTGCCAGGCGCGGCAGTTCCCCCGCTCGTACATTCGATACATTGCCGTCGACGGCGTGACGGTCAGTTCAGCCCGTACTTCCTCACCTTGTCGAACAGCGTGGTCTTGGCCACGCCCAGCGCCTCGCCGGCGCGGCTCAGGTTGCCRTCGTGRCGGCGCAGCGCATCGGCGATCAGCGCGCGCTCGAACTGCTCCACGGCCTGGGGGAGCGGCAGCGCGTGCGGCGCGGCGCCACCCTGGGCGGGGTCGCAGCCCAGGCCGAGCACGTGGCGTTCGGCCAGGTTGCGCAGCTCGCGCACATTGCCGGGCCAGGGGTAGGCCACCAGCCGGGCCAGCTCGGCCGCTGTGGCCGGCACGGCCTCGCGCTCGAAGCGCAGCGCGGCCTGGGCGACGAAATGCTCGAAKAGCTGCGGCACGTCCTCGCGCCGCTCGCGCAGCGGCGGCAGGGCCAGCGTCACCACGTTCAGSCGGTAGTACAGGTCGGCGCGGAACTGGCCGGCATCCGCCAGCGCGCGCAGGTCCGCCTTGGTCGCCGCCACCACGCGTGCGTTCACCGGCACCGGCAGGTTGGAGCCCAGCCGCTCCACCACGCGCTCCTGCAGCACGCGCAGCAGCTTGATCTGCATCGGCATCGGCATGCTCTCGATCTCGTCGAGGAATAGCGTGCCGCCGTCGGCATGCTCGATCTTGCCGATGCGGCGCCGCGCGGCGCCCGTGAACGAGCCGGCCTCGTGGCCGAAGATCTCCGATTCGAACAGCTGTTCGGGCAGGCCGCCGCAGTTGATCGGCACGAAATGGCGCGCCCGCCGGCCGCTGGCTTCGTGCAGGCAGCGCGCCACCAGCTCCTTGCCGGTGCCGGTCTCGCCGTGGATCAGCACGTTGGCGGCGGTGTCGGCCAGGTCGGCAATCATCTGGCGCAGCCGGCCGATGGCCGGGGAGTCGCCGATCAGCCGGGCGGACAGCGTCTCGCGCCCGGCCAGCCGCGCGCGCAGCTCGGCCACTTCCAGCGCCAGCCGGCGCTTGTCGAGCGCGCGGCGGCACGTGGCCACCAGCCGCTCGGGCGAGAACGGCTTCTCGAGGAAGTCGTACGCGCCTTGTTTCATCGCCTGCACGGCCAGCGACACGTCGCCGTGACCGGTGATCATGATGAYCGGCAGCGCGGCGTCGCGCGTCATCAGCTCGCGCAGCAGCGCCATGCCGTCGGCGCCGGGCAGGTGGATGTCGCTGACGACGATGCCGGCGTAGCCGGCCTGCACCTCGCGCAGCGCGGCCTCGGCGCTGGGCACGCCGCGCGTGGCCATGCCTTCGAGCCGCAGCGCCTGCTCGCAGCCGAGCCGCACGTCCGGGTCGTCCTCGACGATCATCACCGTCATCGTCGTCATGCCAGCCGTCATGGCGTCCGGCTGCTGCACCTCAGCCGACATGCCGCGCCTCCGGCCCGGCCTCGGGCAGGGCGAGCGTAAAGCAGGCGCCGCCTTCGGGATGGTTGATCGCGGTCAGCGTGCCGCCGTTCTCGTTCAGGATGCCGGCGGACAGCGTCAGGCCGAGGCCCAGCCCCTCGCCAGCCGGCTTGGTCGTGAAGAACGGCTCGAACAGCCGCGCGAAGGCCGCCTCGGACAGCCCCGGGCCGCTGTCGCGCACGGTCAGGTGCACCAGCCCGCCGCTCTGGTAGGCGTGCAGCGAGAGCCGGGGCGCGGCGCGGCCGCCCATCGCGGTCATTGCATCGAGTGCATTGCCGACGAGGTTGACGAGCACCTGCTCGAGCCGGTTCGGGTCGCAGGCCACCATCAGATGGGGGTCGATGTCGCGCTCGATGGCCGGCGCCACCGCCGCGATGCGCGTCTCCAGCAGGAACAGCGCGTTGTCCACTGCCTCGGCCAGGCGGGCCGTGCCGCGCTGGCCCACCGACGGGTTGCGCGCGAAGGACTTCAGCGCGCCCGTGATGCGCCCCATGCGGTCCACCAGCCCGATGATCTTGCCGAGGTTTTCCTGCGCCGTGGCGTGGTCGCCGCGTTCGAGGAACTTGCCGGTGTTGCCCGAGAGCGTGCGCAGCGCCGCGAGCGGCTGGTTCAGTTCATGGGCGATGCCGGCCGACATCTGGCCCACCGCCGCGAGCTTGCCGGCCTGCATCAACCCGTCCTGCGCCTGGCGCAGGAAGGTCTCGGTGCGGGTGCGTTCGGCCACTTCGGCATGCAGTTGCTGGTTCGCGGCGAAGAGGTCGGCGGTGCGTTCGGCCACCTTGCGTTCGAGTTCGCTGTTGGCCGCCTCCAGCGCCGTGCGCGCCGCCAGCCGCTCGCTGACGATGCGCCGCCGCACGTTCCAGGCCGCCCCGAGCAGCAGCACGAACGCCGCCAGCACGCCGGCCAGCGCCGCGCTGTTGAGCGCGGCCACGCGGGCCTGCGAGGTATTGGTCAGCAGGGTCAGGTTCCAGTCGGTGCCGGGCAGGGCCAGGTGCTGGGCCAGCATCGGCGGGCCCTGGCGCAGCCGTACCAGGGCGTCGCCGCCCTCGCTGGGGCCGGGGCCGAGTTCGCGCACCGTGGTCAGCGCCAGCGGGGGCAGCGGGGCGCGGTTGTACTGGAGCGAGCGGTCCAGCTTCTCGCGCTGGGCCGGCGCCAGCGGCCGCGTGGCGGCCAGCTTCCAGGACGGGTCCGAAGCGAGGATCACCACGCCGTTCTCGTCGCTCAGCAGCATCTGGCTGTCGTTGCCCTGCCAGCGGTTCTCGAGCGGCTCCAGGCCGATCTTGACCACCGCCACGCCCACCGGCTTGTCACGGTCGCCCAGCGGGGCGGAGAGGTAGTAGCCAGACTCGCTGCGCGTGGTGCCCACGCCGTAGAAGCGGCCGAGCTGGCCTTCGATGGCGCTGCGGAAGTAGGGGCGGAAGCTCAGGTCTTCGCCGAGATAGCTGTCGGGACGCTGGAAATTGCTGGTCGCGAGGACYTTGCCGCGCGCGTCGAGGATATAGACCACGCGGGTGCCGGCCCGGCCGTTCAGCGCGGCGAGGTAGGCGTTGGCGGCGGCCACGCGCTCGGRGTTGCCCGGCTGGCGCAGCAGCCCCTCGATGCGGGCATCGAGCGAGAGCAGGCTCGGCACGTAGTCGAAACGGGCCAGTTCGCTCTCCAGCGCCTGGGCGTACAGGCGCATCTGCACCTGGCCACGTTCGGCCTGGCGGTTCAGCGCGGTGTCATAGGTAAAGCGATAGCCGAGCCAGCCCGCGGCCGTCACCAGCGCGGCCAGGGCCAGCAGGGCGACGATCGGCGCGGCGCGGCGCCAGSGCGAGGTGCCGCCGCCCCCGCCAGGAGCGAGGCCGGTTTCGGCGGAGGACAGGGGGCCGGTCATGAGGAATTCTGTGAGGCGGATGCACAGCCGTCGGGTGACGCCGACGCCGCATGCTGCTGGCGCGGTGCGGGCCGGATCCGCGGCGAGGCCCACGTTTTACCACACCCCATGCAAGTGCCGGCCAAATCGGACAGGTCAGACGTCCCGGTAAACGCAAAAAGGCCCGGCCGCCTGATCGGCAACCGGGCCCTGGCACGCCTGGCCGGCTTACTTGCTGGCCAGCGCCTGAGCGGGTGTCAGGCCGGTGTTGCTGTCCGCCGAGGTGTCGTCCTCGTCGGAGAGATCCGGCGCGCCGATCGCGCCTTCGCTTTTGGCGACGACGGTCGTGGCAATGGCATTGCCCAGCACATTGGTGACGGTACGGCCCATGTCCAGGATGTGATCGATCCCCAACACGAGCAGGATGCCGGCCTCAGGCAGGCCGAACATCGGCAGCACGGCGGCCACCACCACCAGCGAGGCGCGCGGCACGCCCGCGATGCCCTTGCTGGTCACCAGCAGCACCAGCAGCATGGTGATCTGCTGCGTGAGCGAGAGCTGGATGCCGTACACCTGCGCCACGAACAGCGCGGCGAACGAGGTGTACATGATGGAGCCGTCCAGGTTGAACGAGTAGCCGAGCGGCAGTACGAAGCCGGTGATGCGCGGCTTCACGCCGAAGCGCGTGAGCTGCTCGATCACCTTCGGGTAGGCCGATTCGCTGCTGGCCGTGGCGAAGCCGATCATCAGCGGCGCACGGAGCTGGCGGATCAGGCGGAAGATGTCACTTCCCAGGAAGTAGTAGCCGCCGGCGATCAGCGCCACCCAGAGCAGGGCCAGCGACAGGTACAGGCTGCCCAGCAGCTTGGCGTAGACGGTCAACACGCCCAGGCCCTGCGCCGTGATCACGGCGGCCACGGCGCCGAACACGCCAGCCGGCGCGAACGCCATCACGTAGTTGGTGACCTTCAGCATGACGTGGCCGAGGCCGTCCACGCCCTGCAGCACCGGCTTGCCGATGCCGTCCTTGAGCGTGCCGAGCGCGAAGCCGAAGAACAGCGAGAACACCACGATCTGCAGGATCTCGTTGGTGGCCATGGCCTCCACGAAGCTCTTGGGGAACATGTGCGCGATGAACTCGCGCAGGTTCAGCGCCCCGGTCTTCAGGTTCGAGGCGGCGTCCGCGGCTGGCAGCGGCAGGTTCATGCCGTGGCCCGGCGCCAGCAGGTTGGCCATCACCAGACCCAGCAGCAGCGAGGTGATCGAGGCGCCCAGGAACCAGGCCATCGCCTTCAGGCCGATGCGGCCGACGGCCTTGCCGTCGCCCATGCCGGCGATGCCGGCGACCAGCGTGGCGAACACCAGCGGGCCGATGATCATCTTGATCATCCGCATGAAGATGTCGGTGAGGATGGCGAAGTGGTCCGCGATCGATTTCGCGGTGGCGGCGTCGGGCGCCAGGTGGTGGGCAGCGGTGCCGGCCAGAACGCCGAGCAGCATCGCGATGAAGATCAGTGTGGGCAGTCGCTTCATTGTCATCGTCAGTACATCCTCCTTGGGGTCGGGCACGTAGGCGTCGCGCCCTGACAGCGGCGCCTAGGTGTGCACGAGGCGTGCCAGCGCGGCGGCGCCTGGGGGAGGGGGTAAGTCGATGAATAGAAAGGAAATTTACGCGCGCTGGCGGCGCGGCGTTCGGGAATCCGGACGGATGGGTGGGAAGGCCGTTCGGGAATCCGAACGGCCATGTGATGTTTTGCTCCCCTCGCCCGCTTGCGGGAGAGGGGTTGGGGGAGAGGGCCGGCGCTGGCCGAAGCCTGCGCGCTGGAGCACACCGAGGGCCCCGCTGTGTGTGGTCGCTTGCTAGACCACCCCTCTCCCCGGCCCTCTCCCGCTGAGGGGAGAGGGAGAAACGGTGGTGTCGATGTGCGCCTGGGCGTGGTTTGCGGTGTCGCCGTTAACAGGTCAGGCCGCGTCCGCCTCGTGCTCCCACGCCTCGAGCAACTGCTCCACCGGCACCGGCCGGCCGATCACATAGCCCTGGGCGTAGTCCACGCCGATCGCGCGCAGCGTGCCCAGCGTTTCCTCGTCCTCCACGGACTCGGCCACGGTCTGCACGCCCAGCCGGTGGCCGATGTCGTTGATCGAACTGACGATCTCGCGGTCCACCACGCTGCCGGTGAGGTTGCGGATAAAGCTGCCGTCGATCTTGAGGTAGTCCACCGGGAACTGCTTCAGATAGGAAAACGACGAAAGGCCGGCGCCGAAGTCGTCCAGCGCCACGGTGCAGCCGGTGCTGCGCATCTCGGCCACCAGCCGGCTGGCGGCGGTCATGTTGTTGATCAGCGCGGTCTCGGTGATCTCCAGCCGGATGCGGTTGGCGGGGAGCACGGAGTCGCGCAGGGCGTCGTGCAGGAAGGGCAGCAGGAAGGGCTCGCCCAGCGAGTTGGCCGACAGGTTGATCGACACCGACAGCCCCGGCACCGCCGCCAGCCGCCGCCCGTACTGGTGCAGCACGTTGCGGATCACCCAGCGGTCGATGTGACCCATCAGGTCGTAGCGTTCGGCGGCCGGGATGAACGCGCCGGGCATGATCAGCGCGCCTTGCTCATCGACCATGCGGACCAGGATCTCGACGTGCCGGCCCTGCTCGCCCTCGCGCAGCGAGCGGATCTCCTGGGCGTAGAGGCGGAAGCGGTTGGCGTCGAGGGCCGAATGGATGCCGGCGGCYACYTCCAGCTCGCGGTGATGGCGCCGCGCGTCGCTTTCATCGCGCCGGTAGACCGAGACCCGGTTGCGRCCGGCRGCCTTGGCGGCGTAGCAGGCCACGTCGGCGCGGCTCATCAGCTCGCCTACCGGCGGGGTGTCCGCGTCGATGGCGGCGATGCCGATGCTCGCGCCCACGTCGTAGACGCGGCCTTCCCACGGGAAGCGGCGCTCGCGCACGGCGTCGATGACCTTCTGGCACACGTGCTCGGCTTGGTCCACCGAGCAGTCCTTGAGCAGCAGCGCGAATTCGTCGCCGCCCAGCCGGGCGAGCAGGTCGTCCGGGCGCACGTGGTGGCGGATCACGTAGCCCAGTTCGCGCAGCAGCACGTCGCCGGCGCCGTGGCCGGCGGTGTCGTTGACGATCTTGAAGCGGTCCAGATCGATAAAGCACAGCGCGGCGCGGTGGCCGTGCAGCCGGGCGGCCTCGCAGGACTCGCGCAGGCGCTTTTCGAACCAGGCGCGGTTGGGCAGGCCGGTCAGGGCGTCGTGGGTGGCCGAGTGGGCCAGTTCGCGCTGCAGCGCCCGGGAGGTCGTGATGTCCTGGAACACCAGCACGGCGCCGAGCACGCCGCCGTCATTGGTCAGCACCGGCGCGGCGGAGTCCTGCACGTCGTGGCGCTCGCCGGTCAGGCTTTGCAGCACCGCGCCTTCCTGGAGGTAGGCCGGGCGCAGGGTTTGCAGGCACTGCTCCACCGGGCTGGGGATGGTCACCCCGGTGATTTCATCGACGATGCGGAAGACCTGCTCGAGCGGCTGGCCCATCGCGGCGTCCATGCTCCAGCCGGTGAGCTGCTCGGCGATCGGGTTCATGAAGGTCACGCGCATCACGCGGTCCGTGCAGATCACCGCGTCGCCGATCGAGCGCAAGGTGATGTGCAGCCGCTCCTTTTCCTCGAACAGCGCGCGGTTCAGACGGCGCTGCTCGGTGATGTCCCAGTTCGTGCCGACCAGGGCGCGCGTCATGCCGCGGCGCGTGGGGGTGCCTGCGCTGGCGCCGCCGCCGCCATCGTCGTCGTCCTCATCGTCGTGGTGCGAGACCATGGCCATGGCGCGCACGTGGCGCACCTCGCCGGTGGGGCAGACCACGCGGTATTCGGTGTCGAAGCGATGCACGCCGCGAATCGCCTGGCGCATCTCGGTGCTGACCCGGCTCACGTCCTCGGGGTGCAGCATGGCGATCCACTGCGCCAGCGTGGGCGCGCCCAGCTCCACCGAGGTGCCGTGCAGCGCGTGCATGCGGGCGTCCCASGTGATGGTGGCGTTGGTGAAATCCCAYTCCCAGATGCCCACGCCGCCGGCTTCCACGGCCAGTTCCATGCGGCGTGCCAGTTGTTCCATGCGCTCGTGGTCCAGCTTGCGGCTGTGGATATCCTCGATCTGGGCGATGTAATGGTCCGGCTGGCCGGTCTGCTGGTTGCGCACCATCGACACGGCCAGCAGCGCCCAGCGGTAGCGGCCGTCCTTGTGGCGGTAGCGCTTTTCCATGCGATAGGCGTCGATCTCGCCGGCGGTCAGGCGTTCCAGCTGGCGCAGGTCGGCGTCCAGGTCRTCCGGGTGGGTCATCCGCTGGAACGGAATCTCCCGGAACTCCTCGGGCGTGTACCCGAGCAGCTCGCACATGGCGCGGTTCACCAGTTGCCAGCGCCCGTCCAGCCCGACCAGCGCCATGCCGATGGCCGAATGCTCCAGCGCCTGCCGGAAGCGCTGCTCGCTGCTGCGCAGGTTGGCGCGGCTCTTGCGATTCTGCGCGCTCATGAAGGCGATGCAGGCCGGGAAGATCGCCACCAGCGCGGCCGAGACCAGCAGTTCGTGGCCGGCCCAGATGGCCGCCACCCCGGCGAGCGTGCACAGTGCCAGCAGCGCGCCCTGCAGCCGCCGCCGCCAGGGGGCAGCCGCCGGGGGCGGGGGTTGGAGGGGGTTCGCGGCCGTCTCTGGCGTCATGTCTTGTGTTGTCGATGGCTGCCCCTGTGCATCAGGAGGCGGTCGGGGGTACGGCGGGTGCCGGTGCAACGGTCGCACCCCTGCCCAGCGTATGGCGCAATGTAGTCGTTCTGCGGGGCGGACGAGCCCCGAGATACGGGGCATGGCGGGGCGTTGTTGGGGCTGGCGCTCGGGCGCATTTTTTGGTAGGGGGTGGGGAAGACCCGATGCCGCGGGCGGTCGGCGTCTGTATCATCGCGCACAGAATCCGCGCCCCGATCCGGCTGCAATCAGGCCGGGGCGGGCCGCGCGGCGGCCGTGCCTCCGCCACGGAGAGGGGAACCCATGGATATTGCGCGATTCTTCCGCATCGCCAGTTCGGCGTCGATTACCTTCGTTGTCGTGGTGGTGGTGGCCGTGGGCAGTACCTATTGGTGGGGCGGACGCAAGCTCGCGCGGACTGTGAAGGTCAACGTGACCCCGGTGACGATTCCCACCGACACCGCCGCCATCGCCCATGGCAAATATCTCTACGAATCGCGCGGCTGCATGGACTGCCACGGCGCCAAGGGCGCCGGCAAGCAGGTCTTCGACGAGCCCAACGGCCTGCGCGTGCGGGCGCCGGACATCACCCAGGCCAACCCCGACGTCGCCAAATAYCGCCCGGAGGACTGGGACCGCGCCATCCGCCACGGCGTGGCGCCAACGGGCCGGCCGCTGCTGATCATGCCGAGCGAGGATTACAACCGGCTTTCAAACGAGGACTTCGGCGCGCTGGTGGCCTACGTGCGCAGCCTGCCGCCGGCCAACGGGCAGCCGGCCGAAGTGCGCTTCCCGTGGTTCGCGCAGGGGCTGTACGGCGCGGGCGTGATCCGGGACGCCGCCGAGAAGATCAACCATGACCTGCCGCCCGCGCCGGCGATTGCCGCCGCGGTGACGCCGGCCTATGGCCAGTACATGGCCAATGCCTGCATGGGCTGCCATGGCGGCGACCTGCGCGGCGGCCATATCCCCGGCGCGCCGCCCGACTGGCCGCCGGCCGCCGACCTGCGCCCGAACGGCGTGATGAAGCGCTACCCCCAGCCGGACCAGTTCGTCGCCATGATGCGCACCGGCAAGCGGCCGGACGGCACCGACGTCAGCCGGGTCATGCCGTTCTCCTCGTTCGCCAAGATGAACGACACCGACCTCAACGCGCTGCATCTCTATTTGTCCGCGACTAAATAGAAGGGGCGCTACTTAATTAGCAGGGCCCAGAAACTTTCGTTTCGCCCCATCCCGGTGCACGCCCACCCGTGTGCGTAGGGCGGCGCACGTTTCTCGAATTTGTTCTATCCTCCGTGGGCGCCGCCGGGTGGCCAGGGATCCCGTGCCACGTTGCTTGCCAACGAGCCCGGCGGTGCGATGCAAGAAGACTAAGGGCAACGCACCCAAGGAGTTCCCCGCAATGACTACCCTCACCCTCAACGGCAAGACCGTGGACGTGGACGCCGATCCGTCCACGCCACTGCTCTGGGCCCTGCGCGACAACCTCGGCATGACCGGCACCAAGTTCGGCTGCGGCATGGCCGCCTGCGGCGCCTGCACGGTCCACATCAACGGCCAGGCCACGCGTAGCTGCGTGATGCCGATCTCGGCCGTGGCCGGCAGCAAGGTCGGCACCATCGAATCGATGCCGGACGACAAGATCGGCCGCGCCGTGCTCGACGCCTGGCTGCGCCACGACGTGGCCCAGTGCGGCTACTGCCAGAACGGGCAGGTGATGAGCGCCGTGGGCCTGCTGCGCAGCAAGCCGCGCCCCACCGACGCCGACATCGACCAGGCCATGGCTGGCAACATCTGCCGCTGTGGCACCTATCAACGGATTCGCGCGGCCATCAAGGATGCCGCCCGGGCCATCGCCTGAGCGGGGAATCATCATGCGAATTCGTGGCATTGAAGCACTGGCCGGCGGCAGCGGCGCGCCGGTGAACGAGGCGTCCGCGCCGGCAGAAGGCATCGCCCCGCTCTCGCGGCGCAGCTTCCTGAAGCTGGGCGGGCTGGCTGGCGGCGGGCTGGCGATCGGCATCGGCGGGCTCAGCGCGGTTGCGCAGGCCCAGGAAGGCGCCCCCAAGGCGCCGTCCGCGCCGCAGGCGTTCCTGATCATCGGCCCGGACAACACCGTGACGGTGGCCGTGAACCGGCTCGAGTTCGGCCAGGGCGTGCACACGGCCCTGCCGATGGCGCTGGCCGAGGAACTGGATGTGGACTGGAAGAACGTGCGCGCGGTGCTGGCCCCGGCCGGCGACGCGTACAAGGACCCSGCCTTCGGCATCCAGATCACCGGGGGCTCCACGGCCCTGAACCACTCGTTCCAGCAGTATCGTGAGCTGGGCGCGCGCGCCCGGGCGATGCTGATCTCGGCGGCGGCCCAGCAGTGGAAGGTGGACCCGGCGAGCTGCAGCACGTCGCTGGGCGTGGTCACCTCCGGCAGCCATCGCGCGACGTATGGCGAGCTGGCCAACGCCGCCATGGGCCTGCCCGTGCCGGCGCAGGTCACGCTCAAGGACCCGGCGCAGTTCCGCATCGTCGGCAAGCCCACGCCGCGCCTGGATTCGGCGGCCAAGCTGCACGGCGACGCCGTGTTCGGCATCGACACCCGGCTCAAGGACATGGTCGTGGCCGTGGTGGCCCGCCCGCCGCGCTTTGGCGGCAAGGTCAAGACGTTCAACGCCGACCGCGCGCGCAAGATCAAGGGCGTGGTCGATGTGATGCTGGTGCCCGTGGACCGTGGCGGCACCGGCGTGGCCGTGGTGGCCGATGGCTACTGGCCCGCCAAGACCGCGCGCGAGGCGCTGGAGATCGTCTGGGAAGACACCGGCTCGACGGTGAGCACCGCCGCGCTGTTCGACCAGTACAGCAAGCTGGCCACGCAGCCGGGCACGGTGGCSARGCCGCTGGAGGGCATCGACGCCTCGCTCAAGGGCGCGGCGAAGGTCATCGACGCCGAATACCGCCTGCCRTACCTGGCCCACGCGCCGATGGAGCCGCTCAACTGCACCATGCAGGCCGAGGTTGCCGGCAACAAGGCCACGGCGGTGAAGGTGTGGGTGGGCTCGCAGTTCCAGACCGTCGACCAGGCCGCCATCGCCCGCACGCTGGGGCTGGCGCCGGAGAAGGTCACGCTGAACACGATGATGGCCGGCGGYGGTTTCGGCCGGCGCGCGGTGCCGACCTCGGACTATCTGGTGGAAGCCGCCAACGTGCTGCGCACGTGGGTCGGCAACGGCCACACCGAGCCGCTCAAGGTGATGTGGAGCCGCGAGGACGACATCAAGGGCGGCTACTACCGGCCGCTGCACGTGCACCGCGCGCGCATCGGCGTGGACGCCAAGGGCGCCGTGGTGGGCTGGCAGCACACCATCGTCGGCCAGTCGATCGTCAGCGGCACGCCGTTCGAGTCGATGATGGTCAAGAACGGCGTGGACGTGACGATGACCGAGGGCATCGTCGAGAACGACTACGACGTGCCGCTGCAACTGGCCGTGCATCATCCGAAGGTGGACGTGCCGGTGCTCTGGTGGCGCTCGGTGGGCAACACGCACACGGGCTTCGTCAAGGAAACGCTGGCCGACGAGATGGCTACCGCCGCCAGGCAGGACCCGGTGGCGTGGCGCCTGGCCCGGCTGGACCCGCAAAAGCACGCCCGGCACCGCGCCGCGCTGCAACTGGCGGTGGACAAGTCCGGCTACGGCAAGAAGAAGCTGCCGAAGGGGCATGCCTGGGGTGTGGCCGTGCATGAGTCGTTCGGCTCGGTGGTGGCCTATGTGGTGGACGTGTCGGTAGTCAAGGGTGAGCCGCGCGTGCACCGTGTGACCGCCGGCGTGCACGCGAACCGCGTGGTCAATCCGCTCTCGGCCGAGGCGCAGATCCAGGGCGGCTGCGTGTTCGGGCTGTCGATGACCCGGCCCGGGTTTGCCATCGAGATCGAGAACGGCGCGGTGAAGAACAGCAACTTCCCCGACTACCCGCCGCCCCGCATGCCGGACGCCCCGCAGGTGGACGTGTTCTTCGTCCCCTCGCAGGACAACCCGACCGGCCTCGGGGAACCGGGCGTGCCGGCCATCGCGCCGGCAGTGGCCAACGCGCTGTTCCGCCTCACTGGCAAGCGCCAGCGCCAGTTGCCGTTCGTGGTCTGAGGCACGCTGGCCGCGTCGGCCAGATACCGTTCCTCACCTCCCGCCCCTCTCCTGCCATGCATCCTGCAAGTGGGAGAGGGGCCATCACCGACAGCGACACCGCTGTTACGTGCCAGCGGCGACGCCGCGCCCCATCCTCCTCCGACTGTAGTATCCCGMCCCGAATCTGACGGGCCTGAATTGTCGCGCGCAGTCACTCGCACATCCCCCGAGGATGTGTTGTGGCGATGTAAAACATCATCATTTGACGTACCTCTTTCAGCGCCTAGGATGGTTGTACTTTCACGTCGATGCCGCGTGATGGCGCAGTCCACGCAGACTCTGACAAGGATGTTTCTAGAGAGGGCGCATATGAAAACCTTCAAAGCGAAGCTCGCTGCGGCAACGCTGGTGGCGCCATATTCACTGCTTCATGCGCAAGTCGTCACCGTTCCATCCTCGACCTCCACGGTCCGTTTGCAGACGCTCGATCCTGCGGCGACGAACTTTGAGGCGCCCGCCGGTACCGTTATCGCGGTAGCCACGGATGATGGCCTGAATGCGAATAACACGCGGAACTGGAATCTCGTCAATCGCGGCACGATCACGGGAACCAATGACGGGATCTCCCTTGACGCTCTCACTCCGGGTGGCTCACGCTTCGAGAATTACGGCACGGTGAGCACCTCGGCAACGACGGGGGCCGGACCATTCGGCGGCTTGTACGCGAATAGCGGGGCGACGGTGATCAATCACGCCGGCGCCACGATCTCCAGCGGAGACCGTGCCATCCACATGGGCGCGCCCGGCACGGTGACCAACAACGGACTGTTGCAAGGGGGGCAGGACACGGTCATCTTCGTGCAGGGCGGGACGTTCACGCAGGGCGCCACGGGCCAGGTTTCTGGCCTGAATGGGGTCGTCTTCAGCGCCAATACGCTGGCAGGCACCAACGCAGGGTTGATACGCGTGGCAGGTACCGGGTTATGGGTGCGCGGCGGCGCAGCCGGAACGTTCGACAACACGGGAGGGACCATCGAGGTCATTGCCACGGGCGGGCTGCGCACCGCGGTGGTGGCTGATACTGGCGCGAAGCTCGACTTGGTGGGCGGCTTCGTCCTGGCGGCCGGCGGGTTTTCGCGGGGGCTTGTCGCGCAAGACGTGCAATCGACGATCAACGCCCGCGACCTGTCGATTGAAGCCGATGGAAACCAGGCGCGGGCCGCCAACGCGATTGCCGGCGGCGTGACCACATTGACCAATACGAGCGTGACAGCGCGGGGCCCTGGCAGTGCGGGTGTCGTGGCGTTGACCGCAGGGCGTGTCCAGGTAAGCGGCGGCACGGTGACGACGACGGGCGCTGACGGTGACGGTCTGGTGGCCTACGGCGACAGTGCGGGCGGGGCAGGTGGCGTGGTCGTGGCCGATGGCGTGCGGATCAGCACGTCTGGCGCCACCGCCTATGGAGCACGTGCTGCGGGCGCGGGAACGGGCACGCCGGCATCCGTAACGATGACGGGCGGTTCGGTGGAGACGTCGGGTGATGGCGCCATCGGGCTGGTTGCCATCACGCAGACCACGCTGACCGCGGGCAACGTCGCCGTGACCACGCGTGGCGTGGGCAGCGAAGGCGCTACGGCGAGGAACGCCGCGCGACTTGTCATGAACGGTGGTTCCGTGACAACGACGGGCAATGACGCCGTGGGCCTCAGCACGGTGGGCTCGGGCGAACCTGACCAGGTGGGTGCCGTGAATGATCCGGATGCGGCGATCATTCCAGGCGCGTCCGTGGGCGGCGCCTCACTCGCGGCGACCGGGGTCACCGTCAACACAAGCGGTACGGGGTCGCATGGCGTTCGTGTGCGTGGCGACAGTGTGCTGTCGTTGGTCGACAGCACGGTCACGGCCAGTGGCGCCGGCGCCAACGCGGTGCAATACGAAGCGGCCGGCGGCGCGGGCACGCTGACCGCTGCGGGTTCGACCCTCGTCTCCCAGCAGGGCGCTGGCATTGCCATGAACGGGGGGACGATGAACGTGTCGATGACAACGTCATCATTGCATGGCAGCGGGGCGTTGTTCAACGTCACGGGTGGCGGCACGCTGAACCTGAATGCTGACGCCGGCTCCACGCTGACCGGTGCGGCGCTGACCGAGGCAGGCAGTACGTCGAATCTCGTCCTGCGGGACAGCACGTGGAACCTCACCGGCGACTCGCGGCTCACGACGCTCAACAACGACCCAAGCCAGATCCTGTTCTCCGCACCGGTGGGCGGGGTGTTCAAGACGCTGACCGTCGGCCAGTACAGCGGCGACGGCGTCATCGGGCTCAACACCTATCTGGGTGGCGATGGCTCGCCATCGGACAAGCTGGTGATCGACGGCGGGACMGCCTCCGGCACGTCCAGGCTACGGGTGACGAATGCGGGGGGGCCGGGGCTGGTCACGAGCGCGAGCGGCATCCAGCTCGTCGATACGATCAACGGCGGCACGACGCAGGCCGGTGCGTTCTCGATCGACGGCCGCGCGGTGGCCGGCCCTTATGAATACCGGTTGTTCCGGGGCAGCATCGACGGCACCGCGCCGCAAGCCTGGTACCTGCGCTCCGAGCAGGACCCGCCTCCGCCGCCGCCCGACCCCGCGCCGGGCCCCGCTCCGAGCCCGGCGCCGGACCCTGTGCCCGATGTGCCCAGGCCGGTACGTCCGCTGTATCGGCCAGAGGTGGGCGCGTATCTTGCCAATCAACGCCTGTCGGGCCAGATGTTCGTGCATAGCCTGCATGATCGYCGCGGCGAGCCGCAGTATGCGGAGGGGGTGGGCCTCGTGGGGCAAGGCAAGCCGGGTGCGGGCTGGCTGCGCATGGTGGGCAAGTGGGAAGGCGGGCGTAGCAAGGATGGCGTGTTCAAGACCAGCACCGATTCGTTCCTGCTGCAAGGCGGCGCGGAGTTGGCGACGTGGCAGGCGGGCGGCGTGGCGAGCCGCCTGCATGCGGGCGTGATGGGCAGCTACGGCTACGCCAGCAGCGATGCCGAGGCGCAAGCCAACAGTGCACACGCGAAAGGCAAGGTCGAGGGCTGGAGCCTCGGGATCTACGGCACCTGGTACCAGGACGACGAGAAGAAGCACGGCGCCTATGCCGACGCATGGTTCCAGTACGGCTGGTTCAGCAACCGCGTGGAAGGCGACCAGTTGCCCACGGTGAAGTACAGCGCGAACGGGCTGGCGGTGTCTGGCGAGGTCGGCTATGCCATGCCGCTGCGCGGCGGCTGGGTCGTCGAACCGCAGGCGCAGTTGATCTACGTCGACTACAACGAGAGCGACATCGACGAGCCGAACGGCACCCGCGTGCGTGGCGCCAGTGCGAGCGGCATCCTGACGCGGCTGGGCGTGCGAACGCACCGCACGTTCGTGCGCGAAGACGGTCGCAAGCTGCAACCCTATGTCACGCTCAACTGGTGGTACTCGGACACCGAGAGCCACATCGCCTTCAACCAGGTGCAACTGGGTTCGATGTACCCGCGCAACCGCTTCGAAGCCAAGGTGGGCATGAACCTGGCGCTGAACAAGTCGTGGTCGGGCTGGACCAGCGTGTCCGGCGCATGGGGCCAGCAGGATTACTACCAATACGCGGTGCGTGTGGGCGTGCGATACGCGTGGTGACCGGCACGGCCTGCCGGATGAGGGGTCAGCGCAACACCCGGACCGCAGACTTGCGTTTGCCGCGTCAGCACGGTACAAACGAACGCAACCATCACGACACGGGGTTGGACATGGCCACTCAGGAAAGCGCGCTGACGTTTGCGCTGCTCGCCGTGCCCGCGCGCGCGGCCATCTGCCGCGCCTTGCTCGAGGCCGGCGATGACGGCCTGCCGGCCGACCAGCTCGCCCAGCTTGCCGGGCTCACCCTCCATCGCGCGGCCCATCACTTCAGCGAGATGGTGCAGGCCGAGGTGCTCGTCCTCGTCATTCGCGACCGCCGGGTCGGCTATGTGCTCAAGGCGCGCCGCGAGGTGCGCGAGGCGCTGGGCTACCTCGACAGCAGCGGACTCGACTAAGCCGGGGGCCGGGCGGCCGCGATCCGGGCGATGTTGTTGCGCGCGGCTTGCTCGGCATCGGCAAAGGCGGGCGTCAGGAACAGCCGCTCGCGCTGCGCCAGCGTAGTGAGGAAGCCCACGCGGCGTGCCATGAAGGCCGCGTGCAGCGCCGCGCCGGCCAGCCCGGTGCGCCGGGCCAGCAGCGCGCGGTTCTCCTCGAACACGGCTTGCGTATAGGCGTCGAACGCCTCGGCGGGGGCCGCCAGCCGGTACAGGTCCAGATCGAGCACCGTGGCCGCGTCGGGCGCCGTCGGCGTGTGCGCGCGGGTGTCCAGCACGATCTGCATGGCCTGGCGCAGCACGTCGTCGTCCACCTCATCCACCATGGTTTCGATCAACGCCGCCGAGGCGGCCTCGTTGTGCTCGCAGCCGGGCACGTACACGGCGTCATGAAACAGCACCGCCAGCGCCTGCGCCGGGTTCAGCGCGAGGCCCCGGGCGTGCGCCACCTCGAACATCTCGAGCACATGGGTGCGGCCGTGGTAGCGGCGATAGGGCGCCTCATAGAGCGCCAGCGCCTGGAGCACGGTCTGGCGCGGCAGGAAGTCCAGGCGGGCCAGCGCGGCCGGCCAGTCCGGCGCGAAGCGGGGCATCTCGCCCGCGTCGGTCCGCACCGGCTCGGTGAAGACTTCCGCCGTGCGCACCCACAGGATCGAGCGGTCGCGCATGGACTCGTAGACCACCACGGGCGCCAGGTCGGCCTCGAAGCGGCCCAGGCCGGTCACACGGTAGGCGCCGCCCTTGTAGTGGCGGTAAGGCATGCCCGGCACGAGGTCCGGGTCGTTCGGCATCGGTATCGACTTCGGAATGGGATTCGCCAAGATATAGACTCCACGGTTGCGGCGGATCATAAGTCATAGGGTAAACCCTTGTGTAGGGAAACCCCGTATTCAGCGCCTGTCTTGAAAACGACAACCCTCGTCCCTATAATTAGCACTCCCCGGGGGTGAGTGCTAACAGAGCCCTTGCGGTACCCGAAAACCGTTGGCCGTCGCCTTCAGACGGCCATTTGTGAATCAAAACTCACTTTTTGTACCTAGGAGTCCGTATGAACCTGCGTCCTCTGCACGACCGTGTGATCGTGAAGCGTCTGGACAATGAAACCAAGACCGCATCCGGCATCGTGATTCCCGACAATGCTGCCGAGAAGCCCGATCAAGGCGAAGTCCTCGCCATCGGCCCCGGCAAGAAGGATGACAAGGGCAACAACATTGCCCTCGACGTCAAGGTGGGTGACCGCGTGCTGTTCGGCAAGTATGCCGGCCAAGGCGTGAAGGTGGATGGCCAGGAACTGCTGGTCATGCGCGAAGAAGACATCATGGCCGTGGTCAACAAGTAATCCACGCGTCACTCGTACAGATCAGGAGAAACAGAACATGGCAGCAAAAGACGTAGTGTTCGGCGACGCCGCCCGTGCCAAGATGGTCGAAGGCGTGAACATTCTCGCCAACGCAGTGAAGGTGACCCTGGGCCCGAAGGGTCGCAACGTGGTGCTGGAGCGCAGCTTCGGCGGCCCGACCGTGACCAAGGACGGCGTGTCCGTGGCCAAGGAAATCGAACTGAAGGACAAGCTCCAGAACATGGGCGCGCAGATGGTCAAGGAAGTGGCTTCCAAGACCAGCGACAACGCCGGTGACGGTACCACCACCGCTACCGTGCTGGCCCAGTCGATCGTCCGCGAAGGCATGAAGTTCGTTGCCGCCGGCATGAACCCGATGGACCTGAAGCGCGGCATCGACAAGGCTGTCGGCGCTGCCGTGGAAGAGCTGAAGAAGCTGTCCAAGCCCACCACCACCAGCAAGGAAATCGCCCAGGTTGGCGCGATCTCGGCCAACAGCGACGCCTCGATCGGCGAGCGCATTGCCGAAGCCATGGACAAGGTTGGCAAGGAAGGCGTGATCACCGTGGAAGACGGCAAGTCGCTGGCCGACGAGCTGGAAGTCGTGGAAGGCATGCAGTTCGACCGCGGCTACCTGTCGCCGTACTTCATCAACAACCCGGAAAAGCAGGTTGTTGCCCTGGACAGCCCGTTCGTCCTGCTGTTCGACAAGAAGGTGTCGAACATCCGTGACCTGCTGCCGGTGCTGGAGCAAGTGGCCAAGGCTGGCCGTCCGCTGCTGATCATCGCCGAAGACGTCGAGGGCGAAGCCCTGGCAACGCTGGTGGTGAACAACATCCGTGGCATCCTGAAGACCGCTGCCGTGAAGGCCCCGGGCTTCGGCGACCGCCGCAAGGCCATGCTGGAAGACATCGCCATCCTGACCGGCGGTACCGTGATCGCCGAGGAAATCGGCCTGACGCTGGAAAAGGCGACCCTGAACGACCTGGGCCAAGCCAAGCGCATCGAGATCGGCAAGGAAAACACGATCATCATCGACGGCGCCGGCGACGGCTCGGCCATCGAAGGCCGTGTGAAGCAGATCCGCGCCCAGATCGAAGAAGCCACTTCGGACTACGACCGTGAAAAGCTGCAAGAGCGCGTGGCCAAGCTGGCCGGCGGTGTTGCCGTGATCAAGGTTGGCGCTGCCACCGAAGTCGAAATGAAGGAAAAGAAGGCACGCGTGGAAGACGCGCTGCACGCCACCCGCGCTGCCGTGGAAGAAGGCATCGTCCCCGGCGGTGGTGTGGCCCTGCTGCGCGCCCGCGCTGCGATCTCGGGTCTGCAAGGCGAGAACGCCGACCAGAACGCCGGTATCAAGATCGTGCTGCGCGCCATGGAAGAACCGCTGCGCCAGATCGTGCTGAACGCTGGTGAAGAGGCTTCGGTCGTGGTGGCCAAGGTGATCGAAGGCAACGGTAACTACGGTTACAACGCTGCCTCGGGCGAGTACGGCGACCTGGTGCAAATGGGCGTGCTGGACCCGACCAAGGTGACCCGCACCGCGCTGCAAAACGCCGCTTCGGTTGCTTCGCTGATGCTGACCACGGACTGCGCCGTGGCTGAATCGCCGAAGGAAGAGTCGGCTCCGGCCATGCCGGGCGGCATGGGCGGCATGGGCGGCATGGACGGCATGATGTAAATCACGCCGGACCAGACGAGGCCTTCGGGTCTCGTCGACGTCTGACAAAAACCCCCGCGGGCGCAAGCTCGCGGGGGTTTTTGTTTGGGGGCGGAGGGGGCGGGGGTCTAGATCTCCACCACCCGCCCCCAATCAAACACCGGGTTCTCCGGGTTGCCCGTTCGTCTCGATATATACCCGCGCGGGTTGCAGACTACGCGGGACTGGTCGATCCAGTAGTCGAAGCTGGTGTGGGTGTGGCCGTGGATCCAGAGGTCGGCTTGGGCCACGAGGTCGGGGCGGCGGGAGAGGAAGCCGGCGGAGACGATGTCGTGGGCGTAGCGGGGGTCCAGGCTGCCGAGGTCGGGGCCGTGGTGGGTGACGACCACGGTCTTGCCGTCGAAGGGTTCGGCCAGGGTGTCCGTCAGCCAGGCGGTGGCGGCGCGGTGGCGGGCCAGGGCGTCGGCGGGGGTGTAGGGGCGATGCTGGCCGGCCTCGTCGGTGGTTTCGATCAGCCGGTAGTCCACCACCACGCGGGCGCAGGCCTGCATGGCGTCGTCGATGCGGTCGGTGCCGTAGAGGCAGTAGTCGGTCCACCAGGTGGTGCCGATCACGCGCACCGGGCGGCCGTCGCCATCGGCGTACTCGGCCACGGCGCCGTTGAGCAGCGCCACGTTGGGCGCCGCCTCCGCCGCTTCGGCCATCAGGCGGTCCACGGTGTCGAAGTTGTTCTCGTAGTACTCATGGTTGCCGGGCACGTAGACCACYGGCACATCGAAGGTGCGGGCGGCCCAGTCGATGCCGTCGCGGCCGTTGGCGATGTCGCCGGCCAGGATCACGAGGTCCGCCGCGCACGCGGGAATCGCGTCGGTCTGGTTGTGCTCCAGGTGGATGTCGCTGAGGATGCGCAACTTCATGGGGGCTCCCGGACTCGCCATGTTGGTGTGCGATCGATTCTTCAAAAAAAAGACAGCCTGGTCAAGACCAGGCTGCAAAAGAGGAGCCAGGGGGGCCTCGGCGCTGCTCATGGGGGGCAGCGCGAGGGGCTGGCCGTGCCCGGAGGCCCGGCCGTGCCACTGGCTCCTTTCCTGGCTAGTGGGCCAGGCGCGGGGGGACGTAGCCGCCGTAGTACGGCCCGACGCCGCCGCCGCTGTTCGTGACCTTGAAGTTGGGGATGAAGTAGCCCTCGATGTACTTGCCGCTGCCGCCCACCGAGGCGGTGATATGGAACGCCGCGAATGCGGTGATCGGGCCGAGCGAGCCCGGGTTGAGCGACGAGGTGACCGGCAGCAGGTAGTCCTGGTTGACCCCCACATAGTTGTAGTTCGAGGTCTTGGTACCGTCCTGCATCCAGATCTTGTCGCCGATGGCCACCGGCGACGGGTTGCCGCTCTGGAGCAGGTCGCGCGTGGCGGTGGCGCTGTTGTCGGTGGACTTGAACGTAGTCCACTGGCCCGATTCGCACGGCCCGTAGTGGTAGGCGGACCCGATGCGGAACAGGTAGGGCTTCTTGGTCGCCGGATCGAKCTTGGGCTGGTTGGTGGCGCTGTCCCAGAAGTTGTTGTACAGGCACTGGCTCAGGGCCACCGGGAACAGCCCGCCGTTGCCGATGATGCCCGGCGCTGCGATCACCGCCACCGCGGTGGCGGTGGTGCTTGCCGCGGCGCCATCGAAGACCTGCGCCAGCAGGGTCGGCACGGGCCCGCCGTTGCTGCCCGCCCCCCGGCTGATGGTCACCTGCACTGCGGGCACGTCATTGGACGTCGGCGTGATGTCCTGCGGCTGGAGCCCGGCCGGCGTGCCGGTCAGGTTCCAGTAGCCGGCCTGCACCGTGCCGCTGGTCAGCGTGACGCCGGCGGCCTTGTTCAGGCTGATGGCGTTCGTGCCCTTGGTGACGCCCGCGGTCCAGGCGGGCTTGGGATTGGCCGGGAACAGCCCGGCCGCCCCGGCCAGCGCGGCGGCATCGGCGGCGTTCTGCAACTCGTTGCGTACGATGGCCAGATGGGCGACATCCACCGCCAGCGCGCCCACTGACAGCACCGAGATCAGCATGAACGGCATCATGATGCCGATGGCGCCGCGCTGGCGGTGCCGACGGGTCAGTCGGGCTGGCGGGTCCTGCCGCAGGGTTTCCTGGCGCATGGCACACCTCCTGTCTCTAGATTTGGGCTACTCGCATAGCATGGTGGTGAGCGCGTTGATCGTCAGCGGCCCGGTGAAGGGCCGKATCAGCGGGCCGAGCAGCAGGCCGTTGAACGTGTACGACACCTGCACGGTCAGCGCGGTCCCGGTCGACGCGCACGGCGAGACGGTCAGCGGGAAGGTGCAGGTGGCGGCGGCGCCATAGGTGACCAGCTTGTTGGTGCAGTAGTTGAGCGCCACCTGCTTGATCTGGGTGTTGGTCATCGCCGGGGACTTCAGCACCACGCCGGCGCGGGCCGCCTCGCGGCTGGCGTTGGTGACCACGGACTTGTCATAAAGCGCGGTGCCGAACTCGATCACGCCGAACACGATGAACAGCAGCAGCGGAAAGATCAGCGCGAATTCCACGGCGGCGGCGCCGGCGTGGCGCGGGCCGCCCGGCTGGCGGTGCCGGGGGGGAAGGGGGCGAGGGGGACGAAGGGCGGGTCGACGCATGGCGGGCTCCGGCGGGGTCAGTTGTTGGTCACGCTGCGCAGGGCGGTGACCACCTGGATGGCGGCCGGCCCGAGCAGCACCACRAACAGCGACGGGAAGATGCAGAAGATCAGCGGGAACAGGATCTTGGTGCCGATCTTGGCCGCGCGTTCCTCGGCCAGCGAGTGGCGCTTGGTGCGCAGCATGTCCGAATGCACGCGCAGCGAATCCGCCACGCTGGTGCCGAAGCGGTCCGCCTGGATCAGCATCGCCACCAGCATGCTCACATCCTCCACGCCGGTACGTGCCGACAGGTTGCGCAGCGCCTTGTCGCGCGGCAGGCCGGCGCGCAGCTCCAGCGTCAGCAATTCGTATTCCTCGGCCATGGCGGGGCGGGCGGTGCGCATCTCCGCCACCACGCGCAGGATCGCGGCATCCAGGCTCAGGCCGGCTTCCACGCAGACCATGATCAGGTCCAGGCTGTCCGGGAAGGCCTCGAAGATGTCGCGCTGGCGGCGGCCCACCTTCCAGCGCAGCGCGAAGTTGGGCAGGTAGAAGCCCGCCACCGCCATCGCGAACAGTCCCGTCATGAATTCCTGCTGCCGCGCGGCTTCCACCTCGCCGACCAGCGCTACCCAGAGCGCCATCGGCAGGCCGAACGCGAGCACGGTCTTGATGCCGAAGTAGAGCGGAATCGCCTCGGCCGAGCGCCATCCGGCATGGATGAAGCGCGTGCGCAGCGCGGAGTTCTCCCAGCCCTCCTTCGGCAGCGAGAGCTGCGCCAGCGGCCGGGCCAGCCGCTCCAYCCGGCGCATCCATTCGCGGCGGCCGTCGGGGATCGGCGCGCCGCCGGGCGCCTCGCGCTCGATCTGGCCGAGCCGGCGGGCCACGGGGTTCGGGCGCATCACGATCATCGCGACCCAGGCCGCGCCGAAGACGATGGCGAAGGTGACGCCCAACAGCAGGATCGTTGTGGTTGGCATGGTTGTCCGGGAATCTTCCCGCCTCGGTAATTGGGGTGCCTGAATGCCTGCCCTACACGTGGATCCGCACGATCTGGCGCATCCACAAGATGCCCACGCAGGTCATGGCGACGCCGTACCAGAGCATCTGGATGCCGGTCGGGTCGGTCCACAGCGTGGCCATCATCTCGGGATTGATCTGGAACACGATGCCGCCGACCACCACCGGCAGCAGCGTCAGGATCCAGCCGCCGAGCCGGCCTTCGGCCGACAGCACGCGCACCTTGTCCAGCAGTTGCAGCCGCTTGCGGATCAGGCTGGCCACGTTGTCGAGGATCTCGGCCAGGTTGCCGCCGGACTCGCGCTGGATCAGCACCGCGATGACCAGGTAGCGCAGGTCCTCGATCGGCACCCGGTCGGTCAGGCCGGCCAGCGCGTCGTGCAGTGGAATGCCGTAGTTGATCTCGCCGAACACCAGGCCCAGTTCCGTGCCGATGGGCGCCGGCAGCTCGTTGCCGGCCATGTCCAGCGCGCTGGGCAGCGAGTGGCCGGCGCGCAGCGCGCGGCTGATCAGGTCGGCGGCCTCGGGCAACTGCGCTTCCAGCGTCGCGAGCCGCTTGCCCCGCTTGTGCAGCACGAACAGCAGCGGCAGCGTGCTGGCCGCGCCGGCCATCAGCAGCACGGCATACCACGGCGCGTTCAGCGTCGTCAGCACCATGCCGGCGAGGCTGGGCGCGGCCARCGTGAGGGCCAGGAAGCGTCCCACGGACATATTCATGCCCGATTGCAGCATGAGGTGATCCAGCGCCTGCATGCGCGGCAGGCGCCGCAGCAGCCGGGCCAGGGCCGGCGACTGGCTCATCACGCGCTGCTTGAGGATGCCGGCGTCCTGCCCGTGGCCGGCGCTGTTGAGCAGCGCCGCCTCCACGCGATGGCTGAAGCGCCGCGCGTGCTGGCTGTGATAGGTGTTCCACCACAGGTAGGCGCCGACCCCGCCCAGCACGATGGCCAGGAACACCGACAGCGCGAAGGCGATCATCATCGGATTCATGGCGCGCTCCTAGACTTCGTGCTGCACGGCGGGGTCGAACAGCGACTCCGGCAGATGGATGCCGAAGGCCTGGAGCCGCTCGCAGAACTTTGGCCGCACGCCCGTGGCGCAGAAGTGCCCGCGGATGCGGCCGTCGCGCTCCACGCCCTGGCGGCGGAAGGTGAAGATCTCCTGCATGTTGACGACCTCGCCCTCCATGCCGGTGATCTCCTGCACGCTGACGAGCTTGCGGCGCCCGTCGGTGAGGCGCGAGACCTGCACCACCACCGACAGCGCCGAGGTGACCTGCTGGCGCATGGTGCGCGTGGGCAGCGCCAGGCCGGCCATGCTGATCATGTTCTCGAGCCGCGTCAGTGCATCGCGCGGCGTGTTGGCGTGGATGGTGGCCAGCGAGCCCTCGTGGCCGGTGTTCATCGCGTGGAGCATGTCCAGCGCCTCGGCGCCGCGCACTTCGCCCAGGATGATCCGGTCCGGCCGCATCCGCAGCGCGTTCTTGACCAGCGCACGCTGGGTGATCTCGCCCCGGCCCTCGATATTGGCCGGACGCGTCTCCAGGCGCAGCACATGCTGCTGGCGCAGCTGCAGTTCCGCCGCGTCCTCGATCGTCACGACGCGCTCGTCGGCCGGAATGAAGCCCGAGAGGATGTTCAGCAGCGTGGTCTTGCCGCTGCCGGTGCCGCCCGAGATCAGGATGTTGAGCTTGGCGCGCACCATGGCGTCGAGCAGCTGGGCCATCTCGTCGGTCAGCGTGCTCAGGCCGATCAGGTCCTTGATCTGCAACGGGTTCACAGAGAACCGGCGAATCGAGAGCAGCGGGCCGTCGATGGCCGAGGGCGGGATGATGGCGTTGATGCGCGAGCCGTCCGGCAGGCGCGCGTCGACCATCGGGCTCGATTCGTCGATGCGGCGACCCATGCGCGACACCATCTTGTCGATCACGCGCAGCAGGTGGGCGTCGTCGAGGAAGGTCACGTCGGTCAGCTCGAGCTTGCCGCGCCGCTCCACGTAGACGTGGCGCGCGGTGTTGACGAGGATGTCGGAGATGGTGGGGTCGGCCAGCAGCGGCTCAAGCGGCCCGTAGCCGAGCATCTCGTCCTGGACGTCCGAGACCAGGCGGCGCCGCTCCGACTCGTTCACCGGATGGTTGCCTTCCTCGATGATCCGCTCCACCAGCTGCGCCAGCTCGCGCCGGACCTGTTCGGGCGGCATGTGCTGGAGGCGGCTGAGTTCCACACGATCGACCAATGTCTGGTGGATCTCCAGCGCCAGTTGCTGGTAGGCGGGCGTCACCGCGCCCGAGCCGGCCGTGCCGCTGGGGGCGTGGCTACTGCCGTTGACACCATGGACGGCGGCGCCGTTGGCGCGCGCCACGCGCTCGGGCAGGGCTTCGCCGGCCTGGCGGAAGAGTTGTTCTCGCAGTGACATCTCGGACTCCTGGTGTCGCCGTGGCGGTGCCGGTCAGGCGCGCGCCGGGGCATGGACCTGATTGTTCTGGCCGAACAGCTTGCGCAACAGGTTGTCGCGGCGCGGCTGGGTGTCGGGGTAGAGCTGCCGGGCCATGTCGGCCAGCGCGCGGGCGATGGCGCTGTTCGGTGCCAGTTGCGTCACCGGCACGCCCTGCTCGCTCGCGTCCCGGACCGGGCTGGCATCGTGCGGCAGCACATGGCTCACGCGCACGCCGAAGGCGTCTTCCAGCGTGCGCTGGGCGATGCTGGCGTGCCGGTCGTCGCCGTTGAGCACCAGGCGCACGCGGTCGGTGTGGTAGCTCAGCGACTGGCAGAGGTCGAACAACCGGCGGCCCGCACGCAGGTGGGCCAGGCTGCGGCGCATCACCGCGTAGATCAGGTTGCTGTGGTCCAGCACCACGAGGGTGGCGGGGTTGATGTCCTGGCCGATGTCGAAGACCACCGCGTCGTACTGCTGGCGCGCCACGGCCATGATGCGTTCCAGGTGCGCGGCCTTGATCTCGCCTGCCTTGATCGGGTCGCCGGCGGCGGGCACCACGTCGAAGCCGGGGCAGACGTGGGTCACGCAGGCTTCCAGCAGCGCGGCGTCGAGCCGGTCCACCTGGCGGCAGACGTCGGACAGCGTGGCGGGCGGGGTCTGGTCGGTCATCAGGAAGGCGGCGTCGCCGTACTGCTGGCTCAGGTCCACCAGCAGCACGCGCTTCTTGTGCCGGGTAGCCACCACGTGGGCGAAGTTGGCCGCCACGAAGGTGGTGCCGCTGCCGCCCTTGCAGGCCGCGAACGCCAGCACCTGGCCTTCGGCCCGACCGTTGCTGAGCGCGTGGCTGGTGCAGCGCTGGAGCTCGTCGCGGAACTCCTGGGCCTCGGGTGGCCACGGCAGCACGCCCTGCACGCCTGCGCGCATGGCTCGCATCAACAGGTCGGCGGACGGGTGCGCCGTCAACAGCATGCACAGTGTTTCCGGATGCTCGGTGGTGATGCGGCGCAGCTGGACGATGTCGTCCGCGCCGACCTCGGGCGCGTCCACGATCAGCAGGTCGGTGCCGAGCGTGAGCGCGGGGTCGGCCAGCGCGGCGGCCGGCGTGGCCCGCACACGCTGTACCACGTGGTTGGCGCTCTGGGCGATCAGGCCCGCCACGTAGTGCAGGTGCGCATCGTCGGCGGATACAACGGCGATCTTTGCCATGGCTTCTCTCCTGGAGACAGCGTGCGGCGGCCGCGTGGCCTACCGTCCCATATTGTTGAGACCGCCGGAGGCGCCCACGCCGATCGTGAAGGCGTTGGCGTCGGACTGCGGCGTGCGGAACTGGGTGCCGTAGCGGTCCATCGCCGCCGTGGCGGCGCGGCCGTCGATGCCCGTCACGGGGTCGGTGTTGTTCGAGGCATCGGGGTTCAGGATCTGCATCGCCCGCAGCGTGCGCACCGAATCGCCGAATTGCTTGTCATACATCGGCGTGGTGGCCATGCAGCCCGAGAGACCCGCGACGGTGCCGAGCAGGGCGGCGAGCGCGGCGGGGCGGAGGAAGTTGGTCGTCATGATGTGCTCCTGGTTCGGGTCTGCGCTTATTCGCCGGCGGCGCCTGCGGCGGTGGGGGCGGGCACGCTGGTGGTGGGCGCGGCGGAAGGGGCCGTCATCGGGGCCGCAGCAGGGGCCGCAGCCGGGGCGGGCATCGCGGCCGGGGCCGGGCGGGCGGGGTGGCCTTCCATGTTGCCGTTCAGGTAGACCTCGCCCGGGGTGGTCGGCCCGAAGGTGTCGGTCGGCAGCGGGTAGTTGGCCGGCAGCGGCTTCACCAGGCGCGGCGTGACCACGAACACCAGCTCGGTGCGGTCCTGCTGGAAGTTGGTGCTGCGCATCAGCGTGCCCACCACCGGCAGTTCACCCACGCCCGGCAGCGCCTTGAGGCTGCCCGTGATGTTGTTCTTGATCAGTCCGCCGATGGCGAAGCTCTGACCGTCGTAGACCTGCAGCGTGGTGGAGGCCCGCCGCGTGTTGATCAGCGGCAGGATCGACGTGCCCGACACGTTCGGCGCGGTCAGCGCTACCCCGGTCGGCGAGAGTTCGGACACTTCGGGCGCCACCTTGAGGTTGATGCGGCCGTTCTCCATCACCGTCGGCGTGAACTTCAGCCCGACACCGAAGGTTTCCTCCTGCAGGATGATGGTGGTGCCCGTGCCGCCAAAGCTCTGCGGCACCGGGATGAACACCTTGCCGCCGGCCAGGAAGCTCGCCTCCTGCCCGCTGATCGCCATCAGGTTCGGCTCTGCCAGGATCTTGACCAGCCCGTCACCCTTCTGCGCATCGAGCGCGAACTTGAGCGGCAGGTTGTTGGCCTTGCTGAAGGAGAGCAGGTCCGGGGCCCCGGAGAGGAAGTTGGCCAGCAGCCCGAAGCTCCAGCTGCCGAACGCGGCGTTCAGGTTCGCGGCGGAGCCCATCTGGTCGATCAGGCTCTTGGAGACCTCGGCCACCTTCACTTCGAGCATGACCTGCTGGGGCGCTTCCACCACCAGCATGTTGATGATGCGCGGGCTGCGCATCGGCATGCCGGTGTTGGCGGGATTGTTGGACATGGTCCCGTTCTGCTGCTGGCCCTGGGCCGCGCCCTGCGGATTCTGCGCCGGGCCGCGCGTCTGGCGCATGACGAAGGCGTTGGCGATGTCCAGCACTTTCTGCGCCTGCACCGAGTCCAGCACCGTGCCGCTCAGCACGAGGCTGTCTGCGGCGGACGAGACTCGCACGCGGCGTGCGTCGGGCATCAGGTCGCGCAGCGTGGCCTGCAGCCCGCCGGGATCGGCGCCGACCACCAGGTCGATCACGCTGCACGAGCCGCTGCGGCCCTGCACGATCATATTGGTGGTGCCCACTTCCTGGCCCAGCACGTAGAGCGTCTGCGGGGAGACCAGCATGGCCTGCGCCACGTTGGGGTTGCCGAGGGAGCGGGCCTTGACCGCCTCCGGCATCTCGATCATCGTCGATTTGCCGACCGGCACCTGTACCTCGCGCCGTTCGCGCATGGCGCCGACGCAGTTCGGTCCGCGTGCCGGCGCGGCGTCGCGGGGCGCGGCCGCCTCGGCGGCGACCCCGCCCTGGACGTTGCCCTGCATATTGCCAACCGCCGCGAGGCGAACCGGCCGGGTGGGGCCGGCGGCGTTGGCCGTGGCCATCGCCGCCTCCATGCCAGCCTGCCCCCGGGCAGGCGTACCCCAAAGCATGCCCAGAGCCGTCAACGCGAGCACGGTGGCCTGCAGTTGCGGTGCGATACGGCGCGCTGCGCCTTGATGCGTGGTGATGCGATCCATGATGTTCCCCCGGTGGGTTCGCGCAGTCATTGSGGGCAGTTACCGCGTGGGCCTGCCTTTCTCAGACGCGTGAGCCGTGGTTCAAAAGCATTCCTGATTGCGCTGGTTGCCGCTGATGACGCCGATGCAGGTGCCGGAGAAGGCTTTCTCCGCCACGTGCCGCACCACCTGTACTGTCCTGGTCACGGGGGCGGCCGCCGCGATCACGGGTTCCTTGAGGAGGGAATTCTTGGTGGCGCCGGCGGTCTCGGCCGGGCGCGGGTCCATCTGGTTGCGCAGCACCAGCGAGAGCGAGCCCACGCTGCGTGCCAGGTCGAGCTTCTCGGCCTCGTCGGGCGACACTTCCAGCGTGACCGCGTTGACCACCTTCGGCTTGGTCTCGTCACGGTTCACCTCCTGGGCCACGGCCAGCACCAGGATCTTCTCGAGCACGATCTTCGAGATCGACTGGTCGGTGCGTTCGGCGCTGGCCTTGCTGTCCTGCTTGTCTTTCTGGGTGTTGACGATGATGTCGACGAAGCTGCCGGGCAGGGCGAAGCCGGCCACGCCGACCACGTCGTTCACACGCACGGTGATGGCGCGCTTGCCGTCGGCGATGACCGCCGAGAGGCCGCCCTTGGTGCCCATCGGCGTCAGCTTGGACTCCAGCACCGGCTCGCCGCGCGAGAGGCTGGCCTTGGTGACGCGGCCGGCGAGCGAGGTGGCGTCCTGGACCACGCCGGGCGGCAGGCTGGCCGCGGGCCAGTCCACCAGCTTCACGGCCTCGGGGGTGATCTGCTGGCCCAGGCTGATGTCGGCGGCGGCCACGGCCACCTTGGTGATGCCGTTGCTGCCTTGCTGCAGCAGCCAGCGGGACGCGAGCATGACGGCGCTGAGCCCCGCGATGGTGGCGATCAGCAGCATGAACAGGATGCGCAGGTTCTTCATTTTCGGCTCCCTTGCTCAGAAGAAGATGGTGCGATGTGCCAGGGTGCGCGGGCACGTGGCGGGAATGGCGGGGCGCCCGGCGTGCCTGGTGGCGCGTTGGCGTCCGGTCCGGCGGGCCGGGTCCTGGCCGCTGGCGGCTGTCATGTGGTGGTCTGGGCGCGACCCGGAGCCGTGGCGGTGTGCCGAGGCGCAGGGCCTGGCGTCTCTGTGTGGCGCATGCATGCGGCTGCTGTGGTGCATGGCGATTCCCCCGTTCCTGGTCCCTGTTGTCACAGCATCGGGACCTTCTCGTTAGTGGCGCGCAAGCCGGAGGCGCGCCGTCTCCGTGTTGTTCAGAACAGCTCCCACTTCACCAGCAGCGTGGCCGTGGCGATGGCCACGCCGTACGGCAGCCGGACGGGCTTGCGTGCGGCGATCCGGCGTGCCGCGGCGATGCGGCGCAGCAGCAGGGCGGCGATGGCCAGCGCACCGCCGGCCAGGAAGCCGACCACGGCCACATGCGCGGCGCCCGCCACGCCCATAAAGGCCCCCACGGCCCCCATCAGCTTCACGTCGCCGGCGCCCATGCCGCCCATCAGGTAGACCGCGAGCAGCATGACCGCGCCGGTGGCGGCCCCGCCGACCCAGACCACGGCGCCGTCCGCCGGGCCGTGGGTGGCAACCTGCGCCACCAGGGCCAGCGTCAGTCCGGCGGCCACGAGCCAGTTCGGGATGCGGCGCGAGCGGGCATCGCTCACGGCAGCGACGATCACCATGGCGACGAGGCTCAGATTGGCGGCTGCGGCAACGGAGAACATGGCGGCCTTCCCGTGGATCGGTGCGATCGATGCGATCGGCATGTCAGGAATCTGGCCGGACCGGGGCCCATGGCGCGGAGCCCGGTCCGGGGGTGCCGGAAGTCGTTCAGGCCGCGGCGAGCGCGGTGGCGATCGAATTCCAGATGGTGCCGACGGCGGTCTTCACGGTGGTGCCATAGGTCACCATCACGAGGGCCACGAAGGCCAGCAGCAGGGCGTACTCCACACCGGCTGCGCCGTCTTCTTCACGAACGAAACGCTTGATGCCATCGAACATGGTGGACATGTCTTTCTCCTTCACTTCACGGTTGGTGGGGAAAAAAGCGCCCGCTGGAGATCGGGCACAAGGTTTCGGCCGAACTTCCGACCGAGGCCAAACCGAAAGAGCCGCACTGTCGTGACATCTTTCCGATTCCACCTGGCTCAGGCTCGCGCACGCCCGGCAAGGCCGGTCTAGCGCTTGTCACCCGATGCATGGCCACTCCCTGCGGCATGCATCCTGGGCGGGTGCCGCGTACCGGTCCGAACCTCTCCAGGGACCGAAACGCGCCTGAAAGTGCTGCAAGACTGCGAGGCTTCGCGGCGTGCCGCTGGGCCGGACCGACCATGCAGCTGGCCGGTCGCTTTTTCCTCCCTGGGCGCTGACTCGCGTCACCGCCTTCCCCGTTCCCACTTGTTCTCTGGATCCGCCTGGCGCCTGTCTTTGCRGGTTGGCCTGGCATTCCGTGGTTGCGGTACATTCGCGACGAACGTGCCACGGACGCTAAGACGTTGATTTGTATAGGGGTGGGGGTTGGACCATGCGTCGTTTGCGAGACGATGTAACCAAATGTTTCTAGATGGTTACGAGTCGGCTCATGCACCCGGTTGCGGGTTTTCGCTGGAAATAGGCAGTGCAATTCCTATATGAGCGGGCAAATGTGCAGACAACCCGGCGTCCACGCGTTTTTTCCCCGGGGAAAGACGTAGAGGCCAAAATGGCCAAAAACGTTACATCCATGGAGCGCCGATTACTGCATAGACGACGGGACTCATCCGTATGGACTGGCGGTGTGGGGGACACACCTAACTGAAACGCGGTACACCGGAACCGCCGGTGATGCGTTTGGACCGCCCCGGAGCGGGCGATAGCAAGGGCCTGCGGATCGGTCGTTTGGGCGAGGCCAATTGCAGAAGAATTGTCTCCGCCACGTGGCCTCATCCTCGTGACCTAAGGGTGGACCGAAATTCGCCAAAAATGGCCTGCGGGCCAAAACGTTTCAAAGTTGAAACTGGACCCTCAAATCAACGATTCTCGTTTCGATCTTGGGGTAATGCAGAGGACACATCGTATTGCGGTGGGCCTGGCACTGTTACAGCTTGGAAACAGACACCGTCAATGATTTGCAAGCGTTACACGGCCTGCTGGCTTGCTGGGGGCGTGGTATCTTTCGCAGGTTTTGCACCACGATGGTGAAGATCATGCCAGGCGCCTCCCCGACAACCCCCTCCGATTCCCTCGCTTCCCAACCGAACCAGGCYGCCAACCCSCGCTGGCGCGTGCTCGCGGTGTTTTCGCTTGGGTTTCTGGTCTCATATATCTTCCGGGGCGTGAATCTCGGCTTCGCGCCGTTCCTGACGCGCGAGCTAGGCCTGTCGGCGGCCGATCTGGGGCTGCTCACCAGTTTCTATTTCCTCGGCTTTGCCTGCGCGCAACTGCCGGCCGGCATCCTGCTCGACCGCTACGGCCCGCGCCGTACCGAGGCCGCCTTGCTGCTGCTGGCCGTCGCCGGGTCGCTGGTGTTCGCCTTCGCCCCGGGCATGGCCGGCCTGGCCGCCGGGCGGGCGATGATCGGCGTGGGGGTGTCGGTCTGCCTCGGCGCGGCCATCCAGGCGCTGTCGATGTGGTTCCCGCTGTCACGCATGCCGTTGCTGAACGGGCTGGTGATGGCGATCGGCGGGCTGGGCGCGGTGGTGGTCGGCAGCCCGCTGTCCTGGCTGCTGGCCTGGACTGACTGGCGCACCATTAGCGTCGGGCTGGCGGCGCTGTCGTTCGCCATGGCCGTGCTGCTCTGGTTCGGCGTGCCGGACGCCCGGCGCCCGGGCAAGGAAACCTTCGCCGAGCAACTGCGCGGCACGCGGCTGATCCTGGTCAGCGAGAAGTTCTGGCGGGTGGTGCCGCTGACGCTGCTGAACCAGGGCATCTTCCTGGCCGTGCAGACGCTCTGGGTCAGCGCGTTCATGCGCGATGTGCAGGGGCTGGCGCCGTCCGAGGGCGCGCGGCTGGTGTCGGTGATCGGCTTCGCCATGATGGCCGGCTGCGTCGGCGCGGGCTGGGCGGCCCGGCACCTGGAGCGGCGCGGGGTTAGCCTCTACGCGTTCGCCGGCTTCGGGATGATCGGCTTCATTGTCGTGCAGCTGCTGCTGATGGCGCGGCTGCCGTTCGTGCCGCTCGCCGTGCTGTGGGCGGCCTACGGGGTGTTCGGCTCCAGCGGGATCCTGACCTACGCACTGCTGGCGCGACGTTTTCCCGACGCGCTGATCGGGCGGGCGACGACAGCCATGACGTTGACTGTTTTCCTCGCGACCTTTGTGTTTCAGGTGGGGATTGGGTTTGTGCTCGATTTCTGGCCGTCATCCGGGGGGCGTTATCCGGTTGTGGCGCATTGGGTGGTTTGGGGTGGGTTGGTGGGGCTGCAGGTTGTGGCGGCGGGGTGGTATTTGATGGAGAAGCGGGGAGGGAAGGTTTGAGGGGCGGTGTTGGGTTTTGAGCCCAAAAGCCAACACCCCAAACCTCAGAGCACCATCGGCCGATCGTCCAACTCATTCCGATTAAACCCATCCCCCGAAGGAAAATGCTCCATCAGCAGCGCATGGATCTCCCCCACCGCATCCAGCACTGGCCGTACCGACAGCGACTCCCGTAGCCCCACCGTCAGCCCGGCGCAAACCTTCTCCCACACCCGCGCGCTAACGCACGCGTCAATCCCCCGGTCCGCGAGGATTTCCACCGCATGATCGGCGAGGTTGATATAGAGCAGCACGCCCGTGTGGTCCTCGGTGTTCCACACCTCCAGTGCGCCGAACAGCGCMCGGGCGCGTTCGCGTGGCGTGGTGCCGCGCCAGGCCAGTTCCCACGGCATGCTGGCCTCGATGACCACGCGGACTTCCCCGCGATGATGCTGTTCGCCGGCGTGCACGGCCACCTGCAACTGGTGCTGGGCCTCGGCGGGGAACGCCTTGCGCGCCGCCGATGATGTCGAGCCGAGGTGCCGTAGCGCCCGCTTGAGAGACTTCTCCCTGATTGCTTTCATCAGCCAGCCTCCCGATTACCAGTTACCCGAGGCGCCGCCGCCGTCGAAGCCGCCGCCGCCTCCGCCGCTGAATCCACCGCCACCACCGCCACCACCGCCGCCGCCGCCGAAGCCGCCACCACCTCCACCCCAGCGGCGCCCGACCTCATACCCGCCCAGCCCGCCCAATCCACCAGCCGTGGTGGTCGGCCAGCCGCGCCGGCCGGTCACGATCTGCGGGCCGCGTCCGCGCCGCAGGATCGCTGAAAGAAAGAAAAATACGACGATGGCGAGCGGGAACAGCACGGGCAGCCAGTCGTTGAGGGCAGAGGTCGCTGCATTGCCGGCTTTCCGCTCGGGCCCAGGCARCGCCTCCTTGTCGATGGCGGACTGGATGGCCGAGATGCCCGCCGCGAGGCCGCCGTAGAAATCGTTCTGGCGGAARTGCGGGGCCATCACGTCGCGCAGGATGCGYGAGGACACCGCGTCGGTSAGCGACCCCTGCACGCCGCGCCCGGTCTCGATGCGCATCTTGCGCAAGCCGGGCGGGTTGTCYTTGGCGATCAGCAGGATCACCCCGTCGTCGATGCTCTGGCGCCCCGCCTTCCACGCGTCCGCCACGCGGATGCTGTACTGGTCGATGGTCTCGGGCTCGGTCGTCGGCACCATCAGCACGAAGATCTGGCTGCCGCGCTGTTGCTCGTACTCGGCCAGCACGTTTTCCAGCGCGGCGCGCTGTTGCGGGGCCAGCGTGCCGGTCAGGTCGGTCACGCGCTGGGTGAGCGGCGGCACCGCGACAAAGCCGTCTGCCGCCCGGGCGGGATGGGCGGCGAACATCGCCGCAAGGCATAGCCAGATGCCGAAAAAGCGGAGCAGGGCGGCGCGCATGATGGCGATGCGCCGCGTCAGAACTTGACGGCCGGCGGCGTGGAGATGGCCTTCTCGTTCTCCACCGTGAACGACGGCTTGACCGGGTAGCCGAACACCTTGGCCGTGAGATTGGTCGGGAAGCTGCGCGCCAGCACGTTGTACGACTGCACCGCCGCGATATAGCGCTGCCGCGCCACGGTGATGCGGTTTTCGGTGCCTTCGAGCTGCGATTGCAGGTCGCGGAACGCGGCGTCGGCCTTCAGTTGGGGATAGTTCTCGGAGATCGCCAGCAGGCGCGACAGCGCGCTGGTCAGYTGCCCCTGTGCCTGCTGGAAGCGGGCGAAGGCCTCGGGATCGTTGAGTGTCTCCGGCGTCACCTGAATGCTGGTGGCCTGGGCGCGGGCCTTGGTCACGGCCTCGAGCGTCTCGCGCTCATGGCTGGCGTAGCCCTTGACCGTGGCGACCAGGTTCGGGATCAGGTCCGCGCGGCGCTGGTACTGGTTGACGACTTCGCCCCAKGCCGCCTTGACGGCCTCGTCCTTCGACTGGAAATCGTTGTAGCCGCAGGCGCTGAGCAGGCTGGCCAGCAGGGCCATGGCGAGCCAGCGGCCAAGGGCGGCGGGCGAGGGCAGGACGAACAGGGATGGGAGGGCAGCGCGCATCGATGACTCCTGGAATGGCCGGGATCGGCAAAATCCAAGTGTAGCGCACGGCATTGGGGCGCCGCCCTGAGTGTGAAGGAAGAGTAAGGGGAGAGCGAGGCGCGCCGGGCGCGCCTCTTGGGTCACTCGACAGCCGCTTAGCCGGCCTGGAAGGCGCGGGCGGCCGCTTCCACGGTAGTGGCGATGATCGCGTCGTCGTGCTTGGCCGAGACAAAGCCGGCTTCGAACGCCGATGGCGCCAGGTACACGCCCTCGTTMAGCATGGCGTGGAAGAAGCGGTTGAAGCGCCCGACGTCGGCCTTGGTTACCTCGGCGAAGCTGGTCGGCACCGTCTGGGTGAAATAGAGGCCGAACATGCCGCCGATGGCGTCCGCGGCGAACGGCACGTTGGCGGCACGGGCAGCGGCGGTCAGGCCATCAGTCAGCTTGCGCGTCTGCGCGGCCAGCTGGTCGTGGAAGCCCGGCGCCTGGATCAGCTTCAGCGTGGTCAGGCCGGCGGCCACGGCCAGCGGGTTGCCGGACAGCGTGCCGGCCTGRTAGACACCGCCCAGCGGCGCCAGCTTGGCCATGATGTCGCGCCGGCCGCCGAACGCYGCCGCCGGCATGCCGCCGCCAATCACCTTGCCCAGGCAGGTCATGTCCGGTTTGATGCCGTAGTGGGCCTGCGCGCCGCCCAGCGCCACGCGGAAGCCGGTCATCACTTCGTCGAAGATCAGCACGGCGCCGTGCTCGCTGCACAGGTTGCGCATGGACTGGAGGAAAGCGGCCGTGGCGCGCACCAGGTTCATGTTGCCGGCTATCGGCTCCACGATCACGGCGGCGATCTCGCCCTTGTGGCGCGCGAAGGCTTCCTCGAGCTGGGTGACGTTGTTGTACTCGAGCACCATGGTGTGGCGCGTCACGTCGGCGGGCACGCCGGCCGAGGACGGCGCGTTCTGGGTGGTGTCCGCGAAGGTCAGCAGGCCCGAGCCGGCCTTGACCAGCAGGCTGTCCGCGTGGCCGTGGTAGCAGCCCTCGAACTTGATGATCAGGTCGCGCCCGGTGAAGCCGCGCGCCAGCCGCAGCGCGCTCATGGTGGCCTCCGTGCCGGACGACACCAGCCGCACCTGCTCGATCGACGGCACCAGCTTGCAGATTTCCTCGGCCATCTCGATCTCGCCCTCGGTGGGCGCGCCRAAGGAGAAGCTGCCGGCGGCGGTGTCCTGCACGGCCTTGACCACGGCCGGATGGGCATGGCCGAGGATCATCGGCCCCCAGGAGCCGATGTAGTCGATATAGCGCTGGCCGTCCGCATCCCACATATAGGCGCCCTCGGCGCGGGTGATGAAGCGCGGCGTGCCGCCCACGGAGCGGAAAGCGCGCACGGGCGAGTTCACGCCACCGGGAATGGTCTGCTGGGCGCGGTCGAAAAGCTGCTGGTTACGGGACATGGCAGGAGTTGTAATCCGATACAGGATGAAAATGGGCTTGCCGGGGGCCGGAGCCGGGCGGCTAGCGGTCAGATGCCGGAAAAGCAGGCAATCTGGGCGAAATACGCGCCGTTTGAACGGCATCTGCACGCTAACATGCGCGAACGCGACGATATTGGCAGGATTGCGCCGCCCCATGGGTGGCGCCGGCGGCGCGGTTTATGTACCATCTGCGCTGGAATTTTAATGGAGAGTGGCAAGAGCCTGCATATGGAATACAAGACTTGGATGTGCCTGATCTGCGGTTGGATCTACGACGAGGCCACCGGTTCGCCGGAAGACGGCATCGCGCCGGGCACCAAATGGGAAGACGTGCCGATCAACTGGACCTGTCCGGAGTGCGGCGCGCGCAAGGAAGACTTCGAGATGGTGGCGATCTGACGCCTGGCCGTCATCCACCCCGAAAACCCCGACGCGTCGCGCCAAAGCGACAGATCGGCGGGCCGCGCCGGACGAACCGGATTGACGGCCCCACCGCGAGTCGTCACACTTTGCGGCAAAACTAGCACTATCAGAGCAATAACACAGCAATACGTCGGGCGGACGCACGGGTCGCGCCGCCGGCGCCGGTCGGATTGACCGGGCTTTTTTTGATTGGGAATTTGGAAATCGGGGGCCGCCGGCGCGCCAAGCGYTGCCGTGCGGGTGTTCTCAAGTGAATACCGGCGCCTGCATTCGTGCGGGCAGCTGGTCGCGGGAACAGTATGCGGGTCGCTCAAACAGAAGAAAACACGTCCGTCGATGGGGTCAACACCGGCGACGCCGGTGCCGTCAAGGCAGCCGCGGCATTGCGCCGCAAGATCCTTGTGATCGACGATTCCAGCACCATCCGCCGGACGGCGGAGATCTTCCTGTCGCAGGCAGGCTATCAGGTCATGCTCGCCGAGGATGGCTTCGAGGCGCTCGCCAAGGTCGGCGACATGCACCCGGACGTCATCTTCTGCGACATCCTGATGCCCCGGCTGGACGGCTACCAAACCTGTTCCCTGATCAAGAAAAGCCCGAGGTTCCACGCGATCCCGGTGATCATGCTGTCGTCCCGCGACGGCGTGTTCGACCGTTCGCGCGGCAAGCTCGTCGGCGCGCACGACCATCTCGCCAAGCCCTTTTCCCGTGAAGCCCTGATGCAGGCCGTAGAGACCTGCCTTGGCGGCTGTGCGCAGGAAGAGGGTGCGGTCGTGGCGGCCTGACCCTGAACGCCGCCACGCAAAAGCATCCAGGAAACACACCAATGACCATCAGCAAAATCCTTATCGTCGACGATTCCCCCACCGAAGCGCTGTTCATGTCCGACTTGCTCGGCAAGAAGGGTTTCAAGGTCTCGGTGGCCGGCAACAGCGACCAGGCCATGGCCCGGCTCGAGGCGGAAGCCTTCGACCTGATCCTGATGGATGTGGTCATGCCCGGCCAGAACGGCTACCAGACCACCCGCGCCATCAAGCGCGACGACCGCTTCAAGGACATTCCCGTGATCATGTGCACCAGCAAGGGCCTCGACACGGACCGCATCTGGGGGATGCGCCAGGGCGCATCGGACTACATCGTCAAGCCGGTGGACAGCGACGAGCTGCTGTCGAAGATCGCCGCGCTGGCGCACTGAGCCGCACCGAACTGCCTGCCGGGCCGWKGGGGCCCGGGGTTTGCCGTCACGCCGCCCGCCGCGATGCGGGCAGGGGTGACGCTGTGTCCGCCATCTGCCAGGCGGTCTCTTATCCACCGGTATGCCGACCATGAACGCGCCGCGCCAAGACATCCGTGCCCGCCAGACCCGCTTGCAGGACTATCAGGCCATGCTGGCCCGTCGCCTGCGCGACGCGCGCAACCTGCCCGCCGTGGACAGCTACCTCGGCGTGCTGGTGGGCCAGCGCCACTGGCTGCTGCCGCTGCCCGATACCGGCGAGGTGCTGGAGATGCGCCAGCCGGCCGGCGTGCCGCTGACCCAGCCGTGGTACCGCGGACTGGTCAACGCGCGGGGCAACCTGCTCGGGGTGATCGATTTCGGCCTGTTCTGCGGCGAGGGGCACACGCCCGTGCAGCCGGGCAGCAAGATCGTGGTGCTGTCGCGCCACGTGGAGCGCGCGTGCGGGATCATCGCCACGCGGGTGGTGGGGCTGCGCCATGCCGGCGACCTCTCGCTGCCGCACGGCGACGCCCCGGCGGGGCACGCGGATCTCGCCGCCGAATGGCACGGCCCGCGCTTCGCGGACCGCGACGGGCGCGACTGGCAGGTGCTGGACATCCGCCAGTTGCTGGACGCCCCGGCGTTCCTCCAGGTGGGCCGCGTGGTGGCCTGAGCCGATGGTCGAAAGCCGATAGCTGACAGTCGATAGCGGAACATCAAGACGCAGTACCAACGAATCAAAAAACAAACGGACAGAGGGTTGCTATGGGTATCAAGAAGATGAGCCTGGGACGCCGGACGGCTGCCGCGGGAGCCGCCGCCGAAGCCGTGGCGCCGCGCCGGTCGGTGTTCGCCAAGGGCAGCGCTGGCGCTGACAAGGGCGGCCTGGGCCGTACCCCGGTGGAGCAACTGTCCGGCTGGCTGTCGCGCATGCCGTTCGCGTCGCAGCAGCGTACGCTGACGGTGGGCGTGGTGGTGTCGCTGGTGGCACTGCTGGCCTCGGTGTATCTCGATAACCGCCAGGCCACCAACGGCGCGGCGCAGATCGAAATCGCCGGTAACATGCTGATGCACTCGCAGCGTCTGGGYAAGGCGGTGCCGGTGGCACTGCTGGGCAACGCACAGGCCTTCACGCAGCTGCGCCAGTCCAAGGAACAGCTCACGGCCGACCTGCTGGCGCTCCAGAACGGCAGCGACGAGAAGCACGTCAGCGCCACCACGGGCACGGCGATTCCGCTGCTCGAGACCGCCATGAACTCGTGGAAGCGCTCCGAGAAGAGCGCCGGCGACGTGCTGGCCCAGCAGCCGATTCTGACCACCATCGGCCAGACGCTCCAGATCTTCAACGCCTCGAACCCCGAACTGCTCGAGGCCGCCGAACAGGTGGCCGCGATCAAGCTCCAGGCCGGCTCCAACGCCCGCGAGGTGGCCGCCTCCGCGCAGCTCGTGATGCTGACCCAGCGCCTGGGTAAGAACCTGAACGAGTTCCTCTCCGGCGAAGGCGTCAACCCCGAGACCGCGTTCCTGCTCGGCAAGGACACCAACACCTTCCGCGAAACGCTGGACGGCCTGATGAACGGCTCGGACGCCCTGCGCCTGACCGCCGCCACCGACGCCGAGACGCGCAGCTACCTCCAGCAGCTCTCGCAGCGCTTCGAGGCCGTGCAGAAGACCACGCAGACGATTCTCCAGAACCTGCCGGGCCTGATTGCCGCCAAGCGCGCCCAGCAGCAGATCTTCAACGACAACGAGGCCCTGCGCGGCGAGCTGTCCACGCTCCAGACCGCCTACTCGGACGGCGCCCGCTACCGCCCCTGGACCCTCGGCGCAACCATCGTSTCCGCGCTGTCCACGCTGATCTTCCTGGCCGGGCTGGCCGCGCTCTACCTGCGCGACTCGCGCGTCCGGGCGCTGGAAGCCGAGGCGCGCGAACGCGAGGCCGAAGCCCGCCGCCTCGACGAAAAGCGTAACAACGACGCCACCCAGAAGGCCATTCTGCAGCTGATGAACGAGCTGCAGGACATCGCTGACGGTGACTTGACGCGTCAGGCCACCGTGACCGAGGACATCACCGGCGCCATCGCCGACTCGGTGAACTACACCGTGGAAGAACTGAAGGAACTGGTCGGCCGGGTGCAGCAGACCGCCGTGGACGTGCAGCAGGCCTCGAGCCAGGTGCAGGAAACCTCGGTGCAGCTGGCTGCCACGACCGAAGAGCAATCGCGCCAGATCCGCCAGACCGGCGAGTCGGTGGTGGAGATGGCAGACCGCATCACGCAGGTGTCGCGCGGCGCGGCGGAGTCCGCCAACGTGGCCCGCGCCTCGCTGGCCGCTGCGGAGCAGGGCCAGCAGGCTGTGGAAAACGCGATTACCGGCATGAACGGCATCCGCGACCAGATTCAGGAAACGTCAAAGCGGATCAAGCGKCTGGGCGAGTCGTCGCAGGAGATTGGCGAAATCGTCGAGCTGATCTCGGACATTACCGAGCAGACCAACGTGCTGGCACTGAACGCCGCCATCCAGGCGGCTTCGGCCGGCGAGGCAGGCCGCGGCTTCTCGGTGGTGGCGGAAGAAGTGCAGCGTCTGGCCGAACGTTCCGGCGAGGCCACCAAGCAGATCGGCGCGCTGATCCGCACGATTCAGACCGATACCCAGGACGCCGTGCACGCCATGGAGCGCAGCACGCAGGGCGTGGTGGAAGGGGCGCGGCTGTCCGATAACGCCGGTGCCGCACTGGTCGAGATTGGCCGCGTGTCGCGCCAGCTGGCCGAGCTGATCGAGCAGATCTCGCAGACCACCTCGCACGAGGCCGGGCTGGCCACCAACGTGGCGCGCCACATCGACGGCATTCTCCAGGTGACCGCCCAGACCACGTCCGGTACGCGCCAGACCGCCACCTCGGTGCGCCAGCTGACGGCACTGACCGAAGAACTGCGTAACTCGGTGTCGCGGTTCAAGATCGCCTGACTTGCATAAAACCTGCATCGAGGCCCGCGCGCGGGCGCAACGGATTGTGTCATGTCATTGAATTTCTCCGTATCGAGCGACGTGGCTGACCCGGCCGCGCCGCAACCGCCGGTGCAGGGCGAGGCSGCCACGCCGGCCGCCGTGCCGCAGCGCGACCTGTCGGTGCTGGCCTGGCTCGCGCCGAGCCTGCGTACCGCGCTGGACGATGCCGCCGCCGAGCTTGGCCACTATGTGGACGAGATCCAGCAGGCCCCCGAGGCGCTGGGCGCGCGCGACACCACGTCGCTGCGCCTGGCCGGCCAGCAGCTGCACCAGGCTGCCGGGGCGGTACACATCGTCGGCCTGCGTGGCGTGGATGCGCACTGCCAGGCCATGCGCCGCCTGCTGGAAGCCATCGACGCCGGTACCGTCGCCGCCAGCCCGGAGACGCTCGGCGTGTTCCGGCGCGGCGTGCAGGCCCTGGCCGAGTATGTCGATGACCTGATGGCCGGCGATCCCGAGGATCCGCTGCGCCTGTTCCAGCCCTACGCCGACGCCCTTGTCCTGATGAAGGAGGAGCGCGTCCATCCGGCCGACCTGTGGCTGGAGGAATTGCAGATGCTGCCCGGCATCGTGCTGCCCACGCGCTCCACGTCGYCGGTCACGCGCGCGCGCCAGCGCTTCGAGGCCGCGCTGCTCAAGGCGCTGCGCCTGCCCACGCCCTGCACGGACGGCGCGCTGCTGCGCGAAGCCTACCTGCCGCTGCAAACGGCGCTGGACGATGTTCGGAACCACGAACAGAACGCGCGCCGCACCACCGATACCCCGGACCGGGGCATCTGGCTGACGCTGTCGATGGTGTTCCGCGCGCTGGCGCACGGGCTGCTGCCGTCCGACCTGCTCGCCAAGCGCTTCGCCGCGCGCGCCCACCTGCTGCTGCGCCAGTACCTGCAAGGGCAGGTGCGCGTGCCGCAGGCGCTGCTCAACGATGCCGTGTTCCTGCTGGTCAGCACCGGCCTGACGCCCGATGGCCCTGAGGACACCACGCCGCCGGCGGTACAGGCCGCCGTGCAGGTGCTGCGCGCCGACATCGCGCGCGGCCTGCAGGCTTTCCGCGTCGATCCGGCCCACGCCGTGGCGCGTGCCGACTATCGCCGGCGCTACTACGGCTGGCTCGATCCGATCGACACGCGCAACCTCCAGAACGCCGCCGCCGCGATCGAGCGCGCGGCTGCCGACGATCAGGCCGGATGGGAACTCGCGCTGGCTTCGCTGGCCGAGGCCGCGCAGCCGCTGGCCCAGCCCGCGCTCCAGCACTGCCTGAGCGCCGCTGTTGCCCATTYCGCTGCCCATGCCGGGCAGCGCAACGTGCCCGGCGAGACTGGCGCCGCCCTGGGGCCAACCGGCGTGGCGCTGTTCCTCGCGCGCGCGCTGGCCATGCCGTGGCGCGTGCATGGGCAGTCCGGCCATGCGTCCGCCGCCGAATTCGCCGCCCGCTGCGACCAGCTCGCCGCCTGCCTGGCCGACCCCGCCGCCACCGCGCCTGACTGGCTCGCCACGATGGTCGAGACCGCCAACGCCCAGGCGCTGCGCGCCGAGGCCGTGACCCGGCTGCGCGCCCAGCTCGACAGCGGCGAGTCCTGGCTCGATACCTTCGACCGCAACGCGGCCAAGCCCGATGCCGTCAACACGCTCGGCGATGCCGCGCAGGCGTTTGGCGGGCTGCTGGCCACGCTGGAGCGTTTGATCGGTAGCGCCGCGATGCCGGAAGGCATCGACGAAGCCGCCACCGCCGCACTGGCCGCCACGCGCGCCGTGCTGGCGCGGCTGGACGTGCTGCGTGGCATCGACACCCAGCCGGCCCGCGTGGCCCAGTTGTCCGAGATTGCCGCCGAACTCGGCGCGGTGCATGCCTTTGCCGACATCCTCGAATTCGGCCGCCGTCAGGCCGATGCCACCGACGACGGCGCCCTCGCGCCGCGCCGGAACGACGAGGTGCCCGCCACCGCGCTGGCCGCCGCGCGCCACGCTGCGATGGACGCCATCCGCGTAGCCGCCGGCGCCGATTCGCCCGAGATCCAGCGCCTGCGCGCCGCCTTGCAGGCTGTGAGCGACCAGGCCGCCATCGACGACGATGCCGCGCTGCGCCGCCAGGTCACCGACGCCACCACGCAGCTGCACGCGTGGCTGGCCGGCAGCGACTCCGCCGCCGAACGCATGATCGTGGCGCTGGCCGACCCGATGCCCGCCGCCGGGCTGGCCTCGTCCGCCGCGCCGTCCGCCCCGATGCCCAGCGACGCCGCCGGGGTCGACGCCGAACTGCTCGAGATCTTCCTGTCCGAAGCCGAGGAAGTGCTCGGCAACATCGCCGCCGACTTGCCCGGCGGGCTCGACGCGCTGCGCGACGCCGACGTGCTGAGCCGCACACGCCGCGCCTTCCACACGCTCAAGGGTTCCAGCCGCATGGTCGGCCTGAACCGCTACGGCGAGGCCGCGTGGGCTATCGAACAGGTGATGAACCTGTGGATTGCCGAGGCACGCGAGCCGATGCCCGCGCTGCTGGCGCTGCTGCACCACGCGCACGATCTGCTGCGCGAATGGGCCGTCGCCCTGCAGGCCGACGCCGGCACCCAGCGCGACATCGCCGCGCTTGTGGCGGAAGCTCAGGCCGTGCGCGAGCCCGGTCAGGCCGATCTGTCTGCCGATGCGCCCGCCGCCGCGCCGGAAGATGCCATCGATTCGCTCGATGCCCTGCTGGCCCACGCCCAGGCCAACGCGCCCGGGCAGGCCGCCCCGGCGCAGCCGGTCGCCCCTGAGCAGCCGGCGGCCGAGGCCGAGGACAGCAATGTGCTGCCGTTCCGCCTCTCGGGCGGGCTGGCCAGCGACGACGACCACTACAAGGTGATTGGCCCGGTGCGCATCGGGCTGGCGCTCTACAACGTCTACCTGCAGGAGGCCGACGATCTGGTGCGCCAGTTCGCCACCGACCTGTCCGAGTGGAAGCACGAGAACCATCCGTGCCCGAGCGAGCTGGCGCTGCGCGTGGCGCATACGCTGCAGGGCAGCGCCTCCACGGTGGGGCTGGAGCCGGTGCGCGACATCGCCGAGGCCCTCGAACAACTGCTGTTGCTGCTGGGCCGCCACCCCGTGGTGATGCATCCGGGCGACTTCCGCCTGCTCGAGCAGGCCGTGGAGCGGCTGCGCGCGATGCTGCACCAGTTCGCCGCCGGGGTCTGGCCCGATGCCGACCCGGCGCTGTGCCGTGACCTGAACGATTTCGGCGAACGCGCGCTGATGCGCCCGCGCGCCACSGTGACGGGCGAGCAGGCGCAGGCGGACCAGGAAGGCTCGGTCGCGCAGCTATTCGGCAATACCCAGATCCTGCAGGCCACGCCGCTGTCGCCGCTGCCGCCCGTTACCGAACCGGCCGCGCCGACCCCGGCACTGCCGGCCGTGACCGATGCGCCGGCCAAGCTGACGCCGATCACCTCGCTSCCGCCGGTGGCCCCGCCGACGCTAACGYCCATCAGCCCGGTCACTCCGGYGCACGACGCCGTGGTCATCGCCATGCCGACGGCGCCGCGTCATGAGCAGGTGGCTGTCGCCCATGTCTCCGCGCAGTCGCCGGAGGTGCCGCAGTCGGACGAATCGCTCGACGCCTCGTCGCTGGACGCCGATCTGGTCGACATCTTCCTGGAGGAGGCGCACGGCAGCCTGCCCGAACTCGGCAAGCTGGTGCGCACCTGGGAAGCCACGCCCGAGGAGACGCAGCAGGGCGGGCTGGTGCTGCGCGCGCTGCACACGCTCAAGGGCAGCGCCCGCATGGCCGGCGCGATGGCGCTGGGGCAGGCGGCGCATGAAATGGAAACGCTGCTGGAAGCCTCCGTGCGCGGCCAGCGCGTGACGCCGGACCTGTTCGGCAAGCTCTACGCCTGGTACGACCGGATCCTCGCGCACGTGGACGYGCTCCAGAACGGCCGCCTGCTGCCGGTGGACGATGCCGATGTGGTGAACGGGCTGGTCGAGCCGGACGCAGTGCCCGCTGCCTCGGCCAATGCGCCGGCTGCCATCACGGCATCGATCGACACCCCGGGCACCGCACTGGCCACGGCCGCTCCGCAACTGCCGGCCACTGCTACCAAGGCCCCGGAGGCCGACCGCCAGCGCGCGCTGGTGCGCGTGCAGGCCCGGGCGCTGGACACGCTGATCAACGACGCCGGCGAAGTCGGCGCCACGCGCGCCCGGCTGGACAGCGAGCTGGAAGCGCTGCGCGCCTACCTCGGCGAACTGAACGACAACGTGGGGCGTCTGCGCACCCAGTTGCGCGAGATCGAAATCCAGGCCGAGACGCAGATGGCGTCGCGGATTGCCGATACGCAGCAGAGCCCGGACTTCGATCCGCTCGAGTTCGACCGCTTCACGCGGTTCCAGGAACTGACGCGGATGATGGCCGAGTCCGTGAACGACGTGGCCACGGTGGAGCAGAACCTGCAGCGCGGCTTCGACCGCGCCTCGGGTGACCTCGCCGCACAGGCCCGGCTCACGCGCGGCCTGCAACGCGGGCTGATGCAGGCCCGCATGGTGCAGTTCGATGCACTGGCCGAGCGCCTGTACCGCGTGGCGCGCCAGTCGGCCACCGAAACCGGCAAGGAAGTGCGCCTGCTGATCAAGGGCGGCACGGTGGAGATCGACCGCTCGGTGCTGGACCGCATGGCTGGCCCGATCGAGCACTTGATCCGCAATGCCGTGGTGCACGGCATCGAGCCGGCGGACGCACGCCGCGCAGTGGGCAAGTCCACCACGGGCGCGCTGACGCTGGAAGTGCAGCAGGAAGGCAACGAGGTGGTGCTGACCTTCTTCGACGACGGTGGCGGGCTGGACCTCGGGCGTATCCGCGAGCGGGCCATCAGCCGCCAGTTGCTGACGCACGAGGAAGACGCCAGCGACGCGCGCCTGACCGAGATGATTTTCACGCCGGGCTTCTCGACGGCGGACGAGGTGTCCGAGCTGGCCGGGCGCGGCGTGGGCATGGACGTAGTCCGGGCCGAAACCGTGGCGCTGGGCGGCCGGATCACGCTCTCCACCGAGGCGGGTCGGGGCACCAGCTTCACGGTGCACCTGCCGCTGACCACGGCCATCACGCAGGTGCTGCTGGTCTCGCTGGGCGGCCGCCTGTATGCGATGCCGAGCGGCATGATCGACCAGGTCCACCAGYTGCGCGAAAAGCCGCTGCTGGAGGCCTACAACGCCGGCCGCTTCGGCGCGACGACGGGTCCGGGCGCCGGTGTGGAAGCGCCGTTCTACTATTTCGGCACGCTGCTCGAAGAGAGCGCGGCGATYGCCTCGGGCCGGAAGTAYTCGCCCGTGGTGGTGGTGCGCTCGGGCGCGGACCGCGTGGCGGTGCAGGTGGACGAGGTGATCGGCAACCGCGAAGTGGTGGTGAAGCACATCGGCCCCCACCTCGCGCGTCTGGAAGGCATTGCCGGCGCCACCACGCTCGGCGACGGCGAGATCGTGCTGATCTACAACCCGGTGGTGCTGGCGCAGCGGTTCGTGCGCGAGCGCGGCGAGGTGACGCCRACGGCGCTTCTGGCATCGACCGACAACACCGGCGCGGTGGCCGAGTTCGTCGGGGCAGGGGATGCCCGGCCGGTCTCGGGCCTGATGACGCTGCCTACCGTGATGGTGGTCGACGATTCGCTCACGGTGCGCAAGGCCAGCCAGCGGCTGCTGACGCGCGCGGGCTACCAGGTGGTGCTGGCGCGCGATGGCGTGGATGCGCTGCGGCAGTTGCAGGAGGTGATGCCGGACGCGATGCTCGTGGATATCGAGATGCCGAACATGGACGGCTTCGACCTCACGCGCAACGTCCGCGCCGATAGCCGCACCACGCACATGCCGGTGGTGATGATTACGTCACGTACGGCCGAGAAGCACCGCCGCTACGCGGCCGAGATCGGCGTGAACGTCTATCTGGGCAAGCCGTTCAATGAGGATGAACTGCTGCGTACGCTGCGCCAGCTGATCGGCGAGAAGGCCGGCAACGCTGCCGGCTCGGTGGCTCAGATGCTGGGCGACGCCTGAGGGCTTGACGCGCCGGCCCGCTCCCCCGACCCCTCTCCCGCAAGCGGGAGAGGGGAGACAACAGTTGGCGTTTCAGATGCTCCCGGTGTTCTCCCCTCTCCCTCCGGGAGAGGGGCGGGGGAGAGGGACGGCGTTGGCCGAAGCCAATAGCGTCAAGCCTTGCGATTCACCATCGTCGCCGGCACCGACAGCGTCAGCGCCGCGCCCGCCACCAGGCAGATCGCCAGCAGATACATGCCCGAGTCGGTGCTCTGGGTCAGGTCCTTGAGCCAGCCCACCGCGTAGGGGCTGATAAAGCCGGCCAGGTTGCCAAGCGAGTTGATCAGGGCGATACCAGCCGCCGCGCCCGTGCCGGCCAGGAAGGCCGTGGGCAGGCTCCAGAACAGCGGCAGCGTGGTCAGGATGCCGATGGTGGCCAGCGTCAGCGCCACCATGGCCAGCGTGGTGTCGCCATGCCACTGCACCGACAGCACCAGCCCCACCGCCCCGGCCAGCGCCGGCAGCGCGATATGCCAGCGCCGCTCGCCCCGCTTGTCGGCGCTATACGCCACCAGGATCATGCCGATCACCGCGCAGCCGTAGGGAATCGCCGTCAGCAGGCCGATGTCCAGCGCGCCCTTCACGCCGGTCTGCTTGATGATCGTCGGCAGCCAGAAACTCACGCCGTAGAGGCCCATCACGAAGCAGAAGTAGATCGCGCTCATCAGCCAGACGCGCGGGCTGGACAGCACCTTGCGGATCGGCGGGTCTTCCTTGTGCTGCTCCTCGTTGGCGATATTGCGCTCGAGCAGCGCCTTCTCGTCCTCGGTCAGCCACTTGGCGTGGCGGATGCGGTCATCGAGGTAGGCGAGCACCCACAGGCCGACCAGGATCGACGGAATGCCTTCGAGCAGGAACATCCACTGCCAGCCGGACCAGCCGTTGTGGCCATCGAACGCCTGCATGACCCAGCCGGACAGCGGCCCGCCGATCACGCCCGAGAGCGCGATAGCCGTCATGAAGAACGTGGTGGTGCGCCCGCGCCGCTCCGCCGGGTACCAGTAGGTCAGGTACAGGATGATGCCGGGGAAGAATCCCGCTTCGGCCACGCCAAGCAGGAAACGCAGCACGTAGAACATCGTCGGCGTGGTCACGAACATCATCGACGCCGAGATCAAGCCCCAGGTGATCATGATCCGGGCGATCCAGATGCGCGCGCCCACGCGATGCAGGATCACGTTGCTGGGGACCTCGAACAGGAAGTAGCCGATGAAGAAGATGCCGGCACCCAGCCCGTAGATGGTCTCGCTGAACTTGAGGTCGTTGAGCATCTGGAGCTTGGCGAAGCCCACGTTCACGCGGTCCAGGTAGGCCACCACGTAGCACAGCAACAGGAAGGGCACGAGGCGCCAGCTCACCTTGCGGTAGGTGGCGTCTTCGAAACCGGCGTCGCGCACGCCGGGGTTCACTGCGGTCGTTGTCATGAATGTCTCCTCATTGGGTTCTTATAAGACGTTGCCGCGGGTTGTGAAGGGGGCGGGCGCTACACGCAGCGCCCGCCGTCCACTTCGATACAGGTGCCGGTGATGAACGCCGCCTCGTCCGAGGCGAGGTAGAGGCAGGCATTGGCCACGTCCTGCGGGGTGGACATGCGCCCCATGGGGATCGTGGCGAGGAATTTGGCGCGGTTCTCGGGGGTGTCCGGCAGGCCCATGAACTGTTCGAGCAGGCCGGTGGCTCCGATCACCGGGTTGACGCAGTTCACGCGGATGTTGTCCGGGCCGAGTTCGGCCGCCATGGCCTTGCTGGCCGTGATGACGGCGCCCTTGCTGCCGTTGTACCAGACCAGCCCTGGGCGGGGCCGGATGCCGGCGGTGGAAGCCACGTTGACGAAGTTGCCGCCGCCGCGCTGGCGGAAGTGGGGGATGAAGTGCCGGGCCGACCAGTAGATGCTCTTGACGTTGACCGCGTAGACGCGGTCGAACTCGTCTTCGGTGATTTCCAGGATCGGCTTGTTGCGATGGGTGGTGCCGGCGTTGTTGACCACGATGTTCACGTCGCCGAAGGCGGCCAGCGTGGCGTCGCGCATGGCGGCCACGTCGTCGCCCTGGGCYACGTCGGCGCGGACTGCGCGGGCGTTGCCACCTGTCGCGCCATGCTGTTCGCGGATCGCGGCGGCGACGCGCTCGGCCGCCTCCAGGTTGAGGTCAGCCACCATCACGGCGGCGCCTTCGCGCGCGAACGTATGGGCGATGCCTTCGCCGAARCCCGAGCCACCGCCCGTGACCACGGCCACCTTGCCAGCCAGTCTTGCCATGTTGCTGTCTCCTATATCGATAGGCCCGTCGCGGTCTTGGCGCCGCTGGCGGRCATGCTGCTAGTTAACTAGTGCGAGAACGGCCCYCGTCCGCGCAGGGCGTTGGCCACCATCATCACGGCCAGCAGGAAGGGCAGGGCCACGTAGAGGCACCAGTGGACGCGGTCGCCCACGGTGTCGCCCCATTTGCGCTTGAACACCTGCAGGCGGGGCATGCCGGACGGGTTGGTGGCACGCTTGTTCCGGACATGCCAGGCCATCCAGAAAAAGAAGATGGCGAACGCGATCGACAGAAAATTGATGTTACCCATGTTGAATGGCGATGGTTTTCAGAGTGGTGAATCCGTACAGGGCCTCGAAGCCCTTCTCGCGGCCGTAGCCCGACTGGCCGGTGCCGCCGAACGGCAGCTCCACGCCGCCGCCGGCGCCGTAGTTGTTGATGAAGACCTGGCCGGCGCGCAGCTTGCGGGCCAGCCGCAGCTGGCGGGCGCCGTCGCGCGTCCACAGGCCGGCCACCAGCCCGTAGGCGGTGCCGTTGGCGAGGCGCAGCGCTTCTTCCTCGCTATCGAAGGGCATCGCCGCCAGCAGCGGGCCGAAGACTTCCTCCTGGGCCAGCCGGTGCGTGGGCGGCACGTCGCGGAACAGCATCGGCACCTGGTAGTAGCCAGACTCCGGGGCCTCGCCGACGATCTGGCCCTGCGCCATCACCGCAATACCGGCGTGCTGGGCATCGGAAACGAAGTCCCAGACGCGTTGCTGCTGCTTGCGGCTGATCAGCGGGCCGCATTCGAGGTCGAGTTGGGACGGCCCCACGCGCAGCGACTCGAACACGCCCGAGAGCCGGTCCAGCAGGGTCTCGTAGACAGAGCGCTCCACCAGCAGCCGGCTGCCGGCCGAGCAGGTCTGGCCGGCGTTCTGGACGATGCCGTTGACGATGACGGGCAGCAGCACGTCCAGGTCGGCATCGGCAAACACGATCTGCGGGGACTTGCCGCCCAGTTCCAGCGTCACCGGCACATGGTTTTCGGCCGCCAGCTGGGCGACGATCTTGCCGGTCTCGGGCGAGCCCGTGAAGGAGATATGGTTGATGCCCGGATGGCGGGCCAGCGCGGCGCCGGCCTCGTGGCCATAGCCAGTGACGATATTGAGCGCGCCTTCCGGCAGGCCGGCCTCGGCAGCCAGTTCGGCCACGCGCAGCAGGGACAGGCAGGCATCCTCCGCAGGCTTGACCACGCAGGCGTTGCCGGTGGCCAGGGCCGCGCCGACGCTGCGGCCGAAGATCTGGAGCGGGTAGTTCCAGGGGATGATGTGGCCCGTCACGCCGTGCGGCTCGCGCACGGTCAGCACCGTGTAGCCGGGCTGGTAGGGGATGGTCTGGCCGTGCAGCTTGTCCGCCGCGCCGGCGTAGAACTCGAAATAGCGGGCCACGGCCCGGGCGTCCGCGCGGGCCTGGCGCAGCGGCTTGCCGGTGTCGCGGGCCTCCAGCGCGGCCAGTTCGTCCTCGTGGTCCATCAGCTTGACGGCCACGCGGTTCAACAGGCGGACACGCTCTGCAGGTGCCATGGCACCCCAGGCGCCCTCGGCGGCCTGGCGGGCGGCCAGCACGGCCACGCTGATGTCCGTGCTGTTGCCACGGGCAATCTCGGCGAACGGCTCGCCGTTGGAGGGATCGAAAACCTTGATGCGCAGGCCGGAATCGGGGGCGATCAGGCGGTTGGCGACGAAGTGCTGGGCGTGCATGCTTATCTCCGTGCTCGGGTATGGAGCGACTGCTGAATCGGGAATGCCGCATTATCGCGCACCGTGCGCGCCGCGCAAGGCACTTGGTACTTCGGGCGCGGCRCGGCTGCAGTGCTTGTCAGCGTGGGGTCAGGAGCGAACCGCTATAATGCCCGCCATCCCACAACACTGGCATTCGGAGAACTCGCATGAGCTTCAACCTCGTCTCCCCGGGCAAGGACCTTCCCAACGATTTCAACGTCATCATCGAGATTTCGGCTCAGAGCGATCCGGTGAAGTACGAGGCCGACAAGGAAACCGGCCTGCTGTTCGTCGACCGTTTCATCGGCACGGGCATGCGCTACCCGGCCAACTACGGCTTCATTCCGAAAACGCTGTCCGGTGACGGCGACCCGGTGGACGTGCTGGTGCTGACGCCGTTCCCGATCCTGGCCGGCGCGGTGGTGCGCTGCCGTGCGCTCGGCATGCTGAAGATGACCGACGAGTCCGGCGTGGACGCCAAGCTGGTGGCCGTGCCCGTGGACAAGCTGAGCCCGGCTACCGCCTTCATGAAGGGCCTGTCCGACGTGCCGCAAAACACGCTCGACCAGATCAAGCACTTCTTTGAGCACTACAAGGCACTTGAGGCCGGCAAGTGGGTCAAGGTGGACGGCTGGGCCGGCATCGAAGAAGCCCACAAGGAAATCACCGACGGCGTGGCGAACTTCAAGAAGTAAGCTGGTTCGCACCAGATCGATGATCGATAAAAAACCCGCCAGTTGGCGGGTTTTTTTATTCGCCCCGGGCAAAGGGGCTGTGATCGTTCAACTCGTCGAGATAGGCGTCGATGCCCTGGCGCTCGCGGGCCAGGAAGCGCTCCACTGCATCGGCGAAGGACGGGTGCGCCAGCCAGTGCGCGGACCGCGTGGCCACCGGCAGGAAGCCGCGCGCCATCTTGTGCTCGCCCTGCGCGCCGCCTTCGAAGGTGCGCAGGCCCTCGGCGATGCAGAATTCGAGCGGCTGGTAGTACGCAGTCTCGAAGTGGAGGCACGGGTGGTGCTCCAGCGCGCCCCAGTAGCGGCCATAGAGCGTGCTGACGCGTGGATCGGCATCGAACACGACCAGCGAACTGGCGATGTCGCGGCCTTCCCGGGTGGCTATCACCAGCAGAAGGTTCTCGGGCATGGTCTCGCCGATGCGCCGGAAAAAGTCCAGATTCAGGTAGGGCGACGAATGGTGCTCGCGGTAGGTCTGGCGATAGCAGCGGTTGAAGAACTTCCACGCCTCATCGTCGATCTCCGCCCCGCGCAGCTGCCGGAAGGTGATGCCTGCCTCCGCCACGCGCCGGCGCTCCGCGCGGATATTCTTGCGCTTCTTCTGCGAAAGCGTGGCCAAAAAGGCGTCAAAGTCGGCGTAGCCGGGGTTGGTCCAGTGGAACTGCACGCCATGCCGCATCATCATGCCGGCTTCGTCCATCAAATCGGCCTCATGGTCGGACGGAAACAGCACGTGCAGCGAGGACATGCCCGATTCCTCGGCCAACGCCAGCGCAAAGCGCAGCAGCAGGCGGCGGGCGATGTCGTCCTCGGCCAGCAGCCGGGCGCCGCGCACCGGCGTGAACGGAATGGCGGACAGCCATTTGGGGTAGTAGGGCACGTCGTGCTGGCGATAGGCGTCGGCCCAGGCCCAGTCGAACACATACTCGCCGTAGGAATGCGATTTCGCGTAGAGCGGCATCGCAGCGGCCAGCCGGTCGCGGCCCGTGCCGTGGCCGGCTTGCACCCCGTCTTGTACCCAGAGCGTCAGGAAGCGCGGCGACCAGCCGGTGTCGTCGGTGGCGCTGCCGCTGGTGTGCATCGCGTGCAGGAAGGCGTGGCGCAGGAAGGGCGTGGCGTCGGGCTGGGCGGCCACGAGGGCGTCCCAGTCGGCGGCTGGCACCTCGGCCAGGTCCAGGACGATCTCCGTCCGGTAGTTRGCCACCGGGGTGTCCGGCTGTGCACTCACCGGCTGACACGATTCCGACTGCATTCCGCCCGATCCCACTCAAGAATTGAAGATTATTTGATCCGTCTGACGTCCGTCAGGTGCCGGACGAGTCTACCGGAAGACGTGCGGCGGCGCAGCCATGGGCCGCCAGGTGGCGTGCACGACGGTTGCGCGGTGCGCATCGTAGAATGACAGGCATCACGCCGATTGCCGCGCCGGCATGCGGGCGTCCCGAATCCGAAGGCCAGACATGACTCATCCGTTCTTCAACCTGTATTCCCACGGCTTTGCGCGCGTGGCCGTGGGCGTGCCCGAGTGCCGCGTGGCGGATCCGGCCTATAACGCCGACCAGACCCTGGAGCTGGCCCGCCAGGCCGTGCAAGGCGGCGCGGCGCTGGTCGCGTTCCCGGAACTGGGCCTGTCGGCCTACACCTGCGACGACCTGTTCCATCAGCGCGCGCTGCTGCGCGAGTGCGAACTGGCGCTCCAGCGCATCGTGGAAGCCTCGGTGTCGCTGCCGGCCGCGCTGGTGGTCGGGATGCCGCTGGTGGTGGAACATCAGCTATTCAACTGCGCCGTGGTGGTGGCCAACGGCGCCATCCAGGGCGTGGTGCCAAAGAGTTACCTGCCGAACTATTGGGAATTCTACGAGGCGCGCCAGTTCAGCGCGGCGGACTGCGCCCCCACCGAGGGCCGTATCTCGCTGCTCGGTGCCACGGTGCCGTTCGGCGCKGGGCTGCTGTTCGAGATCGAGAACATCCCGTTCTTCCGTTTCCAYGTGGAAATCTGCGAGGAYGTCTGGGTGCCGGTGCCGCCGTCGTCGTTCGCCGCGCTGGCCGGGGCCACSGTGCTGGTGAACCTGTCGGCGTCGAATATCGTCATCGGCAAGTCCGGCTACCGRCACCAGCTGGTGTCGCAGCAGTCGGCACGCTGCCTGGCGGCCTACCTGTACACCTCGGCGGGCAAGGGGGAGTCCTCCACCGACCTGGCCTGGGACGGCCAGGCGCTGATCTACGAGAACGGGGAACTTCTGGGCGAATCGGAGCGGTTTTCGGACCGTTCCCACCTGTTGACGGCCGATGTGGACCTGGAGCGGCTCTCGCGCGAGCGCATGCACCAGACCACCTTCGGCCATTCGGTGCGCCGTCATCGCGAGGAAGTCGAGAAATTCGAGATCGTCTCCTTCCGCGTGGACGTGCCCACGACGCAGAACCTGCCGCTCGCGCGCAAGGTAGAGCGCTTCCCCTATGTGCCGGCCGATCCGCGCCGCCGCGACGAGCGCTGCATGGAGGTCTACAACATCCAGGTGCAGGCGCTGGTGCAGCGGCTGTCGTCGAGCAAGATTTCGAAGGTGGTTATCGGCGTCTCGGGTGGGCTGGATTCCACCCATGCCCTGCTGGTCTGCGCCGCCGCGATGGACCGCCTGGGCCTGCCGCGCGCCAATATCCTCGGCTACACCATGCCGGGCTTCGCCACCAGCGACCGCACGCTCGATCAGGCGCGGCAACTGATGRCCTGGATTGGCTGCACGGCGCGCGAGATCGATATTCGTCCCAGTTGCATGGCGATGCTGAAAGATCTCGACCATCCGTACGCGAAAGGCGAGCCGGTTTACGACGTGACCTTCGAGAACGTGCAGGCCGGCGAGCGCACCAACCACCTGTTCCGGCTGGCCAACCACAATCACGCCATCGTGATTGGCACCGGCGACCTCAGCGARCTGGCGCTSGGCTGGTGTACCTATGGGGTGGGTGACCATATGTCCCACTACAACGTCAACGCCAGCGTGCCGAAGACGCTGATCAGCCATCTGGTGCGCTGGGTGGCCGAAACGGGCCAGGTGGCGGAGGGCGGGGAAGCGGTGCTGACGGCCGTGCTCGACACCGATATCAGCCCCGAACTGGTGCCCGGCGGCACAGCTGCGGACGGCCAGGACAAGGCGCCGGGCCAGAAGACCGAGCAGGTCATCGGGCCGTATGAATTGCAGGATTTCAACCTCTACTACACGCTGCGCTTCGGGTTTTCGCCCAGCAAGGTGGCCTTCCTGGCGCTCAGCGCCTGGGGCGACGTGGCGCGCGGCGAATGGCCGAACGGGCCGCATGTTGCGCGTAACGCCTACGAACTTGCCGAGATCAAGCGCGTTCTGGGGATTTTCGTCGACCGATTCTTCCGCACCAGCCAGTTCAAGCGGTCCTGCGTGCCGAATGCCCCGAAAGTGGGCTCGGGCGGGTCGCTTTCGCCGCGTGGCGACTGGCGCGCCCCGAGCGACGGGGAGTCGGCGGTCTGGGTGCGTGATCTGGCCCGGATTCCGGACTGATCGAACCGGGGCGAAGGGGCCAAGTGTGCCCATACCCGCAATCCCGAGGCGGGTTTCGGGCTAGAATCTGTCATCTTCCGACAAACACAAATAGAGGCCAGCCATGAAGCAGATTACCGCCATCATCAAACCGTTCAAGCTCGACGAAGTGCGCGAGGCGCTGGCGGATGTGGGCGTGACCGGCCTCACCGTGACTGAGGTAAAGGGCTTCGGCCGCCAGAAGGGCCACACCGAGCTGTATCGTGGCGCCGAGTACGTGGTCGATTTCCTGCCGAAGATCAAGATCGAAGTGGTCGTGGCCGAGAACCAGCTCGACACCGTGCTCGATTCGATCGTGAAGGCTGCCCACACGGGCAAGATCGGTGACGGCAAGATCTTTGTGACCGAGATCGAGCGCGTGATCCGTATCCGCACCGGTGAGCAGGACGAAGCCGCAGTCTGATTGGGACTCATCGTCCAGACGCAAAAAAGCCGGCCCAGCGCCGGCTTTTTTTCGTTTCTGAGGGTTCTGCTAGCTTGGCAGTTTCCAGCCAAGCTGTACGGACAGCAGGCGCATGGCGATCGTGACAAGCGCCCCGGTCAGCAGCGCCGCCTCCTGGTCGGCGCGTAGCCAAGTCAGGCCGACATAGACCCAGCAGCCCACAAACGAGCAGGTGGCGTAGGGCGAGCGGTCGCGCAGGATCATCGGCACTTCATTGCAGAGCACGTCGCGGACCACGCCGCCGAACACTGCCGAGATGATGCCCATCATCACCGCCACGGTCGGCGTCATCTGCGCCACCAGCGCCAGCGAGGTGCCCGTGACGGAGAACAGCCCCAGGCCGATGGCATCGGCGACCAGCATCGCCCGGTTCGAGGCCACCGTGCTCACCACGCGAAATACGATCGCCGCGCCGATCGACATCGCGAAGATCAGTAGCACGTAGTACTCGTGCTCGACCCAGTAGAACGGGCGCCGGTCCAGCAGGACGTCGCGCACGGTGCCGCCGCCGAACGCGGTGGCGAACGCGACGATGAACGTGCCGACGGCATCGAGCCGCTGCTTGCGCGCATCCACCACGCCCGAAATCGCAAACGCGAGCACGCCGACCACCTCCATCGCATGGAGGATCAGCGGCAGCCGCCCCATCAACAGATCGAACGGCAGGTGCATCGACATCAGGCGCGGGGCTGACGCAGCAAGACCATTAGGGCGCCGGCCCCGCCCAGCGACTCGCGGGCCTGGACGAAGGCGATGACTTCCTCCTTCTGCACCAGCCAGCTGCGCACCTTGCCCTTGAGGACGGGCAGCTTGTCCGGCGAGCCGATGCCCTTGCCGTGGATCACGCGCACGCAACGCACGCCGTTGCGCACCGAGCGGCGCAGGAATTCGGCCAGTGCCTCGCGCGCCTCGTCGCTGCGCAGGCCGTGCAGGTCCACTTTGTCTTGCGGTACCCACTCGCCACGGCGGAGCTTGCGGACCACGTCGATGCCGATACCGGGGCGCCGGAACGACATGGTTTCGTCGATATCGAGCAGATTCTCGACATCGAATTCGTCGGACAACGAGGCTTCCAGCACGGCTTTGTCGTTAAGCTGGGTCTGGATGGCGACGGGCGGGGGACGCTTGGGCGGATGCGCCACGTGGTTACGGTCACGCAGGGCGCTGACCTGGCCGACATTGCTGCGGAAGACGTTGGCTTCCTCGTCGGCGCGGCGGGCGGCGGCTTCGGCGGCCACGCGCTCGGCCTCGCGGCGTTCGGCGTCAGCCTTGAGATTGTCACGCACCGCGGCCAGATCGTGCAGGCCGAAGCGCTTGGAAGGGGATTTTGCGCCGTGCGACATGGAAAGATTCTCCGGGGGCTCGGCGTCGATTATAAGGGGATTGCGAGGGGGAGCGGCCTCCGCGCCGTCCATGGCGGAGGGGGTGGAGGCCGTGGCGCTTACTGCAGTGCCTCTACGAAGCGCTGGGCGTCCAGCGCGGCCATGCAGCCCGTGCCGGCGCTGGTGATGGCCTGGCGGTAGATGTGGTCCTGCACGTCGCCGGCGGCGAACACGCCCGGGATGTTGGTGGCCGTGGCATCGCCGGACAGGCCGCTCTTGGTCACGATGTAGCCGTTCTTCATGTCCAGCTGGCCCACGAAGAGGTCGGTGTTCGGCTTGTGGCCAATCGCCACGAACACGCCGGCCAGCTTCAGGTCCTCGGTCTTGRCGGTGTCCTTGGTGCTGCGGATGCGCAGGCCGGTCACGCCCGACTCATCGCCCAGCACTTCATCGAGCGTATGGTCGTAGCGCAGTTCCACGCGGCCTTCCTTGACGCGCTGGAGCAGGCGGTCCACCAGGATCGGTTCGGCCTTGAACTTGTCGCGGCGGTGGATCAGGGTGACCTTGCTGGCGATATGCGACAGGTACAGCGCCTCTTCCACGGCCGTGTTGCCGCCGCCGACCACGGCGACTTCCTGGTTCTTRTAGAAGAAACCGTCGCAGGTGGCGCAGGCGGACACGCCGCGGCCCATGAACGACTCTTCCGACGGCAGGCCCAGGTACTGCGCCGAGGCGCCCGTGGCGATGATCAGCGCGTCGCAGGTGTACTCGCCCGAGTCCCCGATCAGGCGGATCGGCTTCTCGGTCAGCTTGGCCGTGTGGATGTGATCGAAGATGATTTCGGTGTTGAAGCGCTCGGCATGGGCCAGGAAACGCTGCATCAGGTCCGGGCCCTGCACGCCATTGGCGTCGGCGGGCCAGTTTTCCACGTCGGTGGTGGTCATCAGCTGGCCGCCCTGGGCCAGGCCGGTAATCAGYACGGGCTGGAGGTTGGCGCGGGCGGCGTAGACGGCGGCGGTGTAGCCGGCCGGACCCGACCCGAGAATCAGCACTTTTGCGTGTTTTGCGGACATGTTGCGTTCCTGTGGCCGGCGTACGCGCGTGTTGCGTTCGCGCCGGTGTAACTCGAAACCGCCATTATAAGTGGGCTGGCGTTTGCCGACTGTTGCAAATTCCAATGGGGCCGATAGCGCGCGCAAGGTTAAAATGGCCGCCATCGTCCACCCCGAGCGATCTGAAGCGATCATCCGAACCCAAGGCATGGCCCGCGCTACCACCACTACCCGGACCGACCCGTCGGCACTCCCCTCGCGAATCGCCAAGCTGCTGGGCGAGGTGCGCTGGTTCCTGCTGCTGGCCGTTACGCTCGGCTTCGTGTGCGTGCTGGCCAGCTACAGCAAGGCGGACCCCGGCTGGTCTCACGCCAGCCAGGTGGCCGATATCCACAATCTGGGCGGCCGCGTGGGCGCCTGGGTGGCGGACGTGCTGTTCTTCATCTTCGGCTTCTCCGCCTACTGGTGGAGCGTGCTGCTGATGCGCCGCTGCTGGCGCGGCTGGCGCACCCTGACCGCCGAACTCCCCGAGCGCGTGCCGGATCCGCAGCACAGCGTGGCGATCAGCTGGATCGGCTTTGGCCTGACGCTGGTATCGAGCATGGGCCTCGAGGCCATCCGCATGTACCCGCTGCGCGCCGCGCTGCCGCGCGCCCCGGGTGGCGTGCTGGGCGACCTGCTCGGCGGCTGGCTGCAACTGGCGCTGGGCTTTTCCGGCGCCACGCTGCTGTTGCTGCTGATGTTCGCCATCGGGCTGTCGCTGTTCTTCCATTTCTCCTGGCTCTCCGTGGCCGAACACGTCGGCGGCTTCGTCGAAACGCTGTTCCTCGGCTTCAAGGCCCGCCGCGAGAAGAAGCAGGACCGCATCATCGGTGCCGCGGCCAAGGTGGAACGGACCGAGACCGTGGAAGTGCAGCGCGTGCGCCAGGAGGAAGCCACCCCGGTGCAGATCGTGCGCCCGCAGGCCGTGCCCAAGCACGAACGGGTGGAGCGCGAGAAGCAGCAGCCGCTGTTCGCCGATATCCAGGACTCCGACCTGCCGCCGCTGTCGCTGCTCGACGCCGTGCCGGCCCATCAGGAGACGGTGAGCGCCGAAACGCTCGAATTCACGTCGCGGCTGATCGAGAAGAAGCTCAAGGACTTCGGCGTCGAAGTCAAGGTCGTGGCCGCCTACCCGGGGCCGGTCATCACCCGCTATGAGATCGAGCCGGCTACCGGCGTCAAGGGCAGCCAGATCGTCAATCTGGCGCGCGACCTGGCGCGTTCGCTGTCGCTGGTGTCGATCCGCGTGGTGGAAACCATCCCGGGCAAGAACTACATGGGGCTGGAGCTGCCGAACCCCAAGCGCCAGACCGTTCGCCTGACTGAAATTCTCGGTTCCCACGTCTACAACGAAAGCGCGTCCAGCCTGACCATGGCGCTGGGCAAGGACATCGCCGGCAAGCCGATGGTGGCCGACCTCGCCAAGATGCCGCACTGCATGGTGGCCGGCACGACTGGCTCGGGCAAGTCGGTGGGCATCAACGCGATGATCCTGTCGCTGCTCTACAAGGCCAAGCCCGAGGCCGTGCGCCTGATCCTGATCGACCCGAAGATGCTGGAAATGAGCGTCTACGAGGGCATTCCGCACCTGCTCTGCCCGGTGGTCACGGACATGCGCCAGGCCGGCAACGCGCTGAACTGGGCCGTGGGCGAGATGGAGCGGCGCTACAAGCTCATGAGCAAGCTGGGCGTGCGCAACCTGGCCGGATACAACAAGAAGATCGATGAGGCGGCGGCGCGCGAGGAAAAGGTGCCGAATCCGTTCAGCCTGACGCCGGACGCCCCCGAGCCGCTCGAGAAGCTGCCGACCATCGTCATCGTCATCGACGAACTGGCCGACCTGATGATGGTGGTGGGCAAGAAGGTCGAGGAACTGATCGCCCGTATCGCCCAGAAGGCCCGCGCGGCCGGCCTGCATTTGGTGCTGGCCACCCAGCGGCCGTCCGTGGATGTGATTACCGGCCTGATCAAGGCCAATGTGCCGACGCGGATCGCGTTCCAGGTCAGCAGCAAGATCGACTCGCGCACCATCCTCGACCAGCAGGGCGCCGAGGCGCTGCTGGGCATGGGCGACATGCTCTACCTCGCGCCGGGCACCGGGTTTCCGGTGCGCGTTCAYGGCGCCTTCGTCTCCGATGAGGAAGTGCACCGCGTGGTGGAGCAGCTCAAGGCGTCCGGCGAGGCCAACTATATCGAGGGCATTCTCGAAGGCGGGCTGGTCGATGGCGACGGCGCGGGCGACAGCCTGGGCGGCGGCGCTGGCATTGGCGGCGGGGGCGGCGAGGCCGATCCGCTGTACGATCAGGCCGTCGAGGTGGTGGTCAAGAATCGCCGGGCGTCGATCTCGCTGGTGCAGCGCCACTTGCGCATCGGCTACAACCGCGCCGCGCGGCTGCTCGAGGATATGGAGAAGGCCGGACTGGTCTCGGCCATGTCGGGCAACGGCAACCGCGACATCCTGGTGCCGGCCGGCGCCGGGGCCGGTGCGCGCGACGACGACTGAACGCGTCCGGGGCGGCAAAGGGCGGCGAGGGGTGGCCGGCGTCAAATGTGACGCGTAACATACCGTTACCCCGGTCACAGGAATCCGGCGCCCCGCGCCCGGCTCTAACCGGGCATCCACTACTCAGGAAAGGCTGACTCCATGCGACATCGCATTCTTGCGTCCACCTGCGCCGCGCTTGTGCTGCTGACGGCTGCCGCATCGGCCGCCCAGGCCGCCGCGACAGACCAGCTGCAGAGTTTTGTGACCAGCGTGAAGACCGCGCGTGGCGAATTCACCCAGAAACAGCTCAAGGGGCAGGGCGGCGAAGGCAAGGCCGGCGGCACGTCCAGCGGCACTTTCGCGTTCTCGCGCCCCGGCAAGTTCACGTGGCGCTACACCAAGCCCTACGAGCAACTGCTCCAGGCCGATGGCCAGACGCTGTTCATCTACGATAAAGACTTGAACCAGGTGACCGAGCGCAAGCTGGACAACGCGCTGGGCTCGAGCCCGGCCGCCATCCTGTTCGGGAGCAACGATCTGAGCAAGAATTTCGATGTGAAGAACGGCGCCACGCGCGACGGCGTGGAATGGCTGGAGCTGACGCCAAAGTCGAAAGACACCCAGTTCGAGAAGATCCAGATCGGCTTCAAGGCCGGCAACCTGGAGGCGATGGAGTTGCGCGATGCCTTCGGCAATACCACGCTGCTGACCTTCTCGGCGATGCAGAAGAATCCGTCGCTGCCGGCGGACACGTTCCGCTTCACGGTGCCGAAGGGCGCCGACGTGATGAAGCAATGAGGCCCACCATGCCCGCCGATTTTTCGCCGTCCGTTCTGAAGCCCCGCCTGCTGGCCGGGGCCGCCGTCCTGCTGCTGGCCGCCTGCGCCCAGGCGCCGGCCAATCGGTTCGACGTGGATGCCTTCCTGCGTGCATCGGATACGGCCATGCCCGAAGTGCTCGGCAATCCGGACTTCCTCAAGGCCACGCGCGTGCCGCACTCGCAGTGCGCCACGCTGCTCCAATCGGCGCACAGCGGGGTGCTGGAAGACCTGCCGGCCAGCAATGCGGCGCGTGGGCCGGCATGGCTGCTCCATCCGGCCGATGCGCCGGACAAGGTATGGCTGGTGGTGGGAGTGGCCGGTGGCGAGCGGACCTGCCATGGCCCGCTGCCTGCGGAYGCCATGAAGACGCTGGCCGACCGGGCCAAGGGCTGAGGGCTGACGCCCGCGGCGCTACGCCTGCGCYTCGCGCGCGTAGCGCTGGCGCGGCACCGGCAGCTTCTGCAGTTTCTCGCGCCGGATCCTGATCGCTTCCTCGTCGCCGCGCTTGATCGCGGCGCGCAACTTCAACACGGCTTTCCGATATTGCTTCTTCTTGCGGATGCGGGTCGTGATGGCCATGGCAGTGGCTTCCTCCTGGCGAGCCGGCCGTCGGGCCGGCGGGGTTGGAAAAGCTGGGCAAGCCTGGGTAGACCTAGGTAAGCGTCAAGGCGAGCCCCATGGTATCAGAGGAGGAAGCGGCGGTTGTCGTTGGGCGGATACTGGCTTTCCACCTTCTTGAACCGCAGCTTGGTGCTGCTGTTGAGCTTGCGCCCTGCCATCTTGCGCTGCAACTGCCGGTGCACGGCGCGGATATGGCCGACCGAGCCCTGGGCATAGGGCTGGCCATCGGTGGCGCCGGGCAGGCCGCCGCCGGCAGCAAGTGCTGCATTGTGCGCTTCCGCCGATTTCTTGATCAGCACGTCCAGCGCCTGGCGCGCGCGCACGGCCGCGTGCAGCGGACCATCGGCCGGATTGGCCTTGGCCCGCACCGCGTCCTGCGGCAGCCGCACGTTGCCGGCCACGCGGCGCAGCGCCGCGCGCAGTTCGGCGCCATCGAACTGGCCTTCCTGGACGATCCACACCGCGTCATGGCGCAGCCAGCCTTCCACATCGGCCAGCCGGCGCAGCAGCGCGGGCATCAGCATCCGACCGCCGAAGCGGCGCGAGCGCCGGATCGCGGACAGTCCGATGCGGCGTACCTGCGGGTTCTCATGGTCGACCAGATCCTCGATCAGGCGGTCGGCCTCCTCCTGCGATCCGATCATTTCGGAAAACTGCCCTGCCAACGAGATTTCTTCCACGCCGCTGAGCTTGTTCTTGCTCGCGAGGCGGGACATCTTGAACAACAGCATGCGGTAACGCAGCATAGGGATCCTCGAACTTGTAACCGATGAATCTGCCACGCCCGGTCGGGTGATACGCGGGCCATTGGATGTTATCGGCAAGGTTGAAGGGATTCTTTAGGCCATCGGGCGATGGTCTACACTGTCACGTTCCGCGCCGCGGCCAGCCCGCGCGCGCCCAGATCCAAGAGGTAGAACCATCGTGGCGGATTCGCTGTTTTCCGACCCCCCTGAACGTTCCCGGCAGCCGCTGGCGGAACGCCTGCGCCCGCGCACCATCGACGAAGTCATCGGCCAGCAGCATCTGCTGGGGGCTGGCAAGCCGCTGCGCGTGGCGTTCGCGTCCGGCGAGCCGCATTCGATGATTCTGTGGGGTCCGCCCGGCGTGGGCAAGACCACGCTGGCGCGGCTGATGGCCAGCGCGTTCGATGCCGAGTTCATCGCGCTGTCGGCCGTGCTGTCGGGCGTCAAGGACATCCGCGAGGCGGTGGAGCGCGCCGAGCAGTACCGCGCCCACGGCCGCCGCACGCTGGTGTTTGTCGACGAAGTGCACCGCTTCAACAAGAGCCAGCAGGATGCCTTTCTGCCGCACGTGGAAAGCGGCCTGTTCACGTTCATCGGCGCCACCACGGAAAACCCATCGTTCGAGGTCAACGGCGCGCTGCTGTCCCGGGCGGCCGTCTACGTGCTCAAGAGTCTGGACGACGCCGAACTGAAGCAGCTCGTGCTGCGCGCCAGCGAGGAACTGGGCGGGCTGACCTGGGAGGACGAGGCGCTCCAGCTGATCGTCGGCTCGGCCGACGGCGACGGGCGCAAGCTGCTGAACAATATCGAGATCGTCGCGCGCGCGGCCCGCAACGCGGGGCAGGACCGCATCGACACGCCGCTGCTGGGCAGCGCGCTGGCCGAGAACCTGCGCCGCTTCGACAAGGGCGGTGATGCGTTCTACGACCAGATCAGCGCGCTCCACAAGTCCGTGCGCGGGTCCGATCCGGACGGCACGCTGTACTGGTTCTGCCGCATGCTCGATGGCGGCGCCGATCCGCGCTACCTCGCGCGGCGCATCGTGCGGATGGCCTGGGAGGACATCGGGCTGGCCGATCCACGTGCTGCGCGCATCACATTAGATGCGGCTGAGACCTACGAGCGGCTCGGCTCGCCCGAGGGCGAACTGGCGCTGGCCCAGGCGCTGCTGTACCTCGCCGTCGCCCCGAAATCGAATGCCGGCTACAACGCCTACAACGCCGCGCGGGCCTTCGTGGCCAAGGACAAGTCGCGCCAGGTGCCGGTGCACCTGCGCAACGCGCCGACCAAGCTGATGAAGGAACTCGGTTACGGCCACGCCTACCGCTACGCGCACGACGAGCCCGAGGCCTACGCCGCCGGCGAGCACTACCTGCCCGACGACCTCCGCCGCCAGGACTGGTACCAGCCCACACCACGTGGCCTGGAAGGCAAGATCAGCGACAAACTGCGCCATCTGCGCGACCTCGAYGCGGCCTGGCATCGCGAACATCGGCCGGACAAGGGCGGTGAGAAAGAGTGAGACGACTCTGAAAATGCCGAACAAGGCTGGAAAAGGGCGCTGACTCCGTCGCGGCAGGGGGTGCCGGTGCAGTAAAATGGCGCCCATCGCCGGCATGTCGCCGGCACTGCACATCCATTGCTCCCGCAACATGCTCGACATCCAACTGCTCCGCAAAGACATCGACGCCGTGGCCCAACGGCTGGCCACGCGCGGTTTTCAACTCGACGTGGCGACGTTCCAGGCCCTCGAGGCCGAACGCAAGCAACTGCAAACCCAGACCGAAGACCTGCAGGCGCGYCGCAACAGCTTGTCGAAGCAGATCGGCATGCTCAAGGGCAAGGGCGAAGACGCCTCCGGCCCGATGGCCGAGGTCGCCGGCATTGGCGACACGCTGAAGGCGTCGGGCCWGCGCCTGGCCGAGATCCAGGAACAGATCCACGACGCGATCATGTCGGTCCCGAACCTGCCGGACGCGAGCGTGCCGGTGGGCAGCGACGAGACCGGCAATGTCGAGGTACGCCGCGTCGGCACGCCGCGCACGTTCGACTTCGAGGTCAAGGACCACGTGGACGTGGGCGCGAAGCTCGGCCTCGACTTCGAGACCGCCACGCGCGTGACCGGCTCGCGCTTCTCCTTCCTGCGTGGCGGCCTGGCGCGCATGCACCGCGCGCTGGTGCAGCTGATGGTGGACACCCACACGCTCGAGCACGGCTACACCGAGATGTACGTGCCGTACATCGTCAATGCCGCGTCGATGCGTGGCACGGGCCAACTGCCCAAGTTCGAGGACGACCTGTTCAAGGTGCCGCGCAAGGTCGGCGGCGAGGATGGCCAGGACACCATCGAGAACTTCTACCTGATCCCGACCGCCGAAGTGCCGCTGACCAATATGGTCCGCGACGCCATCGTGGCCGGCGACAAGCTGCCGCTGCGCTACGTCGCCCACACGCCGTGCTTCCGCTCGGAAGCAGGCTCGTACGGCAAGGACACGCGCGGCATGATCCGCCAGCATCAGTTCGACAAGGTGGAGATGGTGCAGGTGGTGCCGCCCGAGCAGTCGATGGACGCGCTCGAGCAGATGACCGGCCATGCCGAGGCCATCCTCAAGAAGCTGGAACTGCCGTTCCGCACCGTGGTGCTCTGCACGGGCGACATGGGCTTCGGCAGCACCAAGACCTATGACATCGAGGTGTGGATTCCGGCGCAGAACACCTACCGCGAGATCAGCTCGTGCTCGAGCATGGGCGACTTCCAGGCGCGCCGCATGCAGGCCCGCTTCCGCGCGGGGCAGGGCAAGCCGGAACTCGTGCACACGCTGAACGGCTCGGGCCTGGCCGTGGGCCGCACGCTGGTGGCGRTTCTCGAGAACTACCAGAATGCCGAYGGTTCGCTGACCGTGCCGAAGGCGCTGCAGCCGTATATGGGCGGCATCACAACGCTGCAACCGGAGGCGTAAAAATTATTGCGCAAGCCGCTTGCAAAGGCGGGCGCAACATCGCTATAATCTTGGTTTCGCCGCAAGGTCGACCAAGTTACCGGAGAGGTGGCAGAGTGGTCGAATGTACCTGACTCGAAATCAGGCGTACCGGCGACGGTACCGTGGGTTCGAATCCCACCCTCTCCGCCAAATAAGAAGCTGCCCGGTTCGCTGGGTAAGCAACAAATAGCAGTAACACTCAGACCGACGCACTGTGCAAGCAGGCGTCGGTTTTGTTTTTCTACACGTCCCCTCCCGCGTTCCCTCTACACATCCCAATACGGCGGACTGCCGATCGCTTCGCGCAGGTGCTCCACCAGCGCACGCAGCTTGGCGGACGCGCGTCGGCCTYCCGCGTGGGCGACGTAGATCGATTCGGCTGCCGTCTGCACGCCGATGTCCACGCTCCGCAACGCGCCCGATTTCAATGCAGCGCCGGCCAGGAAGGTCGGCAATAGCGCGATGCCGAGGCCGGCCAGCGCCGCGTCCAGCATCATGTCGCCGTTGTTGACCCGCAGGCGGGCGCGGGCGCGTAGCGAAGTCATTTCGCCGTCCTGCAGGAACGACCAGTCCGCGATGCCCCGATTCGTATAGAAGATGCCGTGATGGCGCTGCAAKGCCTCGGGCGAGTCTGGCGCGCCGCATTGGTCGAGGTAGGCCGGCGATGCCACGAGCAGCCGGCGGCTCGGCGCCAGGGGCCACGCCACCAGCCGCGAATCGCCGACGGCGCCGTGGCGGATCACCGCGTCGTAGCCTTCCGATGACGCATCCACGCGACGGTCGTCCAGATCTAGTGAGAGATCGATGTCGGGATGCCGGGCCAGGAAGGGGTAGAGCGCCGGCCCCAGGTGCAGGCGTCCGAACGTGACTGGCGCGGCGATCCGCAGCGGGCCGGACAGCGTGCCGCGCCGCTCGGTCATCTCCGCTGCGGCGTCCTCCACTTCCCGCAGGATCCGGGTGGCGCGTTCCAGGAACGCGGCGCCGTCTTCGGTCAGGCTCACCCGCCGCGTGGTGCGGTGAAGCAGGCGCGCGCCCAGCACCTGCTCCATCTCCGCCAGCCGCTCGCTGACTACCGATTTCGACAGGTGCAGCCGGCGCGCCGCCTCTGTGATCGACCCAGACTCGGCCACCGCCACGAAACTCGCCACCCCTTCCAGTTTGAACATTGTTCGGTTTTTCCGAAAAGCAGAATCGTGATTAGCAATATACCGCTATCTAATCCCAGCGCCCATACTGGGTTCAGACGCGGCGCACCTGGGTGTCCGAACCGAAATCGATAGATCAAATCAACGAATCAACTCAACGGAAACCGGAGCACATCATGGAACGACTGAACGGCAAGGTGGCGATCATCACGGGTGCAAGCAGCGGCATTGGCCTGGCCACGGCGGAGTTGTTTGCGAAGGAGGGCGCGAAGCTCGTGGTTGGCGCGCGGCGGCAGGCGGAACTGGACGCCCTCGTGGCCCGCATCCGCGCCGCCGGTGGCGAGGCGGTTGCACTGGCGGGCGACGTCCGGGACGAAAACTATGCCCGCGCCCTGGTGGATCTGGCGGTCGAGCAGTACGGCAAGYTSGACATCGCYTTCAACAAYGCGGGCACGYTGGGCGARGGCGGCCCGAGCACCGRGGTGTCGGAAGCSGGCTGGAACGACACGCTGGCGATCAACCTSACCGGCGCGTTCCTCGGCGCCAAGCACCAGATCGCGCAGATGGCGAAGCAGGGCGGGGGATCGGTGATCTTCACGTCGACGTTCGTCGGCTACTCGTTCGCGTTCCCGGGCGTGGCCGCCTATGCCGCGAGCAAGGCCGGCCTGATCGGCCTGACGCAGGCGCTGGCGTCCGAGTACGGGCCGCAAGGCGTGCGGGTCAACGCYATCCTGCCGGGCGCGGTGGACACCGAAATGTATCGTGACATGAACAATACGACCGAATCGCAGGCGTTCATCACCGGACTCCACGCTCTCAAGCGCGTGGCCAAGCCGGAAGAACTGGCGCGGTCGGTGCTGTACCTGGCGTCTGACGACGCGGCGTTCGTGACCGGCACGGCGTCCCTGGTGGACGGCGGCGCCTCCATCACGCGCACGTAACTCAGACCTGAGTCAGTGGTCCCCGGCTGAAGCGGCGCTCGGCGCCACCGCGCCCGGCAGCCGCGACACCAGCAGCTGGTCGATCTTGTGRTGATCGATATCCAGCACTTCGAAGCGGTAGCCCGCCACGGTGATCGACTCGGACTTCTTCGGAATCCGCTTCAGCGAGTAGATCACCAGGCCGGCCGCCGTATCGACGTAGTCCTCGCCGGGCAGCGAATCAAGCTCGAGCGCCTTCTTGAGGTCCACCAGCGGCGTCACGCCGTCCACCAGCCATGACGTCTCGTCGCGCCGCACGATCTGCTCGTCCTCGGCCGAATACAGGATGTCCCCCATTAGCGCGCCGACGATGTCGTCGAGCGTGACGATGCCCACCACGAGCCCGTACTCGTTCATCACCACCGCAAAGCTCTCGTGCATCTCGCGGAACCGCGTCAGGGACTCGGACAGCGTCAGCGTGTCCGGAATCACCAGCACGTTCTTGTCGTGATGCCGGCCGATGTTGCCGAGCACCGTGGCGCTCTCGTCGGCCAGCAGCCGTTGCAGGATGTCCTTCGAGTCGATGTAGCCCAGCACGTCGTCCAGGTCGTGACCGCAGACCGGGTATTGCGCGTGCGGCTGGCTGACCAGCTTGCGGCGCACGCTGTCGGCGGTCTCGTCCAGCGTCAGGAAGATCACGTCGTCACGCGGGGTCATGATCGCCGTGATGCCCTTCGAGTCGAGTTCGAACACGTTTTCGATCAGGTGCAGCTCGTGCTTGTGGAGCACGCCGGCCTCGGCGCCGGCATCGACCATCGCGGCGATGTCCTCGGTGGTGATCTGGTCCACCGGCTTGGTCGGGATGCCGAGCAGCTTCAGCATCGCGTCCGCCGCCGCGTTGAAGATCCACACCACCGGCTTCAGCACGCGCAGCAGCGTGAGAATCGGCTCAATGACCACCACCGCGCAGCGCTCGGGGAAGGTCATGGCGATGCGCTTCGGAATCAGGTCCGCGAACTGGATGAACAGCAGCGTCACCACCAGGAAGGAGCCGATATTGGCCACGCGCAGCGCGTGGGTGGCGCTCATATAGGGGGTCAGCGCGGCGAAGACGAGGTCGGAGACGTGTTTCTCGCCCAGGATACCGGCGAGGATGGCCACGCTGTTCACGCCGATCTGCACGATGGTGAAGAAGTTGCCGGGCTCTTCCTTGAGCCGCAGCACCTTGGTGGCGCGGCGGTCGCCGCGCTCGGCCAGGACCTGGAGCTTGGTGCGCCGGGCGGCCGTCAGCGCGATCTCCGAAATCGAGAAGAACGCGCTTATCAGGACGAGGAGAATCAGGGTCAGGACGAACATGGGGGTTTCACGCGCCTGTCGGGGCGGGTTGATGATGGTGTACGCCGCGCAGGTCTGTCAATGCGGCGTTTCTGAGGGCGGCGCGGCTCATTTCTCGGGCGCGTCGAACTGCACGCGCGGGGCTTCGAGCCGGTGGGGCAGGGTGGCCGCCAGCTCGGCGGCGGCGGCCGTGAACTGGGTGCGCATGTCGTCCACGAGGCTGGAGGCACCCCGGTGGCTCGCGCGCAGCAGCTGGATCTCGAAAGGCAGCATCGGCTCGATATCGTGCAGTGCCACATTGGCCGGATTGGCGCTCAGGGCCGTGTACTGGTCGAGCACGGTCAGGCCGAGCCCCGCATCGACGAGTGCCAGCGCCAGCGAGTAGGTCTGCACCTCCAGCGTGGAATGCGGCTCCAGCGCGTGGCGCGCCAGCGTCTGCCGCACCAGCAGGCCCAGCGAGGTGTCGTCGTCGTAGCCGACGAAGGGGCGGTCCATCAGCTTGTGCATCGACACCGCCCCGCGCCGCCCCCCGGCCGGCAGCGGCAGCGTGCGCGGCACGGCAAGCAGCATCCGGCCGGCGGCCACCGGCTCCGAGGAGATGGCCTCGTGCCGGGGCGGCGAAAAGGCGAAACCCACGTCGATCTGGTTGGCCAGCAGCGCGTCCACGATCTCGTTGGTATGGTGCGTCAGCACCTGGACCTGCGTTTCCGGATGCCGCGCGCAGAAGCGCCGCACGGCCGGCACCAGCAGCGGGTTGGCCAGGCTCGGCGTGGCGGCCACGCGCAGCCGGCCGGCGCCCTTGTGGCGCAGGCTCTCGGACACGCGCCGCACGCGCTCGATCTCCCCATATAGCCTTTCGACATCCCCATAGAGCGCGGTCGCCTCGGGCGTGGGCTGCAGCCGGCCGCGCACGCGCTCGAACAAACGAAAGCCCAGCGAGGCCTCGGCGTGCTGCAATACCCGCGTCACCACGGGCTGGGAGACGTGGAGCAGGCGCGCGGCCTCGCTGACGGTGCCGGTCAGCATGACGGCGCGGAAGACTTCGATCTGGCGCAGGCGCATCGTTGTGGTGCTGGATATTGTCCGGAAAGGTGCGGCGGAAACCGGCCAGGACGGCCGTGCACTACGGGTAAGCCCGGGTGGCCGGCATCCATAGCCTGGGGACATATTCTGGCACGTATTGGCATTGGGCAAGCCGCGCGCGGTGGACTACGCTCTGGCCCATCGTTTCGATATGGATGGCAAGGCAGGTTCGATGCGCATAGCGATTGTGGGAGCAGGGGTGGTCGGCATGACCACCGCATGGCGGCTGGCCCAGGACGGCCACGAGGTCACCGTACTGGAGCGCCACGAGGGGCCGGGCGAGGAGACGAGCTTCGCCAACGGCGGGCAGCTGAGCTAYAGCTATGTGGCGCCGCTGGCCGGGCCGGGCGTGCTGTCGAAGGTGCCGGGCTGGCTGCTGGACCGCGATTCGCCGATGCGCTTCCGTCCGACCGCCGATCCCGCCCAGTGGCGCTGGCTGCTGGCCTTCGTGCAGGCGTGCAACGCCGCCACCAGCGAGGCGACCACGCGCAAGCTGCTGCGGCTGGCCTTTTATTCGCGGGACCTGATGCAGGCCTTCGTGGACGGCCCGGAGGCACGCGGCGAGGGCGGCGGCTTCGATTTCGCGCGGCGCGGCAAGCTGGTGGTGCATCGCAACGAAGCCGCCTATGCATCGGCCTGCCGGCTGCTGGACTACCAGGCCAGCCTGGGCTGCGAGCAGCAGGCGCTGGACCGCGACGCCACGGTGGCGCTGGAGCCCGCGCTGGCCGGCATCCGGGGCGACATCGCCGGCGCCATCTACACGCCGAGTGAAGAAGTGGGCGATTGTCATCGCTTTTGCCTCTCGCTGGCCCATCTGTTGCAAGGGAAGGGCAATGTGTCGATGCGGTTTGGCACACGTGTCACTGGATTGATGACATCGGGCGTCCAGGTGGTGGGCGTGAGGACGACCGATGACGAGGTGCGCGCGGACGCGGTGATCGTCGCGGGCGGCATCGGCAGCGTGCCGCTGCTGCGTCCGCTCGGCGTACGGCCGATGCTGTGGCCGCTCAAGGGCTACAGCATCACGGTGCCGATCGCCGATGGCGCCCGGGCGCCGCATATCAGCGTGACGGACTTCGCCAACAAGATCGTCTACGCGCGCATCGGCAATACGCTGCGCGTGGCCGGCATGGCGGATCTGGTGCGCGGCGGGCCGACCATCGACCGCGAGCGCGCGCAGACACTGGTCGCCCAGACCCGCGCCGTGTTTGGCGGCGTGGCCAATGGCGCCGGCCTCGATGCCCTGCAGCCCTGGGCGGGCCTGCGCCCGGCCACGCCGGACGGCCTGCCGCTGGTCGGCCCGTCGCGCCTGCCGGGCCTGTGGCTGAACCTGGGCCATGGCGCGCTCGGGTTCACGCTGGCGATGGGCAGCGCGGGGATGCTGGCGGACCAGTTGGCCGGCCGCGCGCCGGCCATCGGCGCAGAAGATTTCAGTGCGGCGCGGGCCTGACCGGCGCACAACGGGTGTTGAAGTTTGTAGTACGGAAGTGGGATTGCCTCGAGCTGATTAAACCAAGCCCCATCAAGGAGCGAAAACCATGAAGTCACTGCGTGTCCGTCTGACCCCTACCTGCCTGTCCACCCGCCTGCTGGCCGCCGCCGTGCTGGCCTGCGCTGCCGCCGGCGCGCACGCCGCCGATGGCGATACGCTCAAGAAGATCAAGGACACCGGCGTGATCTCGCTCGGCTACCGCGAGTCGTCGATTCCGTTCTCGTACACGGACGGCAAGGAGGTCATGGGCTACTCGCACGAGATCCTGTTGCAGATCGTCGACAAGATCAAGACGACGCTGAACATGCCGAACCTGCAGGTCAAGCTGACGCCGATCACCTCGCAGAACCGCATCCCACTGATGCAGAACGGTACGATCGACATCGAATGCGGCAGCACGACCAACAATCTCGAGCGCCAGAAGCAGGTGGCCTTCTCGAACAGCCTGTTCGTCTACGGTATCAAGATGCTGACCAAGAAGGACTCGGGCGTGACCGACTTCGCCCAGCTCAAGGGCCGCAACGTGGTCACCACGGCCGGCACCACGGGCGAGCGCCTGCTGGTCAAGATGAACGGCGAGCAGGGCATGAACATGAACCTGACCAGCGCCAAGGACCATGGCCAGGCGTTCCTGATCCTGGAGACGGGCCGTGCGGTAGCCTTCGTGATGGACGAGCCGCTGCTGTACGGCGAGCGCACCAAGGCCAAGAACGCGAGCGAATGGGTCGTGGCCGGCGAGCCGCTCCAGACCGAGAACTACGCGTGCATGTTCCGCAAGGACGACGCCTCGTTCAAGAAGCTGGCCGATGGCGTGGTGTCGGACCTGATGCTGAGCGGCCGYGCCGACAAGCTGTACACGAAGTGGTTCCAGTCGCCGATTCCGCCGCGCAACATCAATATGAACTACCCGCTGTCGCCGGACATGAAGGCGCTGTTCGCGGCGCCGAACGACAAGGCGTTCCAGTAAGCAGGGAGGGACTGGCGGCGCCGCGGTCCGCCCCGCCCGGCCCCTGGGTGGGGTGGCGGATCGGTTATATAGCCATAATGAATCGTTATTTCGCGCTTGATAGTATTTGCGGTAGTGTGGAGCCCGTTATAGGCTCTTAGGAGCCTCCGGTTCGCCCCCAAAAGGGGCAGCCGGCCTGATCCGCCTCTCACACTGGAGAATTTATGCGCTCGATTCGTACTGGCTTGCTCAAATCCCTGTTGGCTTCCGCGCTGCTGGCTGGCGTTGCCGGTTTCACGGCCACGGCCGCCAGCGCCGCCGATCTGCTCGACACGGTCAAGCAAGCCGGCGTGCTCAAGATTGGCGTGGAAGGCACGTACCCGCCGTTCGGTTATCGCGGCGCGAAGAACGAACTCGAGGGCTTCGACGTGGACGTGGCGCGCGCCATCGCCGGCAAGCTCGGCGTGAAGCCGGAGTTCGTGACCACCGAATGGAGCGCGATCATCGCCGGCCTGCAGGCGGGTAAGTTCGACATCATCGTCAACCAGGTCGCGGTCACGCCGCAGCGCAAGCAGACCCTCGATTTCTCCACGCCCTACGTCTATTCGGCAGCCCAGTTGATCCAGCGCAAGGACGACAAGCGCGAGTTCAAGTCGCTGGACGACCTGAAGAGCCACAAGCTGGGCGTCAGCCTGGGCAGCAACTACAACGAACTGGCCAAATCGGTGGCCGGCATCGACGTGAAGACCTATCCCGGCGCGCCTGAGTACCTGCGCGACCTGGCCTCGCAGCGGATCGACGCGGCGCTCAATGACMGGCTGATGGTCAACTACCTGATCAAGAACGCCAACCTGCCGCTGCGCCCGGGCGCCGTGGTGCCCGGCGCCAATACCGAGGTCGCCATCCCGTTCCGCAAGGACAATCCGAAGTTCGCCCAGGCCATCGACAAGGCGCTGGAAGACCTGCGCAAGGACGGCACGCTGGTGAAGCTGTCGACCAAGTGGTTCGGCTCGGATGTGACCAAGGCGCCGAAGTAAGCGGACAGGGTTGCGCCCCCCGCCGGGCCAACTCGCTCCCAGCCCGTACCAGCAAGGCCGGCTCCCGAGAGTCGGCCTTTTTTTTCCGCGGCCGGATCACGTATGATCCCGGCATTCCGGATTCCTGACCTGCTCCCGCCATGTCCGCCCTCGCCCTCGTGATGGATTCGCTGCCCGTGCTGTTGCAGGGCGCCCTGCTCACGCTGAAGTTCGCCGTGCTGTCGATGGCGTTCGGCCTGGTGATTGGCATTGTGGTCGCGCTGATGGGCATTAGCCATGCGCCGATTCTCAAAATGGTGGCGCGCGTGTACGTCAGCATCATGCGCGGCACGCCGCTGCTGGTGCAGATCTTCGTGGTCTATTACGGGCTGCCGAGCGTGGGCATTGCGCTCGAGCCGACCCCGGCCGGCGTGCTGACCCTGAGCCTCAACGTGGGCGCCTATCTGTCGGAAAGCATGCGCGGCGCCATCCTCGGGATTGCGCGCGGGCAGTGGATGGCGGCCTACAGCCTGGGCCTGACGCCCATCCAGACGCTGCGCTACATCGTCGGGCCGCAGGCGCTGCGACTGGCCGTGCCGAGCCTGTCCAACAGCCTGATCAGCCTGATCAAGGACACCTCGCTGGTGTCGGTGATCACCGTGACCGAGTTGCTGCGCACCGCGCAGGAAATCATCGCCGCCACCTACCAGCCGCTGCCGCTCTACCTGGCGGTGGCGGTCATCTACTGGATCCTGAGTACCGGGCTATCGGTGTTGCAGCGCGTGCTGGAGCGCCGGCTCTCGCTGCCGGGTCGGCACTGAAGGCGAGGGGCTAGGCGGCGGAGGAGGGCGCCGGTGGCGGCTTGGGGACCTCGACCTGGAGGGGCTGCCCCGTCTCCAGCAGCGTCTTGAGTCCGGCGAGGATCATCGGCCAGCCGTTGCGGCCACCTTGCAGGATCTGCTCGTCCACCGGCTCGCGATGGGTCTCGCTCACGGTCAGCCGCACCGCCTGCCCCAGCGCATCCACCTGCCAAGTGACCACCACCTCGGGTAACTCGCGGAAGGCCTCGAGCCACTCCACGCGCCACGTCACCGAGAGCCGGTAGGGCGGCTCGGCCAGCAGCACCACGCCCTGCGAGTCCACCCGCCCGTCGTCCATGCGCAGCACGAACGGGCTGCCCACCTGCCAGTCAGACTCCACGCGCCGCCCGAAGAAATACTGTTCGCTCTGCGCGGGCTCCGTCAGCGCGGACCAGACCTGCTCGGGTGTGGCGGCGATGTAGGTGACCACTACGGTCTGCGGCGATTGCATGGCAAGCCTCCTCTGGATGAGACCGGCGGGGCAGGGCGGTCATCGGAGCGATGGTGACAGTAATGTGGCACCTGCAACCGTTTCGATGCAAGTGGACGCACAAGAAAAAAGGCCGGCTCCTGGGAGCCGGCCTTCGCACGGACGCACAAAGGTGCGCGTTACTGTTCCGCGATGCGCTGGGCGATGTGCCCGAGTGCCTCTTCCACCTGATCCACCAGGATCAGGCACAGGTCGCCCGGCTTCAGGTGCCCCAGCGCGGTGTCGATCGCCAGGAACTCGCCCCGGATCTCCTCCACGTGCTGSGTGCGCTGTGCGCCTTCCAGCCCTTCGCGCAGCAGCGCCAGTACCTCGCCGTCCTCGCGGCCGCGCTGGCACTGGTCCTGATACAGCACCACCTCGTCGAACACGCCGCCCAGGATCTGGGTTTGCCGGCGGATGTCCACGTCGCGACGATCGCCCGCGCCGCTGATCACCACCACGCGGCGGTCGCCCTTCATGGATTCCACCGCATTGCACAATGCCTGGATGGCATCCGGATTGTGGCCGTAGTCGGCGATCAGGGTGGCGCCCCGGTAGTCGAACACGTTGAAGCGGCCCGGCGCCGTGGCGGCGTCGTTGACGAAGGTAGCCAGCCCGCGACGGATCACGGCCCAGTCCACGCCCAGCGCCCAGGCGGCGGCGATCGATGACATCGCGTTTTCCACCTGGAAGCCGATGCTGCCGTTGCGCGTCAGCGGGATGTCCGCCAGCGCGATGCGCACCTGGGTCTCGCCCTCGCACGCCACGATCTCGTCGCCCTCGACGAACACCACGCGCTTGCCCTGTGCGCGATGCAGCGCCATCGTCGGCAGCCCGGCATCCTGCGCGAAGAACGTCACCGTGCCGGGGCAGGCGTCGGCCATGCGCGTCACCATCGGATCCGCGGCGTTCAGCACAGCCATGCCATGCGGCGCCACGTTCTGGACGATCACGCTCTTGAGCACGGCCAGGTCTTCCACGGTGCTGATATAGGACAGCCCCAGGTGGTCGCCTTCGCCCACATTGGTCACCACGGCCACGTCGCAGCGGTCGAAGGCCAGGCCCTCGCGCAGCAGGCCGCCGCGCGCGGTCTCGAACACGGCGGCGTCGACGTCCGGATGCAGCAGCACGTTGCGCGCGCTGCGCGGACCGCTGCAGTCGCCGGTGTCGATGCGCTCGCCCCGGATATACACGCCATCGGTGCCGGTCATGCCCATGCGCAGGCCGCTCGTGGCCAGCAGGTGGGTGATCAGGCGCACGGTGGTGGTCTTGCCGTTGGTGCCGGACACCGCCACCACGGGAATACGGCCATCGTCKCCATCGGCGAACATGGTTGAGACGATGGCCTCGCCCACGGCGCGGCCCTTGCCGAACGACGGCTGCAGGTGCATGCGCAGGCCCGGCGCGGCGTTGACTTCGACGATGCCGCCGGCCTGTTCCTCGAACGGCTTGAGCATGGTCTCGCACACGGCGTCCACGCCGCAGATGTCGAGGCCCACCATCTGGGCTGCGGCCACGGCGCGCGCGGCGATGTCCGGGTGGACGTCGTCGGTCACGTCGGTGGCGCTGCCGCCCGTCGACAGATTGGCGTTATTGCGCAGCACCACGCGCGTGCCGTTGGCGGGCACCGAGTCGGCGGTCAGGTGCTGCTTGGCCAGCGTTGCCAGCGCGATATCGTCGAAGCGGATCTTGGTCAGTGACGTGGCATGGCCCTCGCCCCGGCGCGGGTCGCGGTTCACTTCCTCCACGAGCTGGCGCACGGTGTGCACGCCATCGCCAATCACCTGCGGCGGATCGCGGCGCGCGGCGGCCACCAGGTGCTTGCCCACCACCAGCAGGCGGAAATCGTGACCGGGGATGTAGCGTTCCACGAGCACGTCCGAGGAGATGTCGGCCGCCACTTCGTAGGCCGTCATCACTTCTTCGCGCGTGCGGATGCGCACCGCCACGCCCTTGCCCTGGTTGCCGTCGCGCGGCTTGACCACCACCGGCCCGTTGATGGCCTGCGCGGCGGCCCAGGCTTCCTCGGCGCTGCGCACCGAGCGGCCCAGCGGCACCGGCACGCCGGCGGCGTGCAGCAGACTCTTGGTCAGGTCCTTGTCCTGCGCGATGGACTCCGCCACGGCGCTGGTCATGTCGGTCTCGGCGGCCTGGATGCGGCGCTGCTTGCTGCCCCAGCCGAACTGGACCATCGASCCCTGCGTGAGGCGGCGATACGGAATGCCACGCGCCACGGCGGCGTAGACGATGGAGCCGGTGCTCGGCCCCAGCCGCACGTCCTCGTCCAATTCGCGCAGGCGGTGCAGCGCGTCGTCGAGGTCGAAGGGCTTGTCGTCGCGGGCCGCCAGGCATAGCTGTTCAGCGAGTTCGAAGGCGAGCCGGCCGACTTCCTCCTCGCTGTACTGCACCACTACCTGATACGTGCCGGGCTCCACGGTGGGCGCGGTGTTGCTGAAGGTGACCGGGCAGCCGGCGGAGGCCTGCAGGCCGAGTGCGGCGGCTTCCAGCGCGTGGGCCATCGACGGCGTACCGGCCTCGTCGTCAGGACGGAGCGGGCCGATGGCMGGGAAGCGCGCGCGCAGGCGGTCTTCGAAGCCGGGCAGGTCGGCCAGCAGGTGCGAGGTGTCCGAGCAGGCCACGATGGCCTCGATGCCAGTGTGGCGGCACCAGAGATTCGGGCCGCGCAGGGCCCGGATACGGGAGACTTCCATAGTATTTCCGTTATTTTTCTGGCCGAGCCATCAGGCGCGGCGGCCGCTACGGCCGACCCACTGGTGTACCTGCTCGACAGTGCCCTCGGGCGAGCCCTCGTCGCACTGGATGACCAGCAGGTCGCCGGCCACCAGTTGCGAGAGCGCGGTCTCGATGGCGGCGCGGCGRGCGCCTTCGTCGATGATCTTGGTCACGCGGCGGCCTTCGTACAGCCCCTTCTTGACCAGCGCGCGGGCCTCGGCATCGGGCAGGTCGCGCTTCACGCTCTGGTCCTCGCAGAGGAACACGCGGTCGAACGCGGCACCGATGATCTTGCCGTGGCTGACGAGGTCCTCGTCCCGGCGCTGCACGCCGGCGCCGAACACCAGCATGCGGCGCTCGGCGGGGAAGCGGTCGAGCGCGGCGGCCAGCGCCGTCAGCGCGGGCGCGTTGTGCGCGTCATCGACGATCACCGTGGCGCCCTGGCGTTCGAACAGCGTGAAGCGGCCCGGCACGTCCACCTGGCCAACGTCGAACGTCACCACGCCGGCGCGGATCAGGTCGTTGGAAATGCCCAGCGCCCAGCCCGTGGCCACGGCCGCCAGCACGTTCTCGATCTGGAACGCCACGCGGCCCGCGTAGGTCAGCGGAATGGCCGACACATCGGTCAGCGGCATCTCGCTCTGGCCGGTGGCCATCACGACCTTGCCTTCGCGTACGAACACCGCTCGCTTGCCCGCCGCCCGGTGCGCGGCAATCGCCGGCAGGTCGGCGGTGAGGCCGAAGAAGATCACATCGCCATCGCACAGCTCGGCCATCTCCACCAGCCGCGCATCGCCGGCGTTGAGCACCGCCACGCCGTTGTTGAGCACCACGTCCACCTGGGTGCGCAACACGTTGTACATGCGGTCCTCGTCCTCGACGTAGTAGTCGCCGAGGTGGTCCGGCTGGGCGAAGTTGGTCACCACGCCAACCTGGCAACGGTCGTACGGCAGGCCCTGCGACAGGATCATGCCGCTGTCGTTCTCGAACACGGCCGCTTCCACGGCGCGGTTCATCAGGATGCGATGGCCGGCTTCCCAGTTGGCGCGGTCGCCGGTCTCCACCTGGCGGCGGTCCAGGAACAGGCCGTCGCTGCAGGCCAGCCCGGTGTGCTTGCCCGAAAGTTGCAGCAGGCGCGCCACGAGCTTGGCCACCACGGTCTTGCCGTTGTTACCGGTGATGCCGACCACGGGGATGCGGCCGTCATCGGCGCTGCCATCCTTCGCGGCGGGGAACAGATGGTCGATGATGGCGGGGCCCACGGGGCGCGGCGTGCCGTCGGCCGGCTTGATGTGCATCAGCAGGCCCGGGCCGGCGTTCACCTCGACGATGGCGCCGCGCTGGTCGGCCAGCGGACGCGAGATGTCCTCGGCCACGAGGTCCACCCCGGCGATGTCCAGCCCCACCACGCGCGCGGCCAGCGCGGCATGCGCGGCCACGCTCGGGTGCACGCGGTCGGTCACGTCGAAGGCGACGTTGCCGTTGCGCTGGATCAGGATGGTCTTGCCGGCGGGTGCCACGGAATCGCCATCTACCAGGCCCTGGCGCTTCAGTTCCAGCCGTGCGGCGGAATCGAGCCGCACGCGGTTCAGCGGATGGTCCTCGGTGCTGCCCCGGCGCGGATCGGAGTTGATCTGCGAATCGATCAGTTCGTCKATGGTYGAGGTGCCGTCGCCCACGACGCTGGCCGTCTCGCCCATCGCCGCCGCCACGAGCCGGCCGCCCACCACCAGCAGGCGGTGTTCGTTGCCCGGCACGAAGCGCTCGACGATCACGCCGTTGCCTTCGTCGATGGCCACCGAGTAGGCGGTTTCCACTTCCTCGCGCGTCATCAGGTTGGTGAACACGCCGCGGCCATGGTTGCCGTCGTACGGCTTGACCACCACCGGCACGCCGATGCGCTCGGCGGCGTCCCAGGCGTCCTCGGGGCTCTCGACCATGCGGCCTTCCGGTACCGGCACGCCGCAGGATTCCAGCAGCGTCTTGGTCAGGTCCTTGTCGCGCGAGATCGATTCGCCGATGGCGCTGGTCCGGTCGGTCTCGGCGGTCCAGATGCGGCGCTGGCGCGCCCCGTAGCCAAGTTGAACCAGATTGCCGTCGGAGAGTCGGATGGAGGGGATGTCGCGGTCATCGGCGGCATCGACGATGCAGGCGGTGCTCGGGCCGAGGCAATGTTCGTCGACCAGGCGGCGCAGGTTGTCCACGGCGTCGGGTACGTCGAACGGGCGGTCCTCGATGGCGGCCATGACCAGATCACGGGCGGTGAACAGCGCGGCGCGCGTCACCTCCTCGTGCCAGGCCCGGACGATCACCTTGTAGACGCCCCGCACGGGGGTCTCGCGGGCCTTGCCGAAGCCGCCCGGCATGCCGGCCAGGTTCTGCAGTTCAAGCGTCACGTGCTCGAGGATGTGGCCGGGCCACGTCCCTTCCTTGAGCCGCTGCAGGAAGCCGCCGCGCTCGCCAATGCTGCAGCGATGCTCGATCAGCGACGGGAGCCAGGCCGACAGGCGCTCGTAGAACCCCGGGATCTTGTTGGAGGGGAAATCCTCCAGTTCGCCGATATCAACCCATGCCTCCAGCACTGGCCGATATGTCCACATATTCGGGCCGCGCAGCGACATGACATCGAAAATCTCAATGTCCTTCTTTTTCATTGATTTAGCTTGAGGCAGTGGGCGAATGCCCGAGAAATGGGAGCCTAACCTTTCAGTAACGTTTCAACGGCATCAGGGTTGACCCCTGAAGTCCGGAAGACGTTGTGCAGCGCACCAGGCGCCCCGTTTGTTTGCGTTATGTATACTTGCGGGCAAAATCGCGGGCCGCCAGCCGGCTTCCCGCCTAAATTGTTTCAAGTTATGTCCGTGTCTACCCTGTTGTGGACTCACCGCGGACGCATTTCGCGCCAATAATGACCCAATCCTCCCCGTCCGTCCCAATCCCCTCCGGCCCGCAAGGTCGTTGGGGCGCCGAGATCGGCACGAGCCTGCAGCCCGGTGAAACCGTGCTGGCTGGCCTTGACCTGGACCTGGACGCAAGGCTGCATTTTACCCAAGGGTGGCTGGTTGTGACCGACCGCCGGCTGATTGCCCGGGGGGGCGGTGAAAAAAACATCGTCGACTGGGAAATTACGCCTGCCTTGACGCTGACCCATGGCGACCACGCCGGGGTTGGCTCGCTGGAACTGGCCGACGGCCGCGCCCGGCTGGGGAGCTGGCGCTACACGCTTGGTTACAATCCCGACGCCCTGCGGCTGGCCGATCAGTTCGAAGCCCGCCGCGCGCTGCTCGCCACCGGCCAGGCCGCCGTGCCGGCCGACGACGATGTCTGCCCCACCTGCAAGGCCCCGCTGCCCCCCGGCGAGGACGTCTGCCCCCAGTGCAGCCGCGACCTCGAGACCCCGCCATCCACCTGGGCGCTGCTGCGCCTGTGGCGCTTCGCACGGCCCTACCAGTGGGAGCTGCTGGCCGGCTTCCTGCTGACCCTGCTCGGCACCGCCGCCACGCTGGTGCCGCCGTACCTGACCATGCCGCTGATGGACAAGGTGCTGATTCCGTACCAAAACGGCGTGCCGATCGACTATGAGCGCGTCAAGATGTACCTGGCCGGGCTGCTCGGCGCCGCGCTGGTGGCGTGGAGCCTGGGCTGGGCGCGGACGTATCTGCTGGCGCGTGTATCCGAGCGCATCGGCGCCGATCTGCGCACAACAACGTACGAACACCTGCTAAAACTGTCCCTCGAATACTTCGGTGGCAAGCGCACGGGCGACCTGATGGCCCGTATCGGCTCCGAAAGCGACCGCATCTGCGTCTTCCTGTCGCTCCACCTGCTCGATTTCGCGACCGATGTGCTGATGATCGTCATGACGGCCATCATCCTCATCTCGATCAATCCCTGGCTGGCGCTGGTGACGCTGGTGCCGCTGCCGTTCATCGCCTGGATGATCCACCTCGTGCGGGACCGSCTGCGTCACGGCTTYGAGAAGATCGACCGCATCTGGTCCGAGATCACCAATGTGCTGGCCGAYACGATTCCCGGCATCCGCGTGGTCAAGGCCTTCGCCCAGGAAAAGCGCGAGGTCGACCGCTTTCGCGAGGCGAACAAGCACAATCTGGCCGTCAACGATCGCGTCAATGCCGTCTGGTCGCTGTTCACGCCTACGGTGACGCTGCTGACCGAAGTGGGCCTGCTGGTGGTCTGGATCTTCGGCATCTGGCAGGTCAGCCACGACGCCATCACGGTCGGCGTGCTGGTCGCCTTCCTGACCTATATCAGCCGTTTCTACACGCGGCTGGATTCGATGAGCCGGATCGTGTCGGTCACGCAGAAGGCTGCCGCCGGCGCCAAGCGGATCTTCGACATCCTGGACCATGTGTCGAGCGTGCCCGAGCCGCAGCGCCCGGTGCATCTCGATAAGGTGGAGGGCGCCATCGAACTGCGCGACCTCGGCTTCCGCTACGGCAACCGCGCGGTGATCCGCGGCCTGAACCTGTCGATCCGGCCGGGCGAGATGATCGGGCTGGTCGGCCACAGCGGCTCGGGCAAGAGCACGCTKGTYAATCTGATCTGCCGCTTCTACGATGTGTCCGAAGGCGCGATCCGCGTGGATGGCATCGACATCCGCTCGCTGCCGGTGTCGGAGTTCCGCCGCCATATCGGACTGGTACTACAAGAGCCGTTCCTGTTCTTCGGCACGATTGCCGACAACATCGCCTACGGCAAGCCCGACGCCACGCGCGAAGAAATCGTCGCCGCAGCGCGGGCCGCGCATGCGCACGAGTTCATCCTGCGCCTGCCGCACGGCTATGACTCGCTGGTAGGGGAGCGCGGGCAAGCGCTGTCCGGCGGGGAGCGCCAGCGCATCTCCATCGCACGCGCGCTGCTGATCAATCCGCGCATCCTGATCATGGACGAGGCCACGTCGTCGGTGGACACCACCACGGAGAAGGAGATCCAGAAGGCGCTGGATAACCTCGTGCAGGGACGTACGACCATTGCGATCGCGCACCGGTTGTCCACGCTGCGGAAGGCCGATCGCCTCGTGGTGATGGATCGCGGACAGATTGTCGAAGTCGGCAATCACGACGAACTGCTCGCGCGCGAAGGCGCCTACTACAAGCTCTACCAGGCGCAGGCGCGCAATGTCGATGCCGATGCAGACCTGCCCAGCGCGGGCGAACGCCTCGATACGGAGGCCGTCAATGCGCAGTGATTCTTCAGGTGATTCGATTTCTCGGCAAACCGCTATGCAGACGCCCGATTACACGTTGTCCCGCAACCCGTTCGGCAAGCTCGTTCTGACGACGGCCGACGGCACGGCGCACGAGGGCGTGGTGCCTGTGCGCGCCTTCCCGATTGCCGCGCCCGACGACGGTGTCGGCTTGATCAGTACCGATGGCCGCGAATTGGCGTGGATTCCGCGCCTCGATACCCTGCCGGCGCCGATGCGTGCCCTGATCGAGTCCGAACTGGCCGCGCGCGAGTTCATGCCGGAAATTCGTAGCATTGTGGGTGTGTCCACCTATGCCACGCCGAGCGTCTGGACGGTGCGGACGGATCGTGGCCAGACCGACCTCGTGCTGCGCGGCGAAGAGGACATTCGTCGACTGACCGGCAGCACGCTGCTGATCTCCGACAACCACGGCATTCATTACCTGATTCGCGACCTGTCCGCGCTCGACAAACCCAGCCGCAAAATACTCGATCGCTTTCTTTGATTTATAGTCTTGTTCGCGCAAGCAAAAACGGCACGCCCTCGGGCGTGCCGTTTCAATTTCCGAGGTTGGATTTAGTGCAGCATGGACGGCATATCGTCGTCTTCGTCATCCCAGTCTTCATGCATGATGGGAGACTCCGGCGCCATATCCCACACCATGGAATGGAAACGCGGCGTGAACCATTCGCGGAACATGGCCAGGGACATATTCTCGGGCCACATGGAATCATCAAACCATTCGCCCAACATGAATTCGAAGAACGCCTGCCAGCGCTTTTCCACCCAGCGCATAGCAGTCTCCGGGGAATCCGCCACTTCCGACGGCAACAGAAAGACGCTGGCGTCGTCGCGGACGTCCTCGAGCGACAGGCCCGGCACGGGCTCCGGGTCGACGGCCTTGATCCAGTCCAGGAACGGCTGCTCGGGCAGCAGCATGACCATGGAGCGGTTGAGGGTGAAGCGGGGGTGGTCGGTCATGGAGTTGGGCAGGAAGAGGCGGGCGTCCATTGTAGCCCCGTGCGGCCAAGGGACCCATGCGTTATCTCGTGTCCTGGAGGAAGGCTTCAGGAAAATGGCAAATCTGCCGATATCCATGGGATCTGGCATTGGAGATTGGCAATGAGCCTCACATTCCAAGCGCCCGGTGAGGCGGTCGCCCAGACGGCGACGGAGCGCTTTGCCGAGGCGGAGAAGCACGAAGACCGGCAAGTGCGCTGGGCTGCGCAGGCGGCCATCGCGCTGGATTCCGGCGATATGTACCTGGTAGGCCTGGTGCTGTTCAAGGCCATCCAGGAGTACGGCATGGAAGCGTTTGCCGACCTCAGCGGGCAGGCCCCGGGCCGCCTGCAGCGGCTGTGGATGCCGGGCGTGTTGGTATCAGTGAACGAGGCCTCCCAACTGTTCGGCCTGCTTGGCGTGCACGTAGCGCTGGACCGCTTCTATGCCGCGCGCCTGGCAGCGAGCCAGCCGGCGGAATCGGTGCACTGAGCGTGCATCGAGCGGCCAATGGATTTTGGCCCGGTAGAAAAGAAAAAACCCCGTCATCGATTGACGGGGTTTTTGCTTGTCCGGCGTTTCCTGAAGCAAAAGGAATGTCGGGCGGTAATACTGGTGGAGCCGGCGGGAATCGAACCCGCGTCCGCAAGCCCTCCACAGAGAGTTCTACATACTTAGTTCTGTCATTTGTTTTAACCGCCGCATCGCGGACGAACACGCTCTACGACGGCGAGTCACTAGGTTTTCGTCCTCGGGCCCGTGACACTCCCGAAGCTTATCTGACGTAAATGACCTCGCCAGTTCTTGCGAACCCTAGCCCGTCAGCGAGCCAGTGCGAGGACGGCTAGCCCTTAGGCAGCCAGTGCGTAACGTTCGTCGTTAGCAGTTATTACATTCCCATTGATTAACGAGGTGACGGGTCCTCGGTATGCCCTCCACTGCTTCGCAACCCACGTCGAAACCAGGTCGGCCCCAGTGTGAAGATGTAGGAGACGGATTGTACTCGCTTTGGCTGCCTGCCGGGGGCTTCAGTTCCCGAACAGCGCCAGCAGCTCGGCCGGGTGACGGATCAGGTAGTCCGCGCCCCAGGCTTCGGGCGGCTCGCCGTCGCCACAGTAGCCGTACGCGGCGGTCACCGTGGCCATGCCGGCCGCTTTGCCGGCCTGGATGTCGCGCAGGTCGTCACCTACATACAGGCAGCGTGCCGGTGCCACGCCGCTGACCTCGGCTGCATGCAGCAGCGGGGCGGGGTGGGGTTTGGCATGCGCGGTGGTGTCGCCGCTGACCACAGCCGAGGCGCGCGGCGCAAGGCCGATCGCGGCCACCAGCGGCACCGTGAAGCGGGCGATCTTGTTGGTCACGATGCCCCAGCGGATGCCGGCGGCTTCCAGCCGGGCCAGCACCTCGTCCATGCCGTCGAACAGGCGGGTGTGCACCGCGATGTCGGCCTCGTAGTAGTCGAGGAAGGTATCGCGCAGGGCGGGGAAGTCGGGGTCCTCGGGCGACTTGCCGAACGCCGCGCCGATCAGGCCGCGCGCGCCGTGCGAAGCCACCGGGCGCAACTTCTCATAGGCCACGGGCGGCAGGCCGCGCTCCACCACGAGCCGGTTGGCGGCTGCGGCGAGGTCAGGGGCTGTGTCGGCGAGCGTGCCGTCGAGATCGAAAAATACCGCGTCGAAGGTGCGCATGATTCAGTCCGCCGCCTTCGGCGCCGTCTTGCGGAAGGCCATCATGTAGTTGACGCCCGTGTCATGGCCGAGCGAGTACGTCTGCGACAACGGGTTGTAGGTCATGCCGCGCATCTCGATCAGGTCCAGCCCGGCCTGGCGCGCGAAGCGGGCCATTTCCGATGGCGTGATGAACTTCTCGTAGTCGTGGGTGCCGCGCGGCAGCATGTTCAGCACGTATTCGGCGCCGACGATGGCCAGCAGGTAGGCCTTGAGGTTGCGGTTGATCGTCGAGAAGAAGACGTAGCCGCCCGGGCGGACCAGTGTCGTGCAGGCGCGCACGATGGAGGCGGGGTCGGGCACGTGCTCGAGCATTTCCATGCAAGTGACCACGTCCACGCTGCCGGGGATGCGCGCGGCGAGGTCCTCGACGGCGATTTCCTCGTAGGTGACCGGCACGCCGGACTCCAGGCTATGCAGGTCCGCTACCTTGAGTGCCTTGGTAGACAGATCGATGCCGCGCACGGTGGCGCCAAGGCGCGCCATGCTTTCGGACAGGATGCCGCCTCCGCACCCAACGTCGATCACCTGTTTGCCGGGCAGGCGGGCGATGCCGTCGATCCAGCCCAGGCGCAGCGGGTTCAGGTCGTGGAGCGGCTTGAACTCGCTGTTCGGGTCCCACCAGCGGTGGGCCAGCTCGCTGAACTTGTCGATCTCTTTCGGATCGGCGTTGCGACCGGTGGGGCTGCCAGCGGGGGAAAGGGTGGAGGTTTGCGACATCGTCAAAGGAGTGAGGTCCCGGGCGCACGGCCCGAAACCTGAGTGCGGAGAGAAGCGTCCGGCAACTGTACCAAAAATAGCGGGCAAAAAAAAAGCCCAGCTTGCGCTGGGCTTTCTTCATCGGAGAGGATCCGATTAACGTGCGCTGCGGGTGCCGACCACTTCGACTTCCACGCGACGGTTCGGCTGCTGGCAGGCGATCTGTGCCGTGCGGTTGCCCTTGCACGACTTCGGATCCACCTTCAGCTGGCGCTTGCCCTTGCCTTCGGTGTACACGCGGTTGGCTTCCACGCCCTTGCTCACCAGGTAAGCCTTGACGGATTCAGCACGACGGATCGACAGGCGATCGTTGTACTTGTCCGAACCGAACGCGTCGGTGTGGCCCACGGCGATGATCACTTCGAGGGTGATGCCTTGCAGCTTCGAGACCAGGTCGTCCAGCTTGGCCTTGCCTTCGGGCTTCAGAACAGCCTTGTCGAAGTCGAACAGGGTGTCAGCTGCGAAAGTGACCTTCTCGCTCGACACAACCGGAGGAGCCACCGGGGTCGGTGCCTGGGCCGGAGCAGCAGCCGGAGCCAGTGCGCCATCGCACAGGGCATTGGCCGTTGCCGGGGTCCAGGAGCTGTCGCGCCAGCAGAGCTCGTTCGTGCCATTCTTCCACACGTACTCGCTCGTACCGTTGCCCCAGTTGTCGTTCACAGCCTTCTTTTCATAGGGGACGGACTGGGCTTGAGCGGATGCAGCCATTACTGCGGTAGCTGCAACGAGCGCGAGCTTGGCAAATTTTTTCATATTTCTCCTCTCAGGATGAGATCACCGCAGGGTTACTGCGAGCAAATGGACGAAAACAAGTCATACATTCTTCGGAGTATAACATTCTCGATGTGGTGGATGCTCCACTTCGAACAATGTCTGGCTCTTCGCTGGGGAATTGTGCCACAAGGCTCGTTTCCTAAGAAGTAAATATATTCGATTCAACCCTGGGGTTTTAGCCCTGTGGTGTTTGTGCAACATCGCTCTTGCGGCGCCCGCAAACCCTTGTCCCGTATGGCTTGCGGGCGGYAGGCGCGGCGCTCCGGAGGGCGCTGGCGGGCCTGTTTCCGGGCCGTCCGGCGGGCGTCGGGAAGGGGTGGCGCGCGTGGTAGAATGCCATGTTGCCCGTCCTGGACAGGCGCCCCCGCCGGCGCCCCGGGACCAGGGTCTCATTCGCTAAAACCCGCCGCATAAACCAAGCCGCAATGGATCAATTCGCCAAAGAAACGCTTCCGGTTTCCCTGGAAGAGGAAATGCGCCGCTCATACCTGGATTACGCGATGAGCGTTATCGTCGGGCGTGCGCTTCCCGACGTCCGGGATGGCCTGAAACCAGTACATCGGCGCGTGCTCTTTGCGATGCATGAGCTGAATAACGACTGGAACCGGGCCTATAAGAAATCGGCCCGTATTGTCGGYGATGTGATCGGTAAGTATCACCCGCACGGCGACACCGCCGTTTATGACACGATCGTCCGCATGGCGCAGCATTTCTCGCTGCGCTACATGCTGGTGGACGGGCAGGGCAACTTCGGCTCGGTCGATGGGGATAACGCGGCAGCCATGCGTTATACCGAAATCCGCCTGTCGAAAATTGCGCATGAAATGCTCCACGATATCGACAAGGAAACTGTCGATTTCGAGCCGAACTACGACGGTTCGGAAAAAGAACCGGGTATTTTGCCGGCGCGTATTCCGAATTTGCTGATCAATGGCTCGTCGGGTATTGCGGTGGGCATGGCCACCAATATTCCGCCGCATAACCTCAATGAGGTGGTCGACGCCTGCCTGCATCTGCTGCGCAATCCCGACGCCACGGTGGATGACCTGATCGAACTGGTGCCAGCGCCCGATTTTCCGACGGCCGGCATTATCTACGGCATCCAGGGCGTGCGCGAAGGCTATCGCACGGGCCGGGGCCGCATCATCATGCGCGCCCGGACGCACTTCGAGGACATCGACCGCGGCCAGCGCCAGGCGATCATCGTCGACGAACTGCCGTACCAGGTGAACAAGCGGACGCTTCTCGAGCGCATCGCCGAGCTGGTGACCGAGAAGAAGGTCGAGGGCATTTCCGACATCCGCGACGAGTCCGACAAGTCGGGCATGCGCGTGGTGGTCGAACTGAAGCGCAACGAAGTGCCCGAGGTTGTCCTGAACAACCTATATAAGAAYACCCAGCTGCAGGACACCTTCGGCATGAACATGGTGGCGCTGGTCGACGGCCAGCCGCGCCTGCTGAACCTGCGCCAGATGCTGGACGCGTTCCTGTCGCACCGGCGCGAGGTGGTCACCCGCCGCACCGTGTTCGAGCTGCGCAAGGCGCGGGAGCGCGGTCACGTGCTGGAAGGCCTGGCCGTGGCGCTGGCGAACATCGACGAGTTCATCGCGATCATCAAGGCCGCGCCGACGCCGCCGATCGCCAAGCAGGAGCTGATGGCCAAGTCGTGGGATTCGGCACTCGTGCGCGACATGCTCGCGCGTGCCGAAAGCGACACTGCCGGCGGCCGTGCCTCGTATCGTCCGGATGGCCTGCCCGCCCTGTTCGGCATGCAGCCGGACGGCCTGTACCGCCTCTCCGACGGCCAGGCGCAGGAAATCCTGCAAATGCGCCTGCAACGCCTCACGGGCCTGGAGCAGGACAAGATCGTCCAGGAATACCGTGAAGTGATGGCGGTGATCGCGGACCTGCTGGACATCCTGGCGCGTCCGGAACGTATTACGACCATCATCACCGACGAACTCGGTGCCATCCGCGCCGAATTTGGCGACGAGCGCCGTTCCACCATCGAACTGAACGCGACCGAACTCGACACCGAGGATCTGATCACGCCGCAGGACATGGTGGTCACGCTCTCGCACAGCGGCTATATGAAGAGCCAGCCGATTTCCGAATACCGCGCGCAGAAACGTGGCGGGCGCGGCAAGCTGGCGACGGCCACCAAGGAAGACGACTGGATCGACACGCTGTTCGTGGCCAACACGCACGATTACATCCTGTGCTTCTCGAACCGCGGCCGGCTGTACTGGCTCAAGGTGTACGAGGTGCCGCAGGGGTCGCGCAACTCGCGTGGCCGTCCGATCGTTAACATGTTCCCGCTGGCCGATGGCGAGAAGATCAATGTGATCCTGCCGGTGCGCCAGTTCGACGCCGAGCACTTCATCTTCATGGCCACCGCACGCGGCACGGTCAAGAAGACCGCGCTGACCGAGTTCTCGAACCCGCGCAAGGCCGGCATCATCGCCGTGGACCTGGACGAGGGCGATTTCCTGATCGGCGCCGCCGTGACCGACGGCCAGCATGACGTGATGCTGTTCTCGGACGCCGGCAAGGCCGTGCGCTTCGACGAAAACGACGTGCGTCCGATGGGCCGTCAGGCCCGCGGCGTCCGCGGCATGAACCTCGAGGAAAGCCAGGCGGTCATCGCCATGCTGGTGGCGCCGGCAGAAACTGCGGTGGCTGAATCGACGGATTCTGCCGAATCGGCGGAAGCGACCGAAGGCAGTGCGGGTTCCGAGACCGCCGTCGCGGCGGTGGGCAGCGTGCTGACCGCCACCGAGAACGGCTACGGCAAGCGCACGCCGATCTCGGAATACACTCGACATGGCCGCGGCACCAAGGGCATGATTGCGATCCAGACCAGCGAGCGCAATGGCCGCGTGGTGGCTGCCGCGCTGGTATCKCCCGAGGACGAGATCATGCTGATCACGACCGGCGGCGTGCTGATCCGCACCCGTGTGGCCGAGATCCGCGAGATGGGCCGCGCCACGCAGGGCGTGACCCTGATCAACGTGGACGAGGGCACCAAGCTGTCGGGCCTGCAACGGATTGTCGAGACCGATGCCGATAATGGCGCCGGGATCGAGGGTGCCGAGGATGCGGACGCCGATGTGGTGGAAGGGGCCGCTGGCACCGCCGGGGCCGAAGGCGCCGACGGCGCAACCGACGCGGACGCGAATTCGTAATTTGTTGCAACAACAGGACGCCGGCCGGAACTCGCCAGACGGCCGTGCGGACTAAATCGGACATATTTTCCAGGGAGTCATAATGCTCAAAACCTATCGACGTATTGCTGTTCTGGCTGCTTTTGTCCCGACGATGATGGTGGCCCAGGCCGCCCACGCTCAGGCGCAGGATGCCGACAAGACCGCCGCCATCAAGGAACTGCTCTCCGTCATGCAGGCCGACCAGGCCGTGAAGGGCCAGGCCGACAACTGGCAGAACGGCGCCAAGCAGGAAGCGCCGCTGGTCCTCGAGCAAGTCCTCGTGGAAAACAAGACGCTGAACGACAAGCAGAAGCAGGCCGCTGTCGACAAGCTGAAGAAGAACGGCGCGGTGCAGCGCATGGTGGATGGCGCCGGTACGGCGTTCAACACCGACGGTTTCCGCCAGGACGCCATCAAGGCCCACTACGACGCGTTCGGCAAGTATTACAGCACGCAGGAAATCAAGGACCTGACCACGTTCCTGAAGTCGCCGACCGGCCAGAAGTTCATGGCCAACCAGGGCAAGGCGACCCAGGAAATCTGGGGTTCGATGATGCAGAAGTACGGCCCGCAGGTTGGCAAGTCGATGCGTGACTCGGCCGAGAAGGAAATCGCCGCCGCTTCGAAGTAAGTGATCCGCAAGGAATCGACGGCCGATCCGGCCGCCGAGCCGCTGCCCTAGCGGCGCGCGTTTGAGGGATAATGGCTGCCTGGTTCAAACCGGCAGCCATTTTTCCTTCTTCCTCCATGAACGATCCCCAGAATCCCGCCCTCGCTGGCCTGCAACGCAATGTGGCCGAGCGCGTGTTCAATTTCTCGCCCGGTCCGGCCGCACTGCCGACCGAAGTCCTGCAGCAGGCGGCCGAGGAAATGCTGTCGTGGCGCGGCACCGGCGTGTCGGTCATGGAGATGAGCCACCGCAGCCGCGAGTTCGAGGGGATCCACAACGAAGCCCTCGCCGATCTGCGAGAACTGCTCCATGTGCCGAAGAACTTCCGCATCCTYTTCCTGCAGGGCGGGGCGATTGGCSAGAATGGCATCGTGCCGCTGAACCTGGCCAGCCGCGTCAATGCGGCCAAGCCGAAGACCGATTTCGTCGTGACCGGCACGTGGTCGGTCAAGACCGAGCAGGAAGCGCGCCGCTATGGCGAGGTCAATATCGCGGCCTCRAGCGCGGATCGTAAATTTACGAARATTCCGGATGTCGCCRGYTGGAAGCTGTCCGACGACGCGGCCTATGTGCACCTGTGCACGAACGAGACCATCGTCGGCGTGGAGTTCCAGGAGATTCCYGACATCGGCCAGACCGGCACGCACGACAAGGGCCGCATCGTGGTGGCCGACGCGTCCAGCCATATCCTGTCGCGCCCGATCGACTGGTCGCGCGTGCAGGTGGTGTACGGCGGGGCGCAGAAGAACATCGGCCCGGCCGGCGTGACCATCGTCATCGTGCGCGAGGACCTGATCGGCTTCGCGCACCCGCTGTGCCCGTCGGCGTTCAACTGGCGCCAGGTGGCCGAGCATGATTCGATGTACAACACGCCGCCCACCTATGCGATCTATATCGCCGGGCTCGTGTTCAAGTGGCTCAAGGCCCAGGGCGGCGTGGCCGGCATCGAGCAGCGCAATATCGCCAAGGCGCAGGCGCTGTACCGCTTCCTGGACCAGAGCGACTTTTACCGTAACGAGATTGACCCCAGCTGCCGCTCGCGCATGAACGTACCGTTCTTCCTGCGCGACGAATCGCGCAACGAAGCGTTCCTGACCCAGGCGCGCGCGAATGGCCTGGTACAGCTCAAGGGCCACAAGTCCGTGGGCGGCATGCGCGCCAGCATCTACAACGCCATGCCTCTGGAAGGCGTGACCGCGCTGATCGATTTCATGCGCGAATTCGAGCGTACCGCCGCCTGACGGCGGATTTGCACCGATTCTTCCCGGCCGCCGCCCCGGCGCGGCCCACCAGGCTTTGACATGACTAGCGAAGACAAGCGCGCGAGCAACGACGCGCCGCCCACAGGGAACCCCGGTCCCAGCGCCCAGGAGCAGGCGCTGTCCGCCGACCTCGCGCCGCTGCGCGGCSAGATCGACGCGGTGGACMGCGAACTGCTGGCGCTGCTGAACCGCCGCGCCCAGCTCGCCCTCGACGTGGGCGAGGTCAAGAAGAAGTACGGCGCGCCCGTGTTTCGTCCCGAACGTGAACTGCAGGTCATCCGCAAGGTGCAGGGCGCCAACCCGGGCCCGCTGCTGGGCGAGAGCGTGGCGTCGATCTGGCGCGAGGTGATGTCTGCCTGCCGTGGGCTGGAAAAGCCGCTTGAGATTGCGTTCCTCGGCCCGGCCGGCACGTTCTCCGAGCAGGCGCTGTACGCGCATTTCGGCCACGAAGTGAGCGGCGTGCCGTGCCCGAGCATCGACGAGGTGTTCCGCGCCGTGGAAGCCGGCACCGTCGAATATGGCGTGGTGCCCGTGGAGAACTCGACCGAAGGCGCGGTGTCGCGCACGCTCGACCTGTTCCTGCAGACCTCGCTAAAGATCAGCGGTGAGATTGCGCTCAAGGTCCATCACAACCTGATGGCCTCCACGCCGGACATGAAGGGCGTGACCGTGGTTCGCGCGCACGCCCAGGCGCTGGCGCAGTGCCAGCACTGGCTCACGGCCAACTATCCGCACCTGGAGCGCCAGGCGGTCTCGAGCAATGCCGAAGCTGCACGCATGGCGAGCGAAGACCCCACCGTGGCGGCCATCGCCGGCGAGTCGGCGGCCAACCGTTACCACCTGCATCTGGTGCGCACGCATATCCAGGACGATCCGCATAACCGCACGCGCTTTGCCGTGATTGGCCGTTATGAGACCGAGCCCTCGGGCAGYGATCAGACGTCTCTCATCCTGTCGGTGCCGAACAAGGCCGGTGCGGTGTACCAGTTGCTGGCGCCGCTGGCCGAGAACGGCGTGTCGATGTGCCGGTTCGAATCGCGTCCCGCGCGCAGTGGCGCGTGGGAGTACTACTTCTATGTGGACGTGGAAGGCCACCAGCACGAGGCCGCCGTGGCGCGCGCCCTGGAGGAACTGAAGCGCAATGCCGCGTACTTCAAGGTGCTCGGCTCATACCCGTCCAGCAAGTAAGCATCAAGGAGCGAACATGGCAGAACCAGGTAGCGCCGCCGACGACGCGCAGAATGCCGCCCACTATTTCGGGCCGTCCTATGTGAGAAAGATCTCGCCATACATCGCCGGCAAGCCAATTGCCGAGGTGGCGCGCGAGTTCGGGCTGGATGAGGCGCGCATCGTCAAGCTGGCCTCGAACGAGAACCCGCTCGGCATGCCGGCCTCCGCCAAGTCCGCAATTGCGGTGGCGATGGACGAACTGGGTCGCTATCCGGACAGCAACGGTTTCGAGCTGAAGGCGAAGCTTTCGGCGAAATACGATGTCCCGGCCGAATGGCTGACCCTCGGCAACGGCAGCAATGACATCCTGGAACTGGCCGCCCACGCGCTGGTGCGGCCAGGCGAGTCGATCGTCTATGCCGAATACTCGTTTGCCGTCTATGCGCTCGCCTCGCAGGAAGTGGGCGCGCGCGCTATCGAGGTGAAGGCGCGCGACTACGGCCACGACCTCGGCGCGATGGCTGCGGCGATTGCGCCCGACACGCGCCTGGTCTTCATCGCCAATCCGAACAACCCGACCGGCACGTTCATTCCGGCGGYCGAGATCGAGGCGTTTCTGGCGAAAGTGCCATCCAATGTGGTGGTCGTGCTGGACGAGGCCTATAACGAATATCTCGATGCGGACCAGCAGTACGAGTCCGTGGCGTGGGTGCGCAAGTATCCGAACCTGATGGTTTCGCGCACGTTCTCGAAGGCCTATGGCCTGGCCGGGCTGCGCGTGGGCTACGGCGTTGCCCAGCCGCCGCTGACCGACCTGCTGAACCGCGTGCGCCAGCCGTTCAACGTGAACAGCCTGGCCCAGGCTGCCGCCGTGGCGGCGCTGGGCGATGCCGATTTYCTTGGCCGCAGCGCCACGCTGAACCGCGAAGGCAAGGCCCAGCTGGTGGCGGCGTTCGACCGGCTTGGCCTAGAGCACGTGAAGTCCTCCGGCAATTTCGTCATGGTCCGTGTGGGCACCGACGATGGTGCCGGCGCGCGGGTGAATCTGGCGCTGCTGAAGCAGGGTGTGATCGTGCGGCCGGTGGCCAACTACGGCCTGCCGCAGTGGCTGCGCGTGACGATCGGCCTGCCCGAGGAGAACGCCGCGTTTATCGCCGCGCTCGAGCAGGCCTTGCAGTGATGAAGATGTCCGATTTTAAGTTTTCTGCCACGCAGGTGGCCTGATACCGTGAGCGCTCTGCATTTTTCCCGGGTTGTGATTGTCGGCGTGGGCCTGATTGGCGGCTCGCTGGCGCTGTCGCTGAAGCGCGCAGGCGTGGTGGGCACCGTGGTGGGCGTGGGCCGTTCGGCGGCCTCGCTCGAAAAGGCCAAGACGCTGGGCGTGATCGACGAGATTGCCTCGCTCGAAGACGCCGCGCGTGGCGCCAGCCTGATCGTGCTGTGCGCGCCGGTCGCCCAGACCTTCGCGCTGTTGCACGCGCTGGAGCCGCACCTGCAGCCGGGCACGATCGTGACCGACGCGGGCAGCACCAAGTCCGACGTGATCATGGCCGCCAAGACCGCCCTCGGCGACAAGGCTGCCCAGTTCGTCCCCGCCCACCCGATTGCTGGCCGCGAGCTGAGCGGCGTGGAGGCGGCGCTGAACGACCTCTACCTCGGCAAGAAGGTGGTGCTGTGCCCGTTGCAGGAGAACGCGCGGACTGACGTGGCCGCCGTGCGCGCGATGTGGGAATGCACCGGCGCCGATTGTCATGTGATGTCCGCGGTACAGCACGACGCCGTGTTCGCGGCGGTGAGCCACCTGCCGCACCTGCTGGCCTTCGCGCTGGTCGCCCAATTGGTCAATGCCGAGGATGCCGCGCTGAAACTCGATTTCGCAGGCGGTGGGTTCCGCGACTTCACGCGCATCGCGGGCTCCTCGCCCGAGATGTGGCGCGACATCTGCATCGCCAACAAGGAGGCGTTGCTGCGCGAGATCGACACCTATGAGAAGGTGCTCGCGCACCTGAAGACCCAGATCAAGGATGGCGATGGCGAGGGCCTGGAGCGCGTGTTCACGCGGGCCAGCGGCGCCCGCCTGAAGTGGGGCACCGCGCGCGCGGCTGCCACCAACGTCGAACCCTGAAGCGCGGAAGCCGCCCACATCATGGAACATCTGACCCTCGGCCCCCTGACGCGTGCTTCCGGCACGGTGCGGCTGCCCGGCTCGAAAAGCATCTCCAACCGCGTGCTGCTGCTGGCGGCGCTTGCCACCGGCCAGACGCGCGTGCGCGACCTGCTSGATTCCGACGACACCCGCGTCATGCTCGACGCCCTCAAGGTGCTCGGTGTGACCTGGCAGCGCGATGGTGGCGACTGCATCGTCACCGGCGCAGGTAGCAACTTTCCGAATAAATCGGCCGATCTGTTCATGGGCAACGCCGGCACGGCGATCCGTCCGCTGACCGCAGCGCTGGCCCTGCAGGGCGGCACGTACCGGCTCTCCGGCGTGCCGCGCATGCACGAACGGCCCATCGGCGATCTGGTCGATGGCCTGCGGCAGGTGGGGGCGTCCGTCGATTACCTCGGCACGGAAGGCTACCCGCCGCTCCAGATCAATCCGGCGCAGATCCGCATCGACGCGCCGATCCGTGTGCGCGGCGACGTATCGAGCCAGTTCCTGACCGCGCTGCTGATGACGCTGCCGATGGCCAGCGCGCCGTCCGGCCGCATCGAGATCGAGGTGGTCGGCGAGCTGATTTCGAAGCCGTATATCGAGATCACGCTGAACCTGCTCGCGCGCTTCGGCATCGACGTGGAGCGGCAGGGCTGGGAGCGCTTCATCCTGCCGGCGGGCGCGCAGTACCGCTCGCCGGGCGAGATCTATGTGGAAGGCGACGCCTCCACGGCATCGTATTTTCTTGCAGCCGGCGCGATCGGCGGCGGTCCGGTGCGCGTGGAAGGCGTGGGCCTGTCCAGCATCCAGGGCGACGTGCGCTTCGCCGATGCGCTGAACCGGATGGGCGCCAACGTCATGGCCGGCGACAACTGGGTCGAGGTGCGCGGCACCGAGCGCGACGACGGCCGGCTGAACGGCATCGAACTCGACTGCAACCACATTCCCGATGCCGCGATGACGCTGGCCGTGGCCGCCCTGTTCGCGGAAGGCACCACCACGCTGACCAATATCGCCAGCTGGCGGGTCAAGGAAACGGACCGGATTGCGGCGATGGCCACCGAACTGCGCAAGCTCGGCGCTACGGTGGAAGAGGGCGCCGACTACCTGCGTGTGACGCCGCCGCCCTCTGCGGCCGACTGGCGCACGCCAGCCGACGGCATCGGCACCTATGATGATCACCGCATGGCGATGTGCTTTTCGCTGGCGGCTTTCGGCCCGCTGCCGGTACGGATCAACGATCCCGGCTGCGTGGCCAAGACATTCCCGGAGTACTTCTCGGTGTTTGCCGGGGTGGCGCGGTAAGCGGTCACTCCGGTCAAATAGTGGCCGTGGCGTGCACCCCGTGTCCGGCGTGCGCGCTGGCGGCGCCGGACGCACTGCGTTCGCGCCGTTCCCAGTATTTATCGAAGAAGTAGTGGGCCACGGTATTCACGGCCGGCTCGATGAAGGTGATGGCACCGCTGATGGCCAGATTGCCAGTCAGCGCATAGGTCACGCTGAAGGCGATGCCCAGGTGCATGATGCCGAAAGTCAGGGTCTTGGCCATGATAGATTGCCTCGCATTCTTGGATTTGGCTCGGGATTCGGGATGGCTCGCCCGGGCTGTTCTGTGGGGACGGGTGGCGGGGAGGCCGCCCGTGCGAGCCATGGAACCAATGATAATGATTCTTAATTGATTTARAAAATCAATAGTTTTTAGCGCGCTAATAACCAATGACTATGATCGACGTCATCACCATTGATGGCCCCACGGCGTCCGGCAAGGGCACCGTGGCGCACAAGGTGGCCGACGCCCTTGGCTTTCACCTGCTCGACAGCGGTGCCCTCTACCGGCTCGTGGCGCTGGCGAGCGACCGCGCGGACGTGGACCTGCAGGACGTGTCCACTCTGGCAAAGATGGCGGCCCGCCTCGATGTGAAGTTCGGCCCGGACCGGGTCTGGCTGTCCGGCGAGGAGGTGAGCCAGGCCATCCGCGCCGAAGCCATCGGCAACCGCGCCTCGGCCATCGCCGTGCACCAGCCCGTGCGTGATGCGTTGACGGCACTCCAGCGCGGCTTCCGCAAGCTGCCCGGCCTCGTGGCCGACGGCCGCGACATGGGCACGGTGATCTTTCCCGAGGCCCGCCTCAAGGTCTTCCTGACCGCAAGTGTCGAGGCACGCGCCCGCAGGCGCTATAAACAATTGATTGATAAGGGAATTTCTGCTAATATCGAAGACCTTTTGCGTGACCTTGAGGCGCGCGACGCGCGGGATCGTTCCCGTGCCGCCGCCCCGCTGCGTCCCGCCGAAGACGCGCAACGGCTCGATACCTCCGACATGTCGGTAGATGAGGCCGTGGCGCAGGTGCTGGAGTGGTACACCGCCGTACGGCGTTGAACCGGTCTGGCGCCAACTGGAGCCTTGCCCCGGATGACCGGTGCAAGGCGTTCATCAACTAACCCCGCTGCGATGGCAGACTGAGCGCGATTGTCGCGCCGGCCAGCGTACTGCGGACTGCTCACACACGTTTATGTCCGACCTGCAAACTAACGAATCCTTTGCCGCACTGTTCGAGGAATCCGTCGCCCGCTCCAATATGAAGGCTGGCGAAGTGATCTCCGCTGAAGTCGTGCGCATCGACCACAACTTCGTGGTCGTCAACGCCGGCCTCAAGTCCGAGGCATTTGTGCCGGTGGAGGAGTTCCTGAACGACCAGGGCGAACTCGAAGTGCAGGCCGGCGACTATGTCTCCGTGGCCATCGATGCGCTCGAGAACGGCTATGGCGACACGATTCTGTCCCGCGACAAGGCCAAGCGCCTGGCATCGTGGCTGAACCTCGAGAAGGCGCTGGAAGACGGCGAAATCATCTCGGGTACCGTGACCGGCAAGGTCAAGGGCGGCCTGACCGTGATGGTCAATGGCATCCGTGCCTTCCTGCCCGGTTCGCTCGTCGACGTGCGTCCGATCAAGGACACCACGCCGTACGAAGGCAAGACCCTCGAATTCAAGGTTATCAAGCTCGACCGCAAGCGTAACAACGTTGTGCTGTCGCGCCGTGCCGTGGTGGAAGCCACGCTGGGCGAAGAGCGCCAGAARYTGATGGAGACGCTGAAGGAAGGCGCCATCGTCAACGGTATCGTCAAGAACATCACCGACTACGGCGCGTTCGTGGACCTGGGTGGCATCGACGGCCTGCTGCACATCACCGACCTGGCATGGCGTCGCGTGCGTCATCCGAGCGAAGTGCTGTCGGTTGGCCAGGAAATCACCGCCAAGATCCTCAAGTTCGACCAGGAAAAGAACCGCGTCTCGCTGGGCGTGAAGCAACTGGGCGAAGATCCGTGGGTGGGCATTTCGCGTCGCTACCCGCAAGGCACCCGCCTGTTCGGCAAGGTGACCAACCTGACCGACTACGGCGCGTTCGTCGAGATCGAAGCCGGCATCGAAGGCCTGGTCCACGTGTCCGAAATGGACTGGACCAACAAGAACGTGGCCCCGTCGAAGGTTGTCCAGCTGGGCGACGAAGTGGAAGTCATGGTTCTGGATATCGACGAAGACAAGCGTCGTATCAGCCTGGGCATGAAGCAGTGCAAGGCCAATCCGTGGGACGATTTCAGCCGCAACCACAAGAAGGGCGACAAGCTGACGGGCCAGATCAAGTCGATCACCGACTTCGGCGTGTTCATCGGCCTGCCCGGTGGCATCGACGGCCTGGTGCACCTGTCCGACCTGTCCTGGCAAGAAACCGGCGAAGAGGCCGTGCGCAAGTACAAGAAGGGCGACGAAGTGGAAGCCGTGGTTCTGGGCATCGACGTCGACAAGGAACGCATCTCGCTGGGTATCAAGCAGCTGTCGGGCGACCCGTTCAACAACTTCATCTCGGCCAACGACAAGGGTTCGCTGGTCAACGGCGTGATCAAGGCCGTTGATGCCAAGGGCGCCGTGGTGCAGCTGGCTGACGACGTGGAAGGCTACCTGCGCGCCTCGGAAATCTCCGCGGACCGCGTGGAAGATGCCCGCAACGTGCTGAAGGAAGGCGAGCAGATCACGGCCCTGGTGGTGAACGTGGACCGCAAGTCGCGCAACATCAACCTGTCGATCAAGGCCAAGGACAACGTGGAACAGCAGGAAGCCATGCAAAAGTTCCAGGCTGACACCGGCACGGCTGGCACGACCAACCTCGGCGCACTGCTGAAGGCCAAGCTCGGCCAGGACAACCAGTAATCGTCAGCGCCCGCGCCCGCGAGACCGCCCATGACCAAGTCCGAGCTCGTCGAAAAACTGGCTGCCCGTTTCCCGCAGTTGTTGCTGCGGGATGCGGACATCTCGGTGAAAACGATTCTCGACGCGATGTCCGAAGCCCTGGCCGATGGCCATCGCATCGAGATTCGCGGCTTCGGCAGCTTTGGTTTGAATCGGCGGCCTCCGCGCGTGGGCCGCAACCCCAAGTCCGGCGAACGTGTGCTGGTGCCCGAAAAACGGGTGCCGCACTTCAAGGCGGGCAAGGAGTTGCGCGAACGCGTGGACCGTAGCCCGGGGCCGTCGCATAACGGCCAGACCGTGCATCACGGCAATGGCTCGCATGGCGATCACGCCGCGCAGGCCATGTCCGGCGCGCAGGTATCGGCTCCGGCCGGCACGCTGCACGAGGATGGCCAGCTCAACCTGGTTCGGTCCTGACGCGAACGCGGTGACAATCTGGAAGTCTGTTGGAAAGCGCTCCCTCGGGAGCGCTTTTTTGTTTGGGGCGCCACGGTGCGCGGCGCGACCAAACGTTACCGTTTGCCTGAAGTGATTCCGCTACAATGCCGGGAACCCGTCGCCGGGAGCCATGGCGCACATTACGCGCGTCCATGCTTTCGTTGTCCTGAGTCCCGATGGCCGTCACCGCATGAAACTCATCGCCTGGATTTTCCGCATCGTCCTGTTCGCCCTGCTGTTCGTCCTGGCATTGCGCAACACCGAGGATGCGTCCCTGCAGCTGTTCCTTGGCGCCGTGTGGCATGCGCCGCTGATCCTGATCCTGCTGGCCGCGTTCGGGCTGGGTATCGTCGCGGCGCTGGCCGCGGTGGCGCCGGCGCTGATGCGTCAGCGGATGGAGGCCACGCGGCTGCGCCGCGCGCTGGCCCAGGCGCGCGTGCCGATGCCGGCGGACACCGTGCCGCCCGAGGCCAAGCCCGGCGTTCCCTATAACGTAGTCGGCCCGAAAGTCTGACCCATGATGTTTGAAACCTGGTGGCTGCTGGTACTGCCGCTTGTCTTTGGCCTTGGCTGGGTGGCGGCGCGGTTCGACCTGCGCCAGTTGATCAGCGAGCAGGGCGCGCTGCCGCGCTCGTATTTCAAGGGCCTCAATTTCCTGCTCAACGAGCAACCGGACCAGGCCATCGACGCCTTCGTCGAAGTGGCCCGGCTCGACCCCGAAACCACCGAACTCCACTTCGCGCTGGGCGCGCTGTTCCGCCGCCGTGGCGAGACCGAACGCGCGATCCGCGTTCATCAGAACCTGGCCACGCGTCCGGACCTGCCCGAGCCCGAGCGCGAGCACGCGCTCTATGAACTGGGCCAGGACTTCCTGCGCGCCGGGCTGCTCGACCGCGCCGAGGAGTCGCTGCGCCGGCTGATGTCGGGCCCGTACGCGGCGTCGGCCAAGCGTGTGCTGTTGGAACTGTACGAAGTCGAGAAGGAATGGCAGAAGGCCATCGACGCCGCGCGCGAGCTGCAGACGCTTGAGCAGAAAGACTACAGCATCCAGATCGCCCAATTCTGCTGCGAACTGGCGCAGGACGCGCTCCAGAAGAAGCGGCCCGAGGACGCCGTGGCGTGGCTGCGCCGCGCGAGCGAGGAGAACCCGGCCAACGTGCGCGCGCCGATCCTGCTTGGCGACGTAGCGATGGCTAGCGGCGACGCCCGCGCCGCGCTGGGCCACTGGCTCGGCATTGAGACGCAGGATGCGGCCTACCTGCCGCTGGTGGCCGACCGCGTGGTCAAGGCCTACGGCACGCTCGGCGAACAGGGCCAGGCCATCGACTGGCTGCGCGGGCTGCTCAAGGGGAACCTCGCGCCGGAACTGCTCGATACCGCCTATCGCACCGAACTGGACGTGAACGGCCCGGAGGCGGCCGCCGCGCTGATGCGCGAGCAACTGCGCCGCCAACCCACGCTGCTGGCGCTGACCCGCTACTTCGAGGCGCAGGCCGCCGAGATGCAGGCCGTGGAAACCGCTGCTGCCGAAGGCGATGCCGTGGCCACGGCTGGCGGCGAAGCCGTCGCGCAGGACCAGACGTCAGAGGTGGTCGCCATCCGCGACCTGCTGCAAGTGCGCACGCGCAACCTCGCCCGCTACACCTGCCGCGAATGCGGCTTCCGCGCCCGGCTGTTCTACTGGCAGTGCCCCGGCTGCAATCGCTGGGAAACCTATGCCCCACGCCGCTCCGAAGCGCTTGGCTGATCGCAGTCTTTTGTTGAGCCCCTCCCTGTCCTGGAGCTTCTGCTATGAAAGTCACAATTATCGGTAGCGGCTATGTAGGCCTGGTCACCGGCGCCTGCCTGGCGGAACTCGGCAATTCGGTGTTCTGTCTCGATGTGGACGAACGCAAGATCGCCATGCTCAACGCGGGCGGCGTGCCGATCTATGAGCCGGGTCTCAAGGAACTGATCGAGCGCAACCGCGCCGCCGGCCGCCTGACCTTCTCGACCGATGTGGCCGCCAGCGTGGAGCACGCCGACGTGCAGTTCATCGCCGTGGGCACGCCGCCGGACGAGGATGGCTCGGCGGACCTGCAATACGTGCTGGCCGCCGCGCGCAATATCGGCCGCCACATGACCGGCCTCAAGGTGGTGGTGGACAAGTCCACGGTCCCAGTGGGCACCGGCGACC
>NZ_JBFREV010000013.1:0-168331 GCF_052114485.1 Cupriavidus sp. KB_39
TGGGAGATGGTCAGGGGAACCTCGAGCATGGCAAGCGCAGAGGCATGCGGCGCGTGGGAATGAACGATGCAGTTCAGGTCCGGACGCGCGCGATACAGCCAGGAATGGAAGCGGTTGGCAGGGTTCGGCATGCCGTTTCCGGAAAGCACTTCGAGATCCTCATTGACGAGCAACAGGTTGTCCGCGGTGATTTCATCGAAGCCAAGACCCAGGCGCTGCGTGTAGTACGTGCCGGGCGCCTCGGCCCGCGCGGTGATCTGGCCCGCGAGCCCGGAATCGTGACCGAACGCGAACAGGATTCGGCAGGTTTCCGCGACGGCCTCGCGCAGGGGCATCTTGTCAGCCCGGAGTTCCGTCTGCATCGTCTTGAGCGAAGCGGCGACGATCTCGCTTTTGCTCATTTGCATTGTGTCAGCCATGGTGTGTCCTTTCTGGGATGTGCTGGAGAGTATGGTGAGTAAGAAGCGGCTTTTACTTTGTCTTGTCGGCCGCGCCGAGCAGCGCCGACCATCGCTGATTCTCTTCTTCGATCAGCTTTCGGAATTGTTCAGGCGTCGAGGCCATTGGCTCGGTCCCTTGAGCGACCAGCGTGGCCTTGAACTTCGGATTTGCCGTGACGGTGCCTACCGCCGCATTGAGCTTCTTCACGATGGCGGGGTCGAGTCCCGCTGGTCCGATCAGCCCAGCCACCGAGCCTGACACCAGCGTCGGGAACCCCAGTTCGGTAGTCGAAGGAACCTGGGGTGCAGTGGACAGCCGGCGCGGATTCGCTACGGCGAGCGCGCGAAGCTTGCCCGAGGTGACGAACGGCATGACTTGAGGTGTCGCCTCAAAAGTCATGTTCACCTGTCCCGATACGACATTGGTGACGGACTCGGCGCCGCTCTTGAATGGCACATGGAGAAACTCGATTCTTGCCGCGTCCTGAAGCACGCGCATCCCTTGATAAGGCGAGCTACCGACGCCAGCGGTTCCAACGCTCACGGAATCTGGTTTGCGCTGGGCAAGCTTGATGAGATCGGCGAGCGTATTTGCCGGGACATCGGCACCCACCACGACCAGATGCGGTGTTGAGCCCACCAGGGAGATGTAGGTGAAGTCCTTCGCGCTGTCGAAGTTGACCTTGATGTCCGTGTGAGGATTGACGGCCAGGATGCCGACCGTGGTGAACATCAAGGTGTAGCCGTCCGGCCGTGCGCGCCGGACAAAGTCCGCCGCAATGTTCCCGCCCGCGCCCGGACGGTTTTCCACAACGATGGATTGACCGAGTTGCTCGGAAAGGGCCTTACCCGTGGCGCGGGCCACGAGGTCTGTAATGCCTCCCGCGCCAAACGGGACGACCAGGGTAATGGGCTTGTCGGGAAACTCTGCCGCGTGACCGGCAAGGGGTGCACTCAACAGTACGGCAGCGGAAAGGGTGACCACGAACGTCAGGTCACGACAGCGGGGGCGGCTGGGACTCACTTGCATTCTCCTTGGGGATATTGGAAACAAGTGTGTCTAGAATGACACCAAAGTGTCATGTGTGCAACTGCGTTGTCGTGAAAACGTTCGACCCTTACAATTGCGGTCTGTGGAAGCGCCTGTGCAGGCGCTTTGGAACTTCGATCCCCGGGATGACGAAAAAGCAAGAAGTGAGCGCAGAGCCCGCGACGCCGGGCATTGCTGAGCGCCTGGCTGAGCTACGCAAGCTGAATAGCTTGACGCTTGAAGAACTGGCGCAGCGCGCATCGCTGACGAAGAGCTACCTGTCCAAGCTGGAACGGGGGTTGTCGTCGCCGACCATCGGCACCGTGCTCAAGCTGGCTGAAGCGTTGTCAGTGACCGTCGATCAGCTCATCTCCAGGTCATCGCGCGCCAACGAGATCCTTCACGTAAAGGCCGGCGACCGCATTCCGTTCAGTCCGTCTACCGAGCGACATGGCTATACCTATGAAGCCATTGCGGCGGAGCGACCGGACAAGGCCATGCAGCCGTTTATCATGCTGCCGCCCTTCACATTGGCTGAGGATCAACCGATGGCCAGCCACGCTGGAGAGGAGCTGATCTTCGTGGTATCAGGGCAAATGGAGGTGTTGTTCGATGGCCGCACCGTGCGCATGAGTGCCGGTGACTCGCTCTACTTCAATGCCTCGATTCCTCACAGATCGCGCTCGGTGGGCAAAGTCCAGGCGCAAGCGCTAGTCGTGGTCAGCGATCGCAGGAAGATTTGATATTGGGCACGGGGAGACCGTGCCTCAACGGCGCTGGACGCCCCAGCACGTTGGCCGCGCTGGGGTCAGTCCCTGTGCTGCTCAGTGCGAGATCATCCACGGCCTGCCGCTGGTGCTCTTGGCCACGTCGGGCCGGCCGGCGAGCTTCGGCTGCGCGCAGCACCCGCAACCGGATCCATGCCGCGATGATTCCTTCGGCGCAGCCGCGCTGCGTTCGTTGACCGCATGGGCGGCCCGCGCCGACGCCGCCATGCTGGCGAGCGCCGGCGCGGCCACGAGTGCCCGCTCCGCACCCATGCCGCAGGCGGGGCACATGGCAGGCGCATCGCGCCGGGCCATCGGCCGGATCAATGCAAACTCGCCGCAGTCCTTACACCGGTAGTCATAGGTAGGCATCGCCGCTCCGCTGGGTGGATTGCAACATGGTGCCGGCTTAGACCACGTCTGGCGACAGTGGCAGATCCACGTCCCCCGCGATCATCCGCGTCGGCCCGCTGGCGCTGGGACGGATGTCGAAGTCGAAGATCTGGGTGGGCAACCACAGTGTGGCGCAGGCATTGGGAATGTCCACCACGCCACTGATATGCCCCTGCACCGGGGCGGTTCCGAGGATGGAGTACGCCTGCGCCCGCGAGTATCCGAACTTGGTCATGTACTCGATCGCATTCAGGCACGCCTGCCGGTAGGCGACCTGTACGTCCAGATAGTGCTGCTTGCCCGCTTCGTCGACAGAGATCCCTTCAAAGATCAGGTAGTCGTTGTAGTTCGGCGTGATGGGGCTCGGCTTGAAGATCGGATTGCGGATGCCGTACTTGGCCATGCCGCCCTTGATCAGCGACACGCGCATATGTACCCAGCCCGCCATCTCGATCGCGCCGCAGAACGTGATTTCGCCGTCGCCCTGCGAGAAATGCAGGTCGCCCACGGAAAGCCCGGCGCCATCCACATACACCGGGAAATACACCTTGGCGCCGCGTGAGAGGTCCTTGATGTCGCAGTTGCCGCCATGCTCACGCGGTGGCACCGTGCGTGCCCCCGTGGCGGCGGCCTGGTCGCGCGCATCGCCCTGCAGCTTGCCCATGTGCGCCGTCGCCGCGAAGGGCGGATTCGCCAGCGGTGGCACGCGGTCCGGTTGCGTGGCGATAAAGTCCATCTCCCGCTTGTTCCATGTCTCGAGCATGGCAGGGTCCGGCAGGCAGCCAATCAGCCCCGGATGGATCAGCCCGGCGAAGTTTACACCGGGGATATGCCGCGACGAGGTGTACAGGCCGTGGAAATCCCAGATCGACTTCTGCGCCTGCGGGAAATGATCGGTCAGGAAGCCGCCGCCGTTCTGCTTCGAGAAGAATCCGTTGAAGCCCCACTGGCTGTCAGGCTTCGCGCCGATGTCGAGCAGATCCACCACGAGGAGGTCGCCCGGCTCCGCGCCTTCCACGCCCACCGGGCCGGTCAGGAAATGGACGATGGAGAGATCGATGTCACGCACATCGTCGGCCGAGTCGTTGTTCTTGATGAAGCCGCCGGTCCAGTCGTAGGTCTCCAGGATGAAATCCTCGCCGGGCTTGACCCAGCAGGCCATCGGGATATCCGGATGCCAGCGGTTGTGGACGTTGGGGTTCTCGTACGGCGATTCGGCCAGATCGACCTTGATCAGGGTATCCGTCATGACGTTTGCCTCCTGGTAGCGGGGAAGATGCGGTGAAGATGCGGGATTGCGTTCAGACCGACAGCAGTTGCCGGATGTGCGCCACATCCGTGCTGTGGCGCTGGGTCTCGTGCACGAAGCGGCCGCCTTCGATGACCAGCAGCCGATCGGCCACGTCCATCGCGAAGCTCAGCACCTGTTCGGAGAACACGATAGTGATGTCGCGCGTGCGCCGAATCTCGTTCAGCGCGCGCGCGATGTCCTTGATGATCGAAGGCTGAATGCCCTCGGTGGGCTCATCCAGCAGCAGCACCTTCGGGTTGCTCACCAGCGCGCGGGCGATGGCCAGCTGCTGTTGCTGGCCACCGGACAGGTTGCCGCCCTTGCGGCGCCGCATGTCGAACAGCACCGGGAACATCGCGAAGATCTCGTCCGGAATCCGCAGCACGCGGCTTTGCTCCATGCCGGTGAGGATGTTCTCCTCCACGGTCAGGTGCGAGAAGATCATGCGGCCCTGCGGCACATAGCCGAGGCCGGCGCGCACGCGACGATAGCTTTCGTCGTGCGCCACGTCGCGGCCATCCACGGTAACCTGGCCCGAGCGTACCGGGAGCATGCCGATCATCGCCTTGAACAGCGTGGTCTTGCCCATGCCGTTGCGGCCCATGATGGCCACGGTTTCGCCTTGCGCTGCGGAGAAAGACACACCATGCAGCGCCTCGCTCTGGCCATAGTTCACCACCACGTTGTCCACGGAAAGCATGCGGGATTCTCCTTTGGCGAGTTGGCCGCGTCAGTGGCCGAGGTAGACGTCGATCACGCGGGGGTCGTTCTGCACCTGGGCCATCGAGCCTTCGGCCAGGATGCGGCCCTGGTGCATCACGGTGACCTTGTCGGCAATACGCTGCACGAAGTCCATGTCGTGCTCGATCACGATCACCGCGCGGCCCTTGCTGATGCGCTTGAGCAGGTCGGCGGTCAATTCGCGCTCGCGTACGCTCATGCCTGCGATCGGTTCGTCGAGCATCAGCAGCTTCGGGTCCTGCATCAGCAACATGCCGATCTCCAGCCATTGTTTCTGGCCGTGCGAGAGCTGGGCCGCCTCGCGCTCCAGGACATCGTCGAGCGCGATCTCCGCAGCCACCTCGGCCACGCGCTGGCGCTCCGCCTCGGTGGTGCGAAAGGTCAGTGCGCCCAGCACGCTGCGGCCGCGGGGGAACGAGACGGCCAGGTTCTGGAACACCGTGAGGTTCTCGTAGATCGAGGGCGTCTGAAACTTGCGCCCGACCCCGGCGCGTACGATCTGGTATTCGGGCAGGCCCGTCATCTCGCGATTGCGAAACTTGACGCTGCCGCCGCCGGCGCGCGTCTTGCCGCAGATCAAGTCGAGCAGCGTGGTCTTGCCGGCGCCGTTCGGGCCGATGATCACGCGGAGCTCGTCGCGGTCCACGTATAGCGTGAGGTTGTCGATGGCCTTGAAGCCGTCGAACGACACGGTCAAGTCCTCAACCGCCAGCATGAAGTCGGTATTGCTCATGATGTCTCCCGGTCAGGCCGTCTTGGCCGGCAGGGATTCCGGCTTGGGCGGCTCGGTGGTGCGGCGGCGACGGCCGATGTACTTGGCGTAGAGCCCTGCCAGCCCGTCGGGAAACGCCACCACCACGCCGATGAACAGCGCCGCCATCAGGAACAGCCACAGATCCGGAAAGCTCTCCGAGAAGTAGGTCTTGCCGGCATTCACCAGCAGCGTGCCCCACACCGCGCCCACCAGGCTCATGCGGCCGCCCACCGCGGCGAAGATCACCATCTCGATGGACGGTACGATGCCGACGAACGACGGCGACATGAACCCGACTTGCAAGGTGAACATGGCGCCGCCGATGGCCGCCAGCGCGGCCGCCAGGCAAAACACGAACACCTTGAACATCGACACGTCGTAGCCCGAGAACCGCACGCGGTCTTCCTTGTCGCGCATCGCCAGCAGCAGCACGCCGAGCTTGCTGCGCTGGATCCAACGGCACAGTGCGATGGCCCCGAACAGCAGCGCCACGGTGACGAAGTAGAGAATCAGCCGAGCGCTGTCGGTGCGGATATCCCAGCCGAGCAGCGTCTTGAGGTCGGTGATGCCGTTCACGCCGCCGGTATAGCCCTGTTGCCCGATGATCAGCACTGACAGAATGAGCGCCACCGCCTGCGTGATGATGGCGAAGTAGACGCCACCCACGCGCCGCCGGAACATCGCCACGCTGATGACGAATGCCAGCAGGGCCGGCACCACCACCACCCCGATCAGCGCGACCGGCAGATGGCGGAACGGCTCCCACCACCATGGCAGCGCCGTGAGCTGGTTCCAGTCCATGAAGTCGGGAATGCCCGGCGTGGACTGGATGGCGGTACTTTTGGCATCCGATGCCTCCAGCTTGAGGAACATCGCCATGGCATAGCCGCCGAGGCCGAAAAACACGCCCTGGCCCAGGCTCAGGACGCCGCCGTAGCCCCACAGCATCACCAGCCCCACGGCCACGAAGGCGTAGCTCAGGTATTTGCCGATCAGGTTCAGGCGGAACACATCCAGCGCAAGCGGCATGATCACCACCAGCACGAGCGCCAGCAGCGCGTAGCCGGCCCATGCGCCGCCTATGCCGCGCAGCCGTTGCAGTCGGGAAGAGTTGGACATCGTTTGTGCTCCTGGCATGTCAGCGCCGTACCGCCGGGGCGAACAGGCCCTGCGGACGAATCATCAGGATGGTCACGATCAGCAGCAGGGTCAGCACCCGTGCCATCGACCCGGTCATGAAGAACTCGGTGATGGACTGCATCTGCGCGATGCCGAACGCCGACGCCACCGTGCCGGCGAGGCTCGCTGCCCCGCCGAACGTGACCACGAGGAACGAATCGACGATGTACAGCGCGCCGCTGGTGGGGCCCGTGGAGCCGATCGTCGTGAATGCCGCGCCGGCCACGCCCGCGATGCCGCAGCCGATGGCAAACGTCAGGCGGTCGGTGCGCCGGGTATTGATGCCGGCTGCATTCGCCATCGGCCGGTTCAGCGTGGTGGCGCGTACGCGCAGCCCCCAGCGCGACCGGTACAGCGCGAGCCAGACAAGCCCCGCTACACAGAGCGTGAGCGCCATCACGAACAGACCGTTGATGGGGATGTCGAGCCCGGGTGCGGGTGACCATGAACCCATCAGCCAGTCGGGCAGCGTGGGGCTGACTTCCTTGGGGCCGAAGGTGGAGCGGAACGCCTGCTGCATGCCGAGCGACAGGCCCCAGGTGGCGAGCAGCGTATCGAGGGGCCGCTTGTAGAGATGCCGGATCAGCGCCCATTCGGCCAGCCAACCCGCGCCGAACGCGATGGCGAACGCGGCGCAGATGGCGATGGGAAAGTAGTAGGGCATCCACGTCGGCGCCAGGCGCTCCACCGTGGTGGAGGCCAGGAAGATGACATAGGCGCCGATGGTCATGAACTCGCCGTGCGCCATGTTGATGACGCCCATCTGGCCGAAGATGATGGCCAGCCCGAGCGCCATCAGGAGCAGCACCGAGAACAGGCTCAGCCCTGCAAAGCCCTGCATCAGGCCGATGTTCAGCATGTCCGACACGTTCATGACTCTTACTCCGTGGATCGATGGGACGGCGACGGGCTTACTGATAGCCCTTCGGGAACGGATTGGGCGGAATCAGTTGCGGCGACTCGGCCACCACCTTGAACTGGCCATCGAGCTGCGCCAGCCCGACGCGCGTCTTGCTCCACAGGTGATGATTCGTATCCACCTTGACGTAACCCTCGGGGGCGGACTTCAATTCGATGCCCGGCGAGGCCGCGACGACCTTGTCGATATCGAAGCTGCCGGCCTTCTCCACCGCGGCCTTCCACAGCCAGGGGCCGAGGTAGGCGGCCTGCGTGACATCGCCGATCACGGCCTTGCTGCCGAACTTGCTCTTGAATGCATCGACAAACTGCTTGTTGTTGGGGTTGTCGAGCGACTGGAAGTACTTCATGGCCGCGTAGTAGCCGGCGATGTTCTCGCCGCCGATGCCGAGCACTTCGTCCTCGGTGACCGAGATGGTCAGCAGGAACTGCTTGTCGGCGGTAATTCCGGCCGCCTTGAGCTGCTTGTAGAAGGCAACGTTCGAGCCGCCCACGACGATCGCGTAGATGCAGTCGGGCTTGGCGACCTTGATCTTGTTGATCAGCGAGTTGAAATTGGTGTGGCCGAGCGGGTAGTACTCCTCGCCCACGACCTTGAGCTTGAGGAAGTTTTCGATGTGTTTGCGCGCGATCTTGTTGGATGTCCGCGGCCAGATGTAGTCGGAGCCAATCAGGAAGAAGCTCTTGGCGTTCTTCTGCTTGGCGGCCCAGTCGAGGCCCCAGATGATCTGCTGGGTCGCTTCCTGTCCGGTATAGATCACGTTCTTGGACTGCTCGAGGCCCTCGTAGAACGTCGGGTAGTAGAGCAGGCCATTCTCTTTCTCGAAGACGGGCAGCACGGCCTTCCGCGAGGCGGAGGTCCAGCAGCCGAACACGGCCGCCACACGGTCGTTGACCAGCAGCTTGCGGGACTTCTCGGCGAAGGTCGGCCAGTCCGAGGCACCGTCTTCCTTGATGACCTTGATCTTGCGGCCGAGGATGCCGCCAGCGGCGTTGATCTGGTCGATGGCGAGCTGTTCGGCCTGGATCGACCCGGTTTCCGAGATCGCCATGGTGCCGGTGGCCGAATGCAGCTGGCCGACGGTGACCTCGGTATCGGTGACGGCGAGCCGGGTGGTATTCACGGTGCCGGTAGGCAGATTGGCACCGTGGGCCTGCGCGGCCATGCCGGCCAGCGGCAGCGCGGGCAGGGCGGCAAGGCCCTGCATGAGCCGGCGGCGGTGCAGGGAAGGCGGGGACCCGTTCTGTTCGTTATCGCTTTCGTTGTCACGCATGATCGACGCTCCGTTGGGGAAGAGGAATGCTGCGGAGCGATCATGCTGCGGGTGGGGGACGCCCAGCCATACGTCATTCAACGTAGTCGGGCCGGCCACTGGCGCACGGCACATCTCTTGCATCCGCAGCGCACGACCCATTGCCAGTGCGACCATGCACCCCTCTCCATGTCGAGCGTCCCCCAGCCCGTCCAGCGCATCAGCAAGATCCGGCGCGACTACAACCGCTGGGTGGCCGACGAGACCCTTGAGGACTACGCGCTGCGGTTTGCACCAAGGTCGTTCCGAAAATGGAGCGCGTTTCGGGTCGGAAATACCGCTTTTGGTGCAGTCGCGTTCCTCGCGCTGGAAGCCATCGGTGCCGCCATCACGCTCAGCTATGGCTTCACCAACGCGATGTGGGCCATCGGCGTGGTCAGCCTTGTCATCTTCCTGACCGGCCTGCCGATCTCCTACTACGCCGCGCGTCATGGCGTGGACATGGACCTGCTGGCACGGGGTGCGGGGTTCGGCTACCTTGGCTCCACCGTCACCTCGCTGATCTACGCCAGCTTCACCTTTATCTTTTTCGCGCTCGAGGCGGCCATCATGGCGCAGGCATTCGAGCTGCTGTTCGGTCTGCCGAGGTCCATCGGCTACCTGCTGTCCGCCATCGTGGTCATCCCGCTGGTCACCCATGGCGTGACGCTGCTGTCGCGTATCCAGCTCTGGACCCAGCCGCTGTGGCTCGTGCTGCTGATCCTGCCCTATGGGCTGATCCTGTGGCGCGAGCCGCAGCGCTATACCGAGTTTCTCTCGCTCAACGGGCGCCTGGCCGATGGCGACGGTTTCTCATGGGAAGCGTTCGGCGCCGCCGCCACGGTGGCCGCCGCGCTGATCGCGCAGATCGGCGAACAGGTGGACTTCCTGCGCTTCATGCCGCCGCTCACGCGGGACAACCGCGTGCGATGGTGGGGGGCGTTGATTGCGGCCGGACCGGGCTGGATCATCCTTGGTGCGGCCAAGATGGTTGGCGGAGCGTTTCTCGCCTTCGTCGTACTGCAGGCGGAATTGCCGATCGCCCACGCGCTGGAACCGACGCAGATGTACCTGGCAGGCTTCGCACTCGGGCTCGGCAACGGTTGGCCCGGCTGGGTGGCCGTGCTCCTGACAGGACTGCTGGTGCTGGTCTCCCAGACCAAGATCAACATTACCAATGCCTACGCGGGCTCGCTGGCGTGGTCGAACGTGTTCGCACGGCTCACGCACAGCCATCCGGGCCGCGTGGTATGGCTCGCGTTCAACGTGCTGATCGCGGTGATGCTGATGGCGATGGGCGTGTTCGAGGCATTGGAGCAAGTGCTGGCGCTCTACGCCCACCTGGCGGTGGCGTGGGTCGGCGCCATCTTTGGCGACCTTGTCATCAGCAAGCCGCTTCGACTGTCGCCGCGCGATATCGAATTCCGCCGCGCCTACCTGTTCGACATCAATCCGGCAGGCTTCGGCGCCATGGTGCTGGCCTCGGCGTTGTCGATGCTGGTGCATCTCGGCGTGTTCGGCGACACGCTGCGTCCCGCCTCGGTAGGGGTGGGTCTCGCGCTGGCGGTCCTGTTGCCGCCGGCGATTGCCTACCTCACGCAGAGCCGCTATTTCATCGCGCGGGCACCGGTCCACTTCGGCGCGCGGCACGCGGTCATCCGTTGCGCGATCTGCCGTAACCCGTTCGAGCAGGAGGACGTGGCAGCGTGCCCGGCCTATCGCGGCCCGATTTGCTCGCTGTGCTGCACGCTGGATGCGCGCTGCGGCGACCGGTGCAAGCCGGGGGCCAGCGCGCAGGAGCAGATCGCCTTCGCGCTCACGCGCGTGCTGCCCGCCGGCACGCCGCTGGTCATGGCACGCCGCATCGGTCAGTTCAGTCTTGTGTTGGCTGGGATGGTGTTCGCGTTCGGCACGTTGCTGTGGCTGCTCTATACGCAGGAGCAGCTATCGGGCCCATTGGTGCACAGCGCCGCGCCGCGCACCGACCTGTTTCTCAAGATTGGTGCCGGGCTGGTGCTGTTTGCCGCGGTCGCTTCCTGGTGGCTGGTGCTGGCCAACGAAAGCCGGACCGTCGCCCAGGAAGAATCGGAACGCCAGAACGGGCTGCTGCAAAAGGAGATCGATGCGCACCGCCGTACCGATGCGGCGCTTCAGCATGCCAAGGAAGTCGCGGAGCAGGCCAATGCCGCCAAGAGCCGGTTCATCACCGGCATGAGCCATGAGATGCGCGCGGGGCTCAACTCCATCCTGGGATACTCGCAGCTGCTGCTGCGGGCACCGGCGTTGCCGGCGGCATGCCGCGAGGATGTGCAGACCATCGGCCGCGCCGGCGAACACCTGTCCAGCCTGGTCGATGGCCTGCTGGAGCTGTCACGGATCGAGGCCGGCAAACTGCGGCTCGAGCACGACGCCGTGGCGCTGGAGGGCGTGTTCGACGACCTGGTACGCATGTTCCGCCCGCTGGCCGCGGCACGCGGGCTGACGTTTCACTATCGCGTATCCGGCGCCTTGCCGGCCCATGTGCATGGCGATTCCAAGCGATTGCGGCAGATTGTCATCAACCTGGTCAGCAATGCCATCAAATTCACGGAGCACGGCGCGGTCACGCTGGCGGTACGCCATCAGCGTGAGCTGGCGACGATCACGGTCAGCGACACGGGCCCCGGCATCGCGCCGGAAGACCAGGTGCGCATCTTCGATCCGTTCGAGCGCGCCACGGCCCATGACGACCGAGAGGGCATCGGACTGGGACTCGCCATCGTGCGGCTGCTGGTGGACCTGATGGGCGGCGAGGTCAGGGTGCGCAGTGCACCGGGCATGGGCAGCGAGTTCTCGGTGCGGCTCTATCTACCCGCACTGTCGGTACCGGTAACACGGCCACGGAGGGTCCCGGAGGCGCCGCTGCCGGCGAATGCAAGGGTGTTGATCGTCGATGACCGGCAGTCGCACCGGGCGGTGCTGCGCGGCTTCCTGTCACCGTTGGGGCTGGCGGTGCAGGAAGTCGGGGAGGGCGCCGCTGTGCTCCCGCAACTGCGGGCGTGGCATCCGCATCTGGTGCTGCTGGACCTGAACCTGCCGGATGCATCGGGTTGGGACCTGTGCCGTGAGATCCGCGCGGAGCCGGGCGCGTCGCAAGTGGTCATCGTCTCCGCCAACGCTCACGAGAACACCGAGGAGGCCAGGCTTCAGCATGGCTACCTCGGCTTCGTCAGCAAGCCGGTGCGCGAATCGGAGCTGATCGACATGGTCCGGCACGCGCTGACGCTGCCCGCCCAGCCCGCCGAGCCTGAGGCGCCGCCCCACGCCGAGCTGCTGCGCGAGATGCTGCAACTGGGCGCCACCGGCCGGCTGCGCGCGCTGGAGGCGCAACTGGCGGAACTTGCCGCCAGCGGCGGCGGCATCGGTGCGTGGGCGCGCAAGATGCTGACGCTGGCGCGTACCGATGGCGCTGCATTGAATGATCGACTTGGCGAGGCGCTCCGTGCATCCCGAACCTGAATCTTCTGCATCCGAAACACGTGTGCTCGTGGTGGACGACAACGCCGACGCGCGCAGCTTCCTGACCCGCGCGCTGGGCGGCGAAGCCATGCTGGTGCACACCGCTGCCAGCGGCAACGCTGCGCTCGGCGCGCTGGCCCACTTTTCCCCGGATGCGGTGCTGTTGGACGTGGATATGCCCGGGATGGACGGTTTTTCCACCTGTGCCGCGTTGATGGACCGCCACGCAGACCTCCCCGTCATCTTCATGACCGGCCTGGGCGATACGGTGCACATCGTACGGGGCTTCGAGGTAGGCGCGTGCGACTACGTCACCAAGCCGGTGGCCATCGCCGAGGTGGTGGCCCGCGTGCGGTCCCACGTCGGCAAGGCGCGGCAGGCGCGCGCGCTGCGCGAGGCCATCCTGCGCAGCCATGGCGAAGCGGAAGGCGGCGCCGACATGCTCGCGTCCACGGCGGCACTCACGCGGCGTGAGGCCGAAGTCATGTCGTGGGTAGCCCGTGGCAAGACCAACCGCGATATCGCCGACATCCTCGGCATGAGCCCGCGAACCGTCAACAAGCACCTGGAGCACATCTTCGAGAAGCTCGGCGTGGAAACGCGCACTGCCGCCGTGGCAGCCAGCGCAGCACGCGCCAGGGGGCATGTACCGGCACCGGCCGATTGATCTGTCGGGCGCTTTGGACGCTGGATCTGCCGCGAGCGCATTTCGGATCGCTGAACGTCGCATTCCGGTTTGAGGGCGGGTCGACGCGTTTCTAGACTGCATGCATTCCAACAAGGGGAGTGCACATGTCCATCCTGTCCATATCCACGCGCAGGGCCTGGTGCGCCCTGCTGGCGGGCGCTGTCGCAGCGTGTTCCGTCGCCGCCCATGCGGAAACCTGGCCGGCGAAGCCCATCACCATGGTGGTGCCATTCCCGGCTGGTGGCGGTACCGACCTCGTGGTTCGCTCGATCCAGCCGCTGCTGCAGCGCGAACTCGGGCAGCCTGTCGTGATCGACAATCGCAGCGGGGCTGGCGGCACGATCGGTTCGGGCTTCGTGGCGCGGGCCGCCGCCGATGGCTACACGGTGGGCGTGGTCACGACGAGCACGCATGCGGTAAGCGTCGCGCTCTATCCGAAGCTGGCCTACAACCCGGCGAAGGACTTCGCCTATGCGGGCTTCATCGGCACATCGCCTTATGTGCTGGCCGTCCACAACGCCATGCGCGTGGCCGATGCCCGGACGCTCGTCGCCCGGTTGAAGGCGGACAAGTCGCAGCACAGCTTTGCGTCGGTAGGCGTTGGCACCGTGTCGCACCTGATGGGCGAACAGTTCCAGAAGTTCGTTGGTGTGCCGATGGTCCACGTCCCGTATCGTGGCGCGGCACCGGCCTACACCGATCTGATTGGCGGTCAGGTGCAGATCATGTTCGACAACCCGGTCGGATTGGCGCCCTACATCAAGGCTGGGAAGGTTGCCGCCATTGCTGTGACGGCCTCCACGCCGTTGTTGCCGGAAGTTCCGACGTTCGCCAGCCAGGGTGTGCCCGGCTTCGAGCAGCAGCTGTGGTACGGCATCGCCTTTCCGAAGGGGACGCCCGCTGCGATCGTCGATCGCTTCAATGCCGCGTTGAACAAGGTGCTCGCCGACAAGGCGGTCGCCGACGATCTTGCCGGCAAAGGCGTGACCGCGCGCCCCGGGACGCCGTCCGCGCTGCAGGCTGCCGTCCAGCAGGACATCCCATACTGGGGCAAGATTGCCAAGTCCGTGGGAGCCATAGGTGAGTGACGTCAATCTGATCCGGGTGTTCGTGCGCGATGGGCAAGGCGGCAATCCGGTGCCGTTGGTCGCCGACGCGCGTGGCATGAGCGCGCCGGCAATGCAAAGCGTTGCCGCAACGCATGGACACGAGTCGGCATTCGTATTGCCGAGCGAGATCGGCTGCGATTGGCGCTTTCGCTTCTTCGTGCCGCAGCACGAGATGGAGATGTGTGGTCATGCCACGGTGGGCACGCTGTGGGCGCTGCGCCAGTGGGGGCGTTGGACCACGCCGACGGCGCGCATCGAAACGCTGAGTGGCATCGTGCTGGCGTATTGGGACGACGCATCGCAGCGCGTCTGGATTTCGCAGCCGGCAGTGCGTACCGAGGTGCTGGATGCCGGGGCGTCGGACCGCGTGGCCATGCAGCTCGGCCTGCCTGCCGGCAGCTATGCGGCCATCAATGCCGCGACCAGCCGCGTGAAGACGCTTGTCTGCCTGCCATCCGTGGCGATGCTCGACGGTTTGCAGCCGGATTTCTCGACCATGGAGCCGCTATGCGCGTCGATCGGCTCGACTGGCCTCTATCCCTATGCGTTCGGGGCGCCTAAAGCGGACGGGCAGCCCGTCGTCCATGCGCGGCAGTTTCCGAAGTCGTCGGGCTATCCCGAAGACGCCGCCACCGGCATCGCTGCGGCGGCGTTGTGGGGGTATCTGAACCAGGCGGACCCACTGCGTGGCCAGGGTCGAACGGTGTCGTCCATCGCAGTCCGGCAGGGCGATGCCATGGGCAGCCCTTCGGAAATCCTCGTGGCTCCACGCCATGCCGACTCAGGCGAGCCCGACGGCTGCTGGCTCAGTGGCGGCGTGGCATGGAGCCACGCATGACGGTCAGTTCTCCCGAAGCCTTGCTTGCTGCCGCAGGATTTGCCATGCCCGCGGTGTCCAGTCCGCGTGGTAGCTATGCGCCGTATCGCGCGGTGGAGGTGGGGCCATCGCGTTGGGTGTCGATCGCCGGGCAGGTATGCCGGCAGCAAGGCGTGGCCATGGCAGGCCAATGCCAGAGCGAAGCCGATGTGGAACCCGCCCGCCGTGCTGCCGAAGTATCGATGCTGAACGCGCTGGCGGCGCTTCGGGTGGCTTGCGACGGCGAGTTGTCACGCGTCATCCAGATCGTCCGCCTGCGCGGCTTCATCCGCGCGGCGTCAGACTTCACCCATCATCCGGCCGTGCTCGATGCGGCCTCGGCCGTCCTGCGTACGGCATTCCCCGATCAGCCCCTGCCCGCTCGCAGCGCGCTGGGTGTGTCGAGCCTGCCGGATGGGGCGTGGACGGAGATCGAGATCGATGCTGTCGTGATGGCGGGATGAGGTCGCCAGTCCGCCGCGCCTATGACGGATCGGCGGCCTCGCGCAGCAAGCGGTGCAGATGTCCGCTGGATGAAAAGCCGAGGTCCAGGCTGACGCTGGCGACGGATTGACCTTGCGCGATCAGGGCGCGTGCATGCGTAGCCAGGATGCGACGCCTGAGTGCCACGGGCGTCACGCCGAACTCGATCTGGCAAGCGCGCTGCAAATGCCGGATCGAGACGCCCAGCTCGCTGGCCACGGTATCGATCGAAGGCAAGGGCAGGTCGCGTTCGAGCGCCTGATGGAAGCGCCGGACCATGCGCAGTGCCACGGATGCCGGCTCTTCGGGTATCGCCAGCGGCCGGCTGCTCATCAGTTGCTCCACGATGGCGCGCACCAGCCAGGAAGCGCTCGTCGCCGAGATCCCCGGCGCCAGCAGCGCCTCGAGCATTGCGATGGTCGCGGCGTCCAGATGCATGGCGCCAAACGGTCGACCGGCGGGCAGGCGGTCGGGCGGCAGGTATAGCTCCCCATGCTGTTGGCGCCCGCGCTCGGATGCCGTCAGATGCGAGATCGACGCCGGCAGCAGCACTGCGGTGCCGCGCACCAGCGAAACGGCATGCGGCGAGTCCGGCTCGCCGGACACATCGTTCCATGTCGTCTTGAGTCTCCCCATGCGCGGCCACAGCAGCATGCCGCAGTCGTGGATATGCCATCCCCGGTGAAAAACGGGCTGGCGGCTGTCATGCAGCGCGAATCCATGCTTCGCAGTCAGATGCAGCTTGGGAGACAGGTGAGGATCGTTGGTCATCGGGGGCGCTTCGGCAGCCATCGGCAGCATGCCGTCGATCATACGCTGTTCCCGGTCTCTCCCAGTTCACCAGAACCGGGCGTTCCGGCGATTCCACGACAACCCACAAAAAAAGCCCGCAGCCAGACCGGCCTGCGGGCTTCAACACCCTTGTCGAAACACCTGTTTCAGATTGCCCCTGCCAACCTGAACTGCCCCACGGCCCGGTGCAGGGCGTCTGCCTGATCTTCCAGCGACGCCGCTGCGGCCGTGGCTTCCTCCACCAGCGCCGCGTTCTGCTGCGCCATCTGGTCCATTTGCGACACCGCCTGGTTCACCTGCTCGATGCCGCCCGTCTGTTCTTCGGTGGCGGCGCGCATTTCGCCCATCAGGTCGGTCACGCGCTTCACCGCTTCGACGATCTCTTCCATGGCGCGGCCGGCGCCTTCCACCAGCACCGAGCCGTCTTCCACGCGCTGGGCCGAGTTGTCGATCAGGGCCTTGATCTCCTTCGCCGCCGTGGCCGAGCGCTGGGCCAGGCTGCGCACCTCGCCGGCCACCACGGCGAAGCCGCGGCCCTGTTCGCCCGCGCGGGCGGCTTCCACTGCCGCGTTCAGCGCCAGGATGTTGGTCTGGAAGGCGATGCCCTCGATCACGCCGATGATGTCCACCACTTTGCCGGACGCCGCCTTGATCTCGCCCATCGTGCCCACCACCTGGTGCACGATCTGGCCCCCGCGCACGGCGATGTCCGAGGCGCCTTCGGCCAGCCGCGACGCCTGCCGGGCGTTGTCGGCGCTCTGGCGGACCGTGCTCGTCAGCTCCTCCATGCTTGCGGCGGTTTCCTCGAGCGAGGCGGCCTGCTCCTCGCTGCGGCGCGACAGATCCACGTTGCCCGCCGCGATCTGGCGTGCCGCGCCGGCGATCGAATCGGCCGAGCCTCGGATTTGTCCGATGGCCCCGGTCAGGCGCGCCTGCATCTGCTGCATGTTGTAGAGCACGCTTTCGCGGTCGTTGGGCTTGGTTTGCACATGCGAGGCGAGGTCGCCCTCAGCGATGCGCGCCGCGATCTGCGACGTCAGCGCGGGCTCACCGCCCAGCTGCTTCTGCAGGCTGATGGAGACCCGCACCATCACCACGCTCATCAGCGCGCCCACGCCCAGCAGCCAGCCCAGCGCTTCCCAGAGCGACCGGCGGAATTCGGCGTGGATGTCATCGAGGTACAGCCCGGCGATGAAGTCCCAGTCCCACGGTTTGAAGTTCAGCACGTAGCTCAGCTTGGGCTGGGGGGCCTCGGCGCCCGGCTTGGGCCAGAGGTATTCGACGAAGCCGTGGCCCGGGTTCTTGCCCAACGCGGCGATCTCGCGGAACAGGTAGACCCCGTTGGGGTCCTTCATGTCGCCCATGTTCTTGCCATCCAGCTCCTTCTTGATGGCATGCATGAGCACCACGTGATCCGAACGCATCACGGTGAAATAGCCGTCCGCGCCAAAGCGCAGCGCGCGCACGCGGTCCAGCGCCTGCTTCTGGGCTTCTTCCACCGGCAGCTTGCCGGCCCGCGCCATCGCTTCGTATTCGGTGACGATGGAGTTGGCGACATCGGTGACATGTTCGAGTGACAGCTTGCGGTCCTCGAACCGCAGCGCGCGCATTTCCCAGGCGTTCCAGAGGGTAATGGCCAGCAGGCAGATCCAGCTCAGCACCAGCGGCAGCATGAGCTTTTTTCTCAGGCTGAGATTTTGCAGCATTCGTTTTCCTCCTTTTCCTTGTCTGAACCCGCTCGGGGCGATCGATTTGTCGCCCTCTATGGGTGCCATAACGGCGCGGTCATCAAGGATCTTGATCGGGGGGAAACACTGATAGGGTAAGGTGATGCAAGAGGCGCACGGGGTGTAACGCACCGTAACCATGACAGCGTGTCGACTACGTCATGTCAGATTGCCTCAACAAATGAGAACCATTACCATCTAGGTGTTGCGGCTAATCGACATGCCGCCGCGCCCCCCGCGCGCGCCCCGCGCGCCCCCTTTCTCACCCGCATGACAGACAACCCGCCGGCCTCCGGCCAGCAGCGCCGCGCCTTTTGGCTCAAGCATCTTCATCAATGGCACTGGATCAGTTCCGCGATCTGCCTGATCGGGATGATGCTGTTCGCCATCACCGGCTTCACGCTGAACCATGCCGGCCAGATCGAGGCCCGGCCCAGCGTGGTCACCCGCAGCGAAACCGCACCGCGTGACGTGCTGGCCGCCCTCCGACGCGCGGCCCCGGCCGGCGCCGCCCAGAAGAACGAAAAAGCGCCCGTGCCGCCCGTGCTGGCCCAATGGCTGTCGGAATCCCTCCATGTGGATGCCGAAGGCCGCGAGGCCGAATGGTCCGCCGATGAACTCTACGTGGCCCTGCCACGCCCCGGCGGCGACGCCTGGGTCAGCGTGGCGCTGGACAGCGGCGAGGTGCAGTTCGAAGCCACCTCGCGCGGCTGGATCTCCTATTTCAACGATCTGCACAAGGGCCGCAACACGGGCCATGCGTGGAGCCTGTTCCTCGATGTGTTCGCCTTCGCGTGCCTCGTCTTCAGCCTCACCGGGCTGTTCCTGCTGAAGCTGCACGCCGGTGGCCGCATGGCCACCTGGCCGCTGGTGGGGGCGGGGCTGGTGGTGCCGCTGCTGCTCGCCATCGTGTTCATTCACTGATTTGCATTCCATCCAACCAGAAAAGGTAGTTCCGATGCGCCGACTCCTTACCGTGACCATGACCGGCCTGGCCGCCGCCCCGCTTGCGCCCGCCATGGCCGCCGACCTGAACGTCAAGGTGGATATTCCCCGCCTCACCGTGGCCGAGTACCACCGCCCCTACGTGGCGATGTGGGTGGAGCGCGCCGATCAGAGCCCCGTTTCCACGCTGGCGGTCTGGTACGACGGCAAGAACAAGGACGGGGAGGGCACCAAGTGGCTCAAGGACATGCGCCAGTGGTGGCGCAAGGCGGGCCGGGACATGCAGATGCCGGCCGATGGCATCTCCGGCGCCACGCGTGCGCCGGGCGAGCAGGCGGTGTCGTTCTCCGCCGGCAAGTCGCCGCTCGGCAAGCTGCCCGCCGGCGACTACCAACTGGTGGTGGAGGCCGCGCGCGAAGTCGGGGGCCGCGAACTGGTGCGCGTGCCGTTCACGTGGCCGCCGCAATCCGCGCAGACGGCCCGTGCCAAGGGCGAACACGAACTCGGCGGCGTCACCGTCGAACTGAAGCCCTGACCCGCACCCCATCCGTTCTCACCCCGAATCACTGGATTGACTGGAGCCTGACGATGAACAAGCCTGCCCGCTTCCCGCAACGCCTTGCCATGCGCGCCGCCGTGCTGGCGCTGGCCGCCCTGGCCCCGCTGGCCGCCCACGCCCACCGCCAGTGGCTGCTGCCGTCGGCCACCGTGCTGTCTGGCAACGACGCCTGGGTGACTGTGGACGCCGCCGTCTCCAACGACCTGTTCTACTTCGAACACGTGCCGATGCGGCTCGATAACCTCGTCGTCACCGGCCCGGATGGCGCCGCCGTGAAGGCCGAGAACGCCTCCACCGGCAAGTACCGCAGCACCTTCGACCTGCACCTGACGCAGCCGGGCACCTACCGCGTGGCCGTGATCAACCAGGGTGTGTTCGCCTCGTGGAAGGAAGGCGGCCAGACCAAGCGCTGGCGCGGCACCGCCGAGGCGCTGGCCAGCAACGTGCCGGCCAACGCGCAGGACCTGCAGGTGACCGAGAACGCCGGCCGCGTGGAAGCCTTCGTGACCGCCGGCAAGCCGTCCAAGCAGGCGCTGTCGACCACGGGCCGCGGCCTGGAGCTGGCCCCGATCACCCACCCGAACGACCTCGTGGCGGGCGATACGGCCAGCTTCCGCCTGCTGCTGGACGGCAAGCCCGCCAGCAACCTGAAGGTGGAGATCGTGCCGGGCGGCATCCGCTATCGCGACAAGCTCAACGACCTGAGCGTCACCACCGACGCGGACGGCAAGTTCAGCGTCAAGTGGCCGGCCCCGGGCATGTACTGGATGGAAGCCGATGTCCGCGACGACAAGACCTCGGTCAAGCAGGCCAAGGCCCGCCGCGCGGCCTACGCGGTGACCGTGGAAGTGCTGCCCCAGTAAGACCGATCGATGCCGCGCGTGCTGATTCCCACCTCGCTCTCCGCGCCGCCGCCCACCCCGGCGGCGGGCGGGCGCGTGCGGCAGTGGGCCGGCCAGACCATGGGTACCACGTGGTCGGTGTCGGCGGTGCAGGCGGGCGGGGAGGATGCAAGCATCGGGGATGGCATCGAGGCGGCGATCGAGGCGGTCCTGGCCAACGTCATCGCCCAGATGAGCAACTGGTCCGAGACCTCGGACCTGAGCCGCTTCAACCGCGCTGCCGCCGATGCCTGGGTCACGCTGCCCGAGGATTGCTTCGCGGTGCTCCAGGCCGCGCTGCAGGTGGCGCGCGACAGCGGCGGCGCCTACGATCCGAGCGCCGGTCCGCTGGTGGACCTGTGGGGCTTCGGCCCCGCAGGTCTGGCGCATGCGCGCCAGACCGCGCCCACACCGGACGACGTGGCGCGCGTGCGCCAGCCCTGCGGCTGGCAGCGCATCGAGGTTGATGTGCCGAACCGCCGGGCGCGCCAGCCGGGCGGGCTCGCGCTGGACTTTTGCGCCATCGCCAAGGGGTTTGCTGTCGATGCGGTGTCCCGCCATCTGGACGCCCGCGGCGTCACCCATCATCTGGTCGAGATCGGCGGCGAACTGCGCGGTCAGGGCCTCAAGCCCGACGGCATGCCGTGGTGGGTGGAACTGGAATCGCCCGAGGCGAACGCCCACGGCGCCGCCCGCACGCTGGTGGCGCTGCTCGGGCTGTCCATCGCCACGTCCGGCGACTATCGCCGCTACTTCGAGCAGGACGGCCGACGCTTTGCCCACACCATCGACCCGCGCACCGGCTACCCGGCGGCGCACGCGCTGGCTTCGGTGACGGTGATCCACCGGGACTGCATGCTGGCCGATGCCTTGTCCACGGCGCTGACCGTGCTTGGGCCCCAGGCGGGCATGGACTTCGCGCAGCGCCATGCGCTGGCGGCGCGCTTCCTCGTTCGCACGCCGCGCGGCTTCGATGAACTCACCTCGCCGGCATTCGCCGCCATGCTGTCATGACCGTCGCTCGCCTGTGGCCCTGGGTTGTTTGCCTCGCCGGCGTTGCGCTGGCCGTGCTGTCTCCCAGCCGGATGACGATGGCGGCCGGCGTGGTGGCGGCCTATGCGGGCTTCTGCGCCGCCATCCTCGCCCAGCATCGCCGCCGCCGCGCCGCGCGGGCAGCGCTTGTGCCGGATGACAACGGCGCCGGGCGCCCCACGCTGATCGCCTACGCCAGCCAGACCGGCTTCGCCGAGCAACTGGCGACGCAGACCGCCCGCGCGCTGCGAGGCGCCGGCGTGCCGGTGCAACTGCTGTCCTTCGCCGAACTGGACGGTGCGCGGCTGGCCGCGTGCGGGCAGGCACTGTTCCTGGTCAGCACGACGGGCGAGGGCGATGCGCCCGATACCGCCTCCGGCTTCACGCGCAAGCTGGTGTCCGGCGCCGCGCCGGAGTCGCTGCGGCAGCTCCGCTTCGGCATTCTCGCGCTGGGCGATAGCAGCTACGCGCGCTTCTGCGCCTTCGGGCACACGCTGTCCGGCTGGTTGCAGCGCCACCACGCCCAGCCGCTATTCGACATGGTCGAGGTCGACAACGGTGACCCCGGCGCGCTGCGCCACTGGCAGAACCATCTGTCGGCGCTCGGCGGCGGCGCGGAGATTGCCGACTGGGAGCGCCCGCGCTATGGCCGCTGGCAACTGGTGGAGCGCCGCCTGCTCAACCCCGGCAGTCACGGTGCGCCGGCCTGGCACCTCGCGCTGGTGCCGGAAGATCCGAGCGACCTGGCGTGGACGGCCGGCGATATCGCCGAAGTCGGCCCCTGCCAGCCACCGGACGTCGTGGCGAAGCTGCTGGTCCGTCTCGCCCTCGATGGCGCCACCCCGGTGCGCTGCGACAGCCGCCCGATGACGCTGACCGAGGCGCTGGCCACGCGCCTGCCGCTGCCCGACGCCCATCTCGACACCATGGCCGGCCTGGCCCCGCAGGCGCTGATCGACGCCCTGCCGGCCCTGCCGCACCGCGAATACTCGATTGCCTCGCTGCCCGCCGATGGCCGGCTCGAACTGCTCGTACGCGAGACCCGTCATGACGATGGCCGGTTGGGGCTGGCGTCCGGCTGGCTGACCGTCCATGCCCCCGAGGGCGCGCATATCGCGCTGCGCGTGCGCGCCAATCGCGCGTTCCATCCGCCTGCCGATGACCGCCCGCTGATCCTGATCGGCAACGGCACGGGCCTCGCCGGCCTGCGCGCGCTGCTGAAGGCCCGCGCGGCGGCCGGGCATCGGCGGAACTGGCTGCTGTTTGGCGAGCGCTCCGCCGCCCATGACGACTTCCACGGGGCAGAACTGCGCGCGTGGCAGGAACAAGGTGTGTTGCAGCGCATCGACCGCGCGTGGTCGCGCGATGGCGGCGGGCCGCACTACGTGCAGGACGCCGTGACGGCGCAGGCCGACGCCCTCCGCGCGTGGCTGGCCGAAGGCGCGGCGATCTATGTCTGCGGCAGCCTGCAGGGCATGGCGGGTGGCGTGCACGCGGCGCTCGTCGAGATCGTCGGCGAAGACGCGCTGCAGGCGATGACCGAGGACGGGCGCTACCGTCGGGACGTTTACTGAACCTGAAACGCCTGTATTGCGGCAGCGCACGATCGCCGTATCGGCCACATCGGCGCCACATTCGTCTATCCTCATGGGTCCTGATTTAACAGGCCCCGAAGAGGAGACACAATGCTTCACCATTCCCGTCCGCTGCGGCGCGCTGCCGTCGCGCTCGCTTGTCTTGCCACGCTCTCCACGACCACCGCCGCCCTCGCCGCCGGCCCCGACCGTTTCGCGGTGCCGGGGCTGGAGAAGCCGGCCAGCATCCTGATCGATAAATGGGGCGTGCCCCATATCTACGCCGGCACGCTCTACGACGCCTTCTACGCGCAGGGCTTCATGGCCGCGCGCGACCGCCTCTGGCAGATCGACCTCTGGCGCAAACGCGGGCTGGGCGAGATGGCCAAGGACTTCGGGCCGGCCTATGTCGAAGGCGACCGCATGGCGCGCGCGGTGCTGTTCCGGGGCGATATGTACCGGGAGTGGCTGGCCTACGGCTCCGACGCCAAGCGCGTGGCCGAGGCCTTCGTGGCCGGCGTGAACGCCTACGTGGCGCAGACGGAAGCCAACCCGGCACTGCTGCCGCCCGAGTTCCGCGTGCTGAACTACAAGCCGGCGCTGTGGCGTGCCGAAGACATCGTGCGGATTCGCCACCACGGCCTGACGCTCAATTTCACGGGCGAGATCGACCGCGCGGCGGTGTTCTGCGAGGGCAAGGCCAACGGGGTGCGCGCCGACTGGGTGCGCCGCGAACTCGATCCGCCGGTCGAGCCGAAGCTGCCCGAGGGGCTGGACCCCTGCGCGCTGCCGGTGGCCGAGCTGAAACAGGCCTACGCGCTGGCCACGGCCGCGCCGCGCTTTCCGAAGGAGTGGTGGACACCGGGCGCCAGCAAGGCTGCGGCCGCAGGGGCCGGGAACGTGCCGGTCGACCAGCTCTATGCGATGGTCGATGCGTCGAGTGACACCGGGCGCAGCCTGGGCTCGAACAACTGGGTCATCGCCGGCAGCCGCACCACCACGGGCCGGCCGATCCTCGCCAATGACCCGCACCGCGCGCACGGCGCCCCGAGCCTGCGCTACATCAGCCACCTGAACGCGCCGGGCCTGTCCGTGATCGGCGCCGGCGAGCCGTTCCTGCCGGGCATCTCGATCGGCCATAACGGCACCATCGCCTTCGGCCTGACCCGGTTCTACATGGACCAGGAAGACCTCTACGTCTACGAGACCAACCCGGGCCAGGCGCGCGAGTATCGCTACAAGGGCCGCTGGGAGCCGATGGAAACCGTCACCGAGCAGATCGCGGTGCGCGGGGAGGCCACACCGCGCACGGTGACCATCGACTACACGCGCCACGGCCCGGTGCTCTACGCCGACGCCAAGACCCAGCGCGCCTGGGTGCTGCGCGCCGCGTGGCTGGACTACGGCATGGCGCCGTATTTCGGGTCGATGGACTACATGCGCGCGCGCAACTGGGACCAGTTCCGTGCGGCGATGAACCGCTGGGGTGCGCCGGGCGAGAATCAGGTCTACGCGGACACCTCGGGCAATATCGGCTGGATTCCGGGCGGGTTGACCGTGAACCGGCCCAACTGGGACGGCCTGACGCCGGTGCCCGGCGATGGCCGCTACGAGTGGGCCGGCTATCGCAACATGGACGAACTGCCGTGGGCGTATAACCCGACGCCGGGCTACGTGGTCACCGCCAACGAAAACAACATCCCGGCCAACCATCCGGCCGCGAAGATCGGTGTGGGCTATGAGTGGAGCGACAGTTCGCGCGCCCAGCGGCTCAAGGCGGTGGTGGGGGCCAAGTCGCGCAGTTCGGTGGCGGACTCGATGGCGTGGCAGAACGACACGGTGTCCCTGCCGGCCCAGCGCGTGGTGGCGCTGCTCAAGCCGCTCAACAGCCCGGACGCGCAGGTCCAGCGCGGGCTGGACCTGCTGCGCAACTGGGACGGCAACGAACGCGCCAACAGCGCGGCGGCGGCGCTGTTCGAGGTCTGGTTCAGCAAGCACCTGCGCACGGCCATCGTGCGCGGGGCGCTCTCGCCGGAGGCGGCCAAGCTGGTGGGCGCGGGCGATGCCACCCGGGTGATCGCGGTGATGGAGCAGCCCGACACCTGGATGACCGTCGAGCGCCGCAACGAGATCATGTTCGCCACACTGAAATCGGCCATGGCCGAGGTGGAGAAGGCGCTCGGGCCGGACCCGGCGGCGTGGCAGTGGGGCAAGCTGCACACCGCCGTGTTCAACCATCCGCTCAACGCCCTTCTCGACCCCGCCCAGCGCCAGCAGTACGACGTGAACGCGGGGCCGATCGGTGGATCGTCGTTCACGCCGATGAACACCAGCTATCGCAACAATGACTTCCAGCTGACCGCCGGGGCCTCGTTCCGGATGGTGCTGGACGTGGGCAACTGGGACGCCTCGCGCGCGGTGAACACGCCGGGGCAGTCGGGCAATCCGGCCAGCCCCCACTACCGCGATCTGGCGCCGCTGTGGGCCAAGGGGGAATACTTCCCGCTGGTCTACACGCGCAAGGCGGTGGAAAAGGCGACCGCCGAGCGCGTGGAACTGGTGCCGCGCTGAGCGGCGGGCGGCCCGAGGGGCAACCTCGGGCCAACCTGACGACAACCTCAGGCCGGCGGCCGTTCCTGGCTGAATGCCGCCAGCTCGCGTGCCAGGCTCTGCGCCGCGAGTTCGACCAGCGCGCGGCCCCGTTCGCGCGTGGCCAGCCCCGGGTTGGAGCCCAGCCGGCCGTCAGGGAAGCGGGCGCGGAAGTCCAGCGCATCGCGGATCGGGCCGGACGGGGCGATGGGCGGCGCGTAGTCCGCCGTCTTCACCGACTCCGGGAAGGCCCATTGCGTGATGGCGATCTCGGAGGGCGTGGCGTGCGCGCCATGCCCGGTCGGGAACTGGTCGCGCGCCAGTTCGCCCACGCCTTCCAGATCCCACCAATTGGCGAGTTTCAGCGCGAAGCCGGCCGGGCGCCGCGCGAAGCTGGCTTCCGCGTACAGCTCCGAGAACGCCGCCTCGATCGAGGCCACATTCCCGCCGTGCCCGTTCAGGAACAGGATCTTCTCGAAACCGTGCAGGGCGAGGGAGCGTACCCAGTCGCCAATCGCGGCGATGAACGTCGACGGGCGCAGCGAGATCGTGCCCGCAAAGGCCAGGTGATGCTGGGCCATGCCGATATTGAAGGTCGGGGCGATCAGGATGTCGGCCGATTTCTCCGCCTCCCGCGCGATGATCTCGGGACACAGCCAGTCGGTGCCCAGCAGGCCGGTCGGGCCGTGCTGCTCGTTGGAGCCGATCGGCACGACGATCGTGCGGCTGCGCTGGAGGAACGATTCGATTTCGGCCCAGGTGGACATGTGCAGTTGCATGGGAATCCTCTTATGGGTGGCTACCGGTGGGCCGGCAGCTTGTTGGTGATGACGATCAGGGCGGCAAGGACAGGCAGCGAAGCCATGACCAGCACGCCGAGGTGCAGGTTGCCGGTGGCGGTCTTCGCCCAGCCGATGATGGCCGGACCCCAGAAGCCGCCGGACAGCCCGATGGTGTTGATCAGCGCGATGCCGCCCGCGGCCGCCGGCCCCTTGAGATAGGCGGGCGGAATCGCCCAGAAGACCGTGTAGGTCATCCACAGCGCCGTGGTGCCCAGCGTCAGCAGCGCCAGCGTCAGGAACAGGTGGCCATCCGCAAGCGTCGAGGCCGCCAGCAGCACGCCGCCGGCCAGCGCGGGCACCGCGCAGTGGAAGCGCCGCTCGTTCTTGCGGTCCGAGCGCCGGCCCATGTAATACATCCCGAAGGCCGCGCCGATATAAGGCACCGCCGCGTACCAGCCGAGCTGCACGGTATCCGTCACGCCCTGCGCCTTGATCAGGGTGGGCAGCCAGAAGCTGATGGCGTAGATCGCCGCGATGATGCAGAAGTAGGCGAAGGCCAGCACATAGATGCGCTTGTCGCGCGCCACGGCCCGGAACGAGTGGCTGTGGGCGGCGCCGACATGGCCGAGATCGGCCTCCAGCATGCGGCGCTCCTGATCGGTCAGCCAGGTGGCCTCGGACGGCTTGTTCGGCACCAGCTTCAGCGCCAGCAGGCCCAGCACCACGCAGGGCAGGCCCTCCACCAGGAACATCCATTGCCAGCCGGCGAGGTTGCCGGCGCCGGCGAGCGAGGTCATCAGCCACGCCGAGGCCGGCGCGCCGAGAATGCCGCCGATCGGCCCGGCCAGGAAGACGATGGCGATGGCCCGCGCCATGCGCTGCGGCCCGTACCAGCACGACAGGTAATAGATCATCCCCGGTGCGAAGCCTGCTTCGAAGATGCCGAGCAGGAAGCGCATGGCGTAGAACATCGGCACATCGCGCACGAACAGCATGCAGGCCGAGGTAATGCCCCACAGCACCAGGATGCGGCTGAAGGTCTTGCGCGCGCCGATGCGCGGCAGCATCAGGTTGCTCGGGATCTCGAACAGCACGTAGCCGATGAAGAAGATGCCCGCGCCCACGCCGTAGGCCGCGTCCGAGAAGCCGAGGTCGCTCTGCATCTGGAGCTTGGCGAAGCCGATATTGACGCGGTCCAGGTAGGCGAACAGGTAGCAGATCAGCAGAAAGGGCAGCAATCGCCAGTTGATCTTGCTGTACAGCGCGGACGTGTCGTCGACTGCACTTTCTTGGGGGATGGCTAGCATTGCTTGTCTCCAGTCTGTCTCTGTTCTCTCTACGGGTGCCCTGCGTGGGGTCTCTCGATAGTGGCAGCGGCGCGCCCACCTACCAACAGCAACAAAGTTCACGTATCGTTGCTGCTCAGGCAACGCAAGGGATACGGCGAGATGCGCGAGATCAATCAGCAGCGGTTGCGGTACTTCCGGGAGGTGATGGCGCACGGGACGATCCGGGGTGCGGCGGAGCACCTCAACACGTCACCGTCGGTTATCACCCGGCAGATCCGGCTGCTGGAGGACGAACTGGGGTCGACGCTGTTCGAGCGCCAGCCGCGCGGGCTGCGGCCCACGGAGGCGGCGGCGCATCTGCTCGAGTTCTGGCGCGGCTATCGCTCGCACCAGGAGAAGCTGGAGGATCAGCTCCACGCCTTGCAGGGGCTCCAGCAGGGCGAGGTGCGGCTGGTCATCAGCGAGGGGTTTGCCGATGCGCTGGTCAACGAGGTGCTGGCGCCGTTCTGCGCGCGCTATCCGAAGCTCGAGATCCACATGGTCAGCCTGCCCGTGGACGACGTGCTGAACGAGGTGGCCGAGAGCCGCGCCCATATCGGCCTGGCCTACAACCCACCGCCGCACCCGCGCGTGGAATACCGCGCCAGCGTGGCCCAGCCGGTGGTGCTGCTGGTGCGGCGCGATCACCCGCTGGCGCTGCGTGGTGGCCCGGCGAGCATCGCCGACATGCAGGCCTACCCGCTGGCGCTGATGCCGCCGTCGTTCGGCATCGGCCATGCGGCCAAGATGCTGGAGTTCGCCGAGAACATCTCGATCCACGCCACGCTGACCACCAACTCGCTGCCGGCGCTCAAGCAGATCGTGGCGTACGAGAACTTCATGACGCTGATCGGCGAGTTCGCGGCCTACCGGGAGATCGCGGCCGGGCAACTGGCCGTGGTGCCCATCGACCATCCGCTGTTCCGGGGCACGCAGGCCCGGGTGCTGGTCAAGGCCGGCCGGCCGCTGCCGGGCGCGGCGCTGGCGCTACTCGCGCAGATCACGGATGGGATGTCGATGTTCCGGGGACATGCGTCGCATGACGCATAAGCCACACGGGATCTCAAAAACGTTCAGATCGGATCCGGCGGACGGCGGCATATAGTGGTGAGGCCACTCCCGGCATGACCGGACAAGGAGTCTCGCATGGCCAAAATTTCCGTCCCCGCTACGCTGCGCCGCGCCGCGTGGCTGACCCTTCCCGCGTGCTGCGTCGCGCTCTCCGCCCTCTCGGGCGTGGCCCACGCGCAGCTCGGCGACATGATGAAGTCGGCCCCCACCGGGGCGATCGGCGACATCAGCGGGATGTCGATGTCATCGCTCACCGCCGGTAGCGCCGGCAACGCCGCCGGGGTGATCGAATATTGCATGAAGAACAACTACCTCAACGCCGACTCGGCAACTTCGGCGGTGAAGGACAAGCTGCTGGGCTCCGTGCCGGGCGGCACCAAGGACGCCGGCTACAGCGACGGCTCGCGCGGCGTGCTTTCCACCAGCAACGGCCGGCAACTCGACCTCAGCAACACGGCCGCCATGAAGGCCGAAGTCAAGAAGCAGGTCTGCGACAAGATCCTCGCGCAGGGCAAGTCGATGCTGTGAGGCGGGGCGGGCCCGCCCGGTCTTACTTCAGCTGCTGGATGCGGATCATGTTGCCGGCCGGGTCGCGCACGCCCAGGTCGCGCACGCCGTAGGGCTGGTCGGTCGGTTCCTGGACGATCTCGGCGTCCCAGTCCTGCAGGCGCTGGAAGGCGGCGTCGAGGTCCGTCGCGCCAAGCAGCAGCATGGCGTAGGTGCCCTTGGCCATCATTTCGGCGATGGTGCGCTTTTCGTCGTCGGTGACGCCCGGCGTGGCGTTGGGCGGAAACAGGACGATGGAGGTCTCGGGTTTGCCCTTCGGTCCGACCGTGATCCAGCGGTTGCCGCCGAAGGCGACGTCCTTGCGGATTTCGAAGTCGAGCGCGTCCCGGTAGAAGGCCAGCGAGGTTTCCGGGTCGGTGTGGGGCAGGAAGGCCGAGTGAATGCTGAGGTCCATGAGGGGTTTCCGTTTCCGTGTTGGGGTCCAGGCAGTCTAGGCCGGCTGCTTTTTCGGCGCTTCTCGATTCCTGATCGGTCGCGTGACCTGCCGGGCGACGCAGGGCGGCATGCCCTCGGCCTCGCCGGCGGCCTCGCGCCGGTAGCGGCTCGGCGAGACCCCGACCAGTTCGGTGAACCGGGTGCTGAAGGTGCCCAGCGATGAACATCCCACCTCGAAGCAGACCTCGGTGACGCTGAGGTCGCCCCGGCGCAGCAGCGCCATCGCGCGTTCGATGCGCCGCGTCATCAGGTAGGCATAGACGGATTCGCCATAGGCCAGCCGGAACTGGCGGCTGAGGTGGCCCGCCGACATGTGGACACCCTGCGCGAGCGCCTCGACGTCCAGCGGCTGGGCATACTCGCGGTCGATGCGGTCGCGTACGCGGCGCAGGCGGGCGAGGTCCCGGAGAGTGGTATCGGAGGGAATATTGGCGGCGACGGGCATCGGGCCATGCTGTCATGCCCGCCGGGGGGATTCAACCCGGCATCACTTGCCGTCCCCGCGGATGGCCGCCTCGATCTTGGCGATGTCGATCTTCTTCATCGTCATCATCGCGTTAAACGCCCGTTTGGCCAGCGCCTTGTCCGGGCTGGTGACGGCCTCGACCAGCACGCGCGGCGAGATCTGCCACGACAGGCCCCATTTGTCCTTGCACCAGCCACAGGCGCTCTCCTGCCCGCCATTGCCGACGATGGCGTTCCACAGGCGGTCGGTTTCGGCCTGGTCGTCCGTGGCGATCTGGAAGGAGAAGGACTCGTTGTGCTGGAAGTGCGGGCCGCCGTTCAGGCCGACGCAGGGAATGCCGGCGACGGTGAACTCGACGGTGAGGACATCGCCCTCCTTGCCGTCCGGATAGTCGCCCGGCGAGCGGTGGACGGCGCCCACCGCGCTGTCGGGGAAGGTCTTGGCATAGAAATTGGCGGCATCGAGCGCGTCGCGGTTGTACCACAGGCAAATGGTGTTCTTGCGGTTATCGATATAGCCGACCGTGCCGTAGACCATGGTGCGCTTGGAGAAGGCGTAGTTGGCGCGCGCCGCGAACAGCCAGGCCTTGTTGCTGCTGTCGTGAAAGCGCAGGTGGAACGCCTCGGCGTCCACGCTGAAGGCTGGCGTGACGGGATAGGACAGGCCGCCGAAGTACAGGTCGCTGCGCGGCGTGATGCTAGCGCGGTTGTCGCGACGGATCCAGCCGGCGCCGACCTTCGCCTTGCCGATCATGGCGTAGCCGTTCACCGTCAGCCGGTCGTCATGCAGCGCGCTGCTGGTCAGGCCGGCGAACGCGCCGGGCCCGCCGCGCAGGGAATCGTAAGTCACATTGGCGCTCCACCGGGCAGTTTCGTAGCGCAGCATCGCCGACCATTCGCGGCACTGCCGGCTGTCGGCCGGGTTCTCGCCCGCGCAGTTGGTGCCGGACGGGCTCGGGCCGGCGTTGACGCTGTCGCGGCCAACGCTGTATGTGCCGCCGACCGTGAAGCCGCCGAACGTGCCCTTGTAACCCACAGCGTTGTCGGTGCGGGCGTTGGGGATGTAGCTGTCTAGCGAGCCCGAGCTAAAGGTGTTGGGGCCGAGGATGTCGGAGTCGAGGGTCGACCAGAACAGCATCGTGTACTGGCGGCCGAGCGAGAGCTGGCCCCACTGCCCCGATAGCCCGACCCATGCCTGTCGGCCAAACAGCCGGCCGCCCTGGTTGCTGACGCCACTGTTGGGCGCGAAGCCGGACTCGAGCACGAACTGCGACTTCAGCCCGCCGCCGAGGTCCTCCGTGCCGCGCAGGCCCCAGCGGGACGGCACCGTGCCGGACAGGTTGGGCATCCGCACGACGTTGTCGTGCGCACTGCCGATGCGGTTGACGAACTCGACGCCGGTATCGACGACGCCGTACAGCATGACCGATTGCGCGCAGATTGCGGACGAGGCGAGCGCGAGCGCGCCTGCCATGGCGGCATGACGAAACATGGATATCTCCCGGATTGTTGTTATGGGGTTCGACTGAGGTGCTACGGATCAGCGGGCCGACGAGGGCATCGAAGGCGTGGCGCGCCGCGCGGCGCGGGCCTCGCCAGCCAGTGCCGCGGCGAACAGCACACCCGCCAGCAGCATTGGCGCGGCCAGCGCGGCCGAGTACGCCGTGCGCGACCAGCCGGCGGCGATCAGCAGGCCCGCCAGATACGGGCCGAGGGTGCCGCCGAGCCGGCCGAAGCCCAGTGCCAGGCCCGTGCCGGTGGCGCGGACTTCGGGCGGGAACACGCGTGGGGCCAGCGCATAGAGGCAGACCACGGCGCCGTTCATGAAGAAGCCGATCAGCGCGGCCATGGCGATCAGGTTGGCCGTGCTGGGCGGGATCCGCGTGAAGACCACCACACAGGCAAAGCACAGGCTGAAATAGGCAATCGCCATGCGTTTGAGGCCGTAGCGGGCGGTCAGCCAGCCCAGCGCCACCCCGCCAACCACGCCCGACAGGTTCATCACCACCGAGCCCGAGATGCCGCGCTCCACGGTGAGCCCCATATCGACCAGCATCTTGGGTGTCCAGCTCAACAGGAAGTAGAACGTCAGCATCACCAGCATGAAGGCCGCGGAGGCGATGACCGTGCTGCGGCGCTGCGTGCCGCCCAGCAACTCGCCGAAGCCACGCCGCCCTGCCGCCTCACGCTGGGGCGGCAGCGCGGCCAGCGCGGCCTGCCCCAGCCGGCCGAGGATGCGGTTGATCTTGTCCAGCGCCCCGGCCGGGCGGCGCGCCGCCAGGAAGTCGAGCGATTCCGGCAGCATGGCCAGCGCCACCGGGAACATGGCGATCGACAACACGCCGCCGGCGAGGAAGACTGAGCGCCAGCCGTGATGGGTGACGAGGTACACCGAGGCCAGGCCGCCCAGCGTGGCCCCCACCGAGTAGCCCACCGTCATCATGCTGATGTTGAGGTCGCGCCGCCGTGCCGACGAGTACTCGGCAACCAGCGTGTTGATGCTCGGGAGCACCCCGCCGATGCCCAGCCCCGTGACGAAGCGCAGCAGGCCCAACTGGGTCACGTCCTGGGCGAACGCCGAGGCGATCATGCCCAGGCTGAGCAGCACCAGACAGGCGAGCACCGTGGGACGTCGTCCGGCCCGGTCGGCCACCGGCGCGATGGTCAGCGAGCCGATGGCCATGCCGGCGAGGCTCGCGCTGAACAGCACGCCGAGTTCGGTCGGCTTGAGGCCCCAGTCGCGGGCAATGGACGGCGCGGTCAGCGCCAGCGCCAGCACGTCGAAGCCATCGAGCATGTTGATGGCCACGCAGATCGCCACGGCAGCGATCTGGAACCACGACATGTCGCGATCGAGAATCAAGGCATCCAGTCTGGACGCACCTTGGGCGGTATGGGTTTGCATGGTTTGTCTCCCGTTATATTGCGTCGGCCTGTCTGGGCAGGCCGTTCGTTGCCACGCCTAGGCGGCGTAGAGCCAGTTCACCGGTGTGTAGTCGTCGGCCTGCCGGCCGGCCAGCAGCGTATTGCGCACGGCGGCGCCCACGCGTTCCATGTGGATGATGTCGCCGAAGATCCGCGCCGTATGCTGGACCCGCGCGGTGCGGGCGCGGCGCACGCCGGCATAGGTGTCGAGCGCGGCAGGGGTGTCGCCTGCATGCGTGGCGAACGCATCCGCCAGCGCGCAGGCATCTTCCAACGCCTGCGCGGCGCCCTGGGCGAGGTATTGCAGCATCGGATGGGCGGCGTCCCCGAGCAGCGCGATGCGGCCACGGGTCCATTGCTGGATCGGCGCGCGGTCAAAGAGCGGCCAGCGACGATTGGTAGCGATCATGGTCAGCGCGTCCTTCACCTCGGTGCAGGCGTCCGCGAAGCGGGCGGACATCTCGTCCTGCGTGCCCCAGTCGTCGTGGTCCGGGCTGTAGCGGTCGCTGCGGAAGACGGCCACCTGGTTGTACAGCTCGCCGCGTCGCACCGGGTACTGGACCAGATGCATGTCGGGGCCGGTCCACATCATCACGTTGTCGCTGCCGGCGTGGGAGGACATGCGCGCCACCGGGATCGTGCCGCGATAGGCCACGTAGTGGGAGCAGACCGGCTCCCCCGGGCCGGCCAGCATGCCGCGCACGGCGGAGCGCAAGCCATCTGCGCCGATCAGCAGGCCGCAGCGGTAGACCGAGCCGTCGGTGCAGCGCGCCTCCGCCATGTCGCCATGGTCGGCCACTTCCACCACATGCCGGCTCGTTTCCAGCGAGATTCGCGCATGCGCGCGGCAGGCGTTGAGCAGCGCGTCCAGCAGATCGCTGCGATGCATGACGATGTACGGGTAGCCGTAGCGCGACTGGAACGGCTCGCCCAGATCCATGGCGGTCACCTGGGTGCCGCTCAGGGCGTCCATCCAGACCAGCCGCTGCGGGAAGACCGCTGTCTTGCGCACGTTGTCCAGCACGCCCAGCCGGTCCAGCGCGCGCGAGGCGTTGGGCGCAAGCTGAAGCCCCGCGCCGACTTCGGCGAACGCATCGGCCCGCTCGATCACGTGGACCTGCTGGCCCTGCCGGGCCAGGGCCAGCGCGGCGGCCAGTCCGCCAATGCCACCGCCCACGACCAATGTGGAAACTGTCTTGATATCGCTCATCACTATTCCTGTCTTCAGCCGGCGCGCACGCGCACGTCCATCTGGCCGACCTTGTCGATGCGCGCGCTAATCACGTCGCCCGGCACCACGGGGCCCACGCCGTCCGGGGTGCCGGTGAAGAGCACGTCGCCCGGCAGCAGCGTGTAGTAGCTGGAGGCCCAGGAAATCAGCTGCGGAATGCCGATGACGAGGTCGCGCGTATTGGCGCGCTGGCGGAGTTCGCCATTCACGTGCAGTTCGATATCGAGGCTGGCCGGGTCGGGTACCTCGTCGGCGGTGGTCAGCCATGGGCCGAGCACCGAGTACGTGTCGATCGACTTGCGCAGCGAGCGCTCCTCGGGGCCGCGCACGGTCATGTCCAGGCCGATGGCGTAGCCGGCCACGTAGTCGAGCGCCGATGCCACCGGCACGCGATCCGCCGTCTTGCCGATGACGACCGCCAGTTCCAGTTCATGGTCGTTGCGGCGGTCCAGGTGGCGCAGCGCCACGCCGTCGCCGGGGCCCACCAGCGAGCTGCTGGCCTTGAGGAAGAGGCCGACTTCCTCGATGCGCTTGAGGTGATGGGCGTGGAAGGTGGCCGGGTCGCCCTGCGCCTCCGCCATGTGCTTGAGGTAGTTGACCGGCGCGGCGGGCAACTTGCTGGCGTAGCTGACCGGGCTGTTCAGTGTGACGGCGGCCAGCGGCAGGCGCTTCGCGCTGGGCGCCAGGTCGCGTGCCACCTGCATGACCTGGGGCAGCGCCGCGATCAGCGGATCGCCCTGCGGTACGGGCCAGCGGTGGGTGGGCAGCACTTCGAGGGCGGCACTGATGTCGAGGATCTCGTCGCCCTGGACGAGGCCGAGCTTGTCATGGTTGAAGCGGCAGATGCGCATGGTGACTCCGATAATTCCAATACTTGGATGGGTACGGCTCAGGCGAACTTCCGTTCCTGGAAGAAGCCGAGCTTGCGATGCAGGGGTTCGTCGTCGATCCGCAGCAGGAAGCTCGGACCGCTGTGGATGCCGGCGCGATGGGCCAGGTCAGCGAACGCCGGCGCGGTGAAGGTGTCGCCGGCGCTCCACGAGAACGACTTGCCGTCCACGGTGGTTTCGCCGTCGCCTTCGATCACATGGAACACGGCGCCGGGCGAGCGCGGCACCGGCGATAGCGTGCGGCCGGCGGGCAGCTGCATCGCGGTAAAGCCCATGATCGGCAGGCAACTGTCACCCGTTTCCGGATTGACATAGGCGACTTCGATGGGCGCGCCCGCCGGCGCATGGCGGGCGAGGTCAAGCAGCGCGGCCCGCGTGCGTTGCCAAGGAAAGCGCAGCATCGGATAGGGATTCGGCCGGCGCAGCGCGGCGGGCACGGCCAGGCCATCGCGTAGCAGGCGGCTCTGGAGCGACGCCAGGGCGTCCCCGACGTTGCAGCCCGGCGTGGCGGCCTCCGCGTAGGAGGCTTCCACGGCGGTGAAAACCGGCAGGTCGAGCACATCGAGCCACGTGAAGGGTCCGGTGCCGTGATGACCGTGGTCATGCCACTGGCCGGATGGCGTGAGGATGACGTCGCCGCGCTCCATCTCGCAACGCTGGCCATTCACGACAGTGAAGCCGCCGTTGCCTTCGATCACGACGCGCGCGGCGCTAGGTGAGTGCCGGTGGGTCGGCGCCGTCTCGCCGGGCAGGATCAACTGGATGCCGGCATAGATGCCGCCGGTCGCCTGCATGGCGGTGGGCCCCCGGCCGGGATCGCTCAGCACCAGCACGCGCCGTTCGGCCTTCTCCACCGGCACCTGCTCACCAGCCTGCAGCAGCAAGGGGCGGATGTCCCGGTAACGCCAGTGGTTGGCCCGGGTCAGCCCCGCCGGCCGGCCGTGCGGGAGCGCGCCGGAGAGATGCTCCCAGAGCGGCGTCAGGCCCGCACTGGCCAACTGGTTTCGATAAGTGGCCGAAAGGGCGGCCGAAAGCGCCGTTGTCTCATGCATGTCCAGATCCTCGGTGTTGGGGGCTGTCACCGCCCGTCAATCAATCACCGATATGATAGTCACAATTATGACGATCAGTACTGGGGTTAACCTGAGGTACCATGTGGCTCGATTCAAACCGCCCGCGCACGCCATGACAGCCCACGACCTCGAAGCGATCCTGTACAACAAGCCGGGGCATCTGATCCGGCGGCTGCAGCAGATCGCGACCACGGTATTTCTCGAGGAAACAGCGGATTACGACACCACCCCGGTGCAGTACGGTGCCCTGGCGGCTATCCGCGCCCATCCGGGCATCGACCAGCTTCGCGTGGCACAGGCGATCGGCTTCGACCGGAACACAATTTCAGGCGTGGTGGAACGGCTGGAGATCAAGGGGCTGATATCGCGCTCGACCGGTACGGACCGCCGCACCAAGCTGCTCTACCTGACGGCGGAGGGCGAGGCGCTGCTGGACCAGATGTACCCGGCCACGGAACGCGCGCAGGAGCGCATGCTGACCGGCCTGAACAAGACCGAACAGCAGGCGTTCATCAAGATGCTGAAGCGGCTGGTCGATGCGAACAACGAAGTCAGCCGCGTGCCGGTCTCGGCGCCGGGCCGACGCGACTGACCGCCACGGGGCGCAGCCCTAGGCAAATACCTCCGCCTCCCGCAGCGCCTTGCCGCCCGCGTCCTTCGCCGCGAGCAATGGCTCGCCCTGGAGCGGCCAGTCGATGTGGAGCGTGCTGTCGCGCCAGAGCAGGGAGCGCTCGTGCTCGGGGTACCAGGTGTCCGTGGTCTTGTAGAGGAATACCTCCCCCATCACCACGCGTACCAGCTTGCCCTGCGGATGGCGCACCTGGTAGTGCAGCCCCCGCAGGACGTTGCGTGCCGAGCGCGAATGGTTGTCCTGGACGAAGTTGGTCTTCACCCCGGTCAGGGCCTCGAACTCGGGGCCGTTGAAGCTCTCGTAGAAGAAACCGCGATCGTCGCCGAACACTTTTGGTTCGATGACCAGCACGTCGGGAATATCGGTTCGGGTCACGTTCATGGTCATGGGGGGCTCCAGGCTGACAGGCGGAAAGGCTCACAGGCGGAAAGGCTTACGGGCGCAGTTGGTCCAGCAGCAGGTGCAGCCCCTCCTGCCAGTCCGGCAGGTGGATGCCGAACGTGCGGCGCAGCTTGCTGGTATCGAGGCGCGAATTTGCCGGGCGCGGCGCCGGCAGCGGGTAGTCGGTGGCGGGAATGGGGGCGATGCGTGCCGGGTCCGCCTTCAGCGGGAAGCCATGCGCGGCGGCGTAGCGGATCACTTCCGTGGCGTAGCCGTGCCAGCTGGTTTCCCCGGCGGCGGCCAGATGGTAGATGCCGGCCGGGAACGCCGCACGGTTGCCGGCCAGCCAGTGGCGGGCCACGACCTGCGCGGTGACATCGGCGACGAGCGCGGCGGTGGTCGGGGCGCCGAACTGGTCCGCCACCACGCGCAGGCTGTCGCGCTCGGCGCCGAGCCGCAGCATGGTGCGGGCGAAATTGGCGCCATGCGCACCGGCCACCCAGCAGGTCCGCAGGATCAGCGCCGGCGCGTCCACGGCAGCGATGGCATGCTCCCCGGCGAGCTTGCTCCGGCCGTAGACCGACAGCGGGCCGGTCGGGTCGCTCTCTATATAGTAAGCACCGGCTTTTGCCCCATCGAACACATAGTCGGTCGAGTAGTGCACCAGCAGGCTGCCGTGCGCGCGGGCCGCTTCCGCCAGCACGCCGACGGCCTTGCCGTTGATCAGGAAGGCGGTGTCGCGCTCGGTCTCCGCCTCCGCCCGGTCCACGGCGGTGTAGGCGGCAGCGTTGACGATCACGTCGGGGCGGACTTCGCGCACCACGCGCCGGAGTTGGTCGAGGTCCGACAGGTCGCAGCCGGCGCGGTCCAGCGCCACCACGCGGCCCAGCGGCGCCAGGCTGCGGCGCAGCTCGAAGCCGACCTGGCCGTTGCTGCCGGTGACCAGCAGGGTGGGGATCTCCCGATCATTGGGGGCGTCAGGCGGCATATTGCCTCGCCACCCAGTTGCGGTACTCGCCCGAGGTCACGTCCTTGACCCAGCCGGGGTTGTCCAGATACCACTGCACGGTCTTGCGCAGGCCGGTTTCGAAGGTCTCGGCGGGCCGCCAGCCCAGTTCGCGCTCCAGCTTGCGGGCGTCGATGGCGTAGCGGCGGTCGTGGCCGGGGCGGTCGCCGATAAAGGTGATCTGCTGGCGGTAGGAGCCGCTCGCCTTCGGGCGCAGCGCGTCGAGCAGGTCGCAGAGCGTGTGCACCACGTCCAGGTTGGTCTTCTCGTTCCAGCCGCCGATGTTGTAGGTCTCGCCGACCCTGCCGCGCGCCAGTACCGTGCGGATGGCGGTGCAGTGGTCACCCACGTAGAGCCAGTCGCGCACGTTGAGGCCGTCGCCGTAGACCGGCAGCGCCTTGCCGGACAGCGCGTTGGTGATCATCAGCGGGATCAGCTTCTCGGGGAAGTGGTAGGGGCCGTAGTTGTTCGAGCAGTTGGTGGTCAGCACCGGCAGCCCGTAGGTGTGGTGGTAGGACCGGACGAGGTGGTCCGACGCCGCCTTGGAGGCCGAGTAGGGGCTATTGGGCTGGTAGGCCGTGGTCTCCGAGAACGGCGGGTCTTCGGCGCCGAGCGAGCCGAACACCTCGTCAGTGGAGACGTGCAGGAAGCGGAAGTGGTCGGCATCGGCCGCATTCATCCGTCCCCAATAGGCCCGGGCGGCTTCCAGCAGCGTGAAGGTGCCGACCACATTGGTCTGGATGAAGGCGCCCGGGTCGGCGATGGAGCGGTCCACGTGGCTCTCCGCCGCGAAGTGCACCACGGCTTGGGGCCGGTGGGTGGCCAGCAGCGCGTCCAGCGCGGCCCGGTCGCAGATATCGGTCTGGGAGAAGACGTGGCGGGACTGGCCCCCCTCGACGTCAACGGCGGCCAGGCTGCGCCGGTTGCCCGCGTAGGTCAGCTTGTCGACGTTGACGATGCGGTCGGCGTGGTGCCGGCGCAGCCAGTCGAGCACGAAGTTGCTGCCGATGAAGCCGGCGCCGCCGGTAACGAGGAGGGTTGCCATCGTAGTTCGCCTGTCTGCTATCGCCCGACGATCCGCTTGGCCAGCGCCTTGGCGTACGGGGGCGTCATGCCATGCAGGATGTCTCGCGCGGTGATGGTGAAGCGCTCGCCCGGCCGGGCGTGGAAGCGCGTGGTGTGTTCCTCGGAGGCCTGGTCCGGGCGGCCGTTGGTGTAGTAATAGAGCGCGATCGAGCGCCGCGTGACCCCGGGCGGGCAGGCCAGCGGCACCGGGTGGCCGTGCCACGAGCACTCGTTGGTGCTGAAGACCACCAGCCGGTTGCCGATGGGCGAGATGTTCTGCACGCAGTGCTGGACTTCCTCGTCCCATAGCTGGAGATGGCCGGCCCAGTTGTCGTCCCACTCGTCATTCAGGTACAGCAGCACGTTGAGGCGCCGGTCCAGCTTCCATTCGAGGTGGTAGTTGTAGTCGATATGGAGCCCGAGGCGGCCGCCCGGCAGCGTCTGGTGCAGCCCGCCGCCGTGCAGGTGGGGGTCCGGCACCAGCCCCTGGATGCCCGAAAGCTGCTCCAGGAAGCGGATGAAGCCGGGACTGTTGAACTCGACGATCAGGGACCGCAGCGCGGGCGGAATCGCGTAGAAGTCCTGGATCTGGAGCTTCAGGTTCTCGGCGGCGGAGCGGAAGGTGAACCACACCTTCTCGTCGGCGCTGGGGAAGGCGGCGCTGGCCTCGCGGTAGATGCCGTCGTCCAGGAAGTTATCGATACAGACATGCGGAAACGGCGCGGCGGCACTGTACGACTCAGAAAGCTCGCGCGAGATCCAGTCCAGCTTTGCAACATCCAGCAGATCTTGGTGCATGACTCTTGCCTCCTCCTGTGGCTAGGCTGCGTCTGGCAGCGCGGTCTTGTCGAGATTGCGGTACGCGGTGGGGGACAGCTCGAAGCGTTTTCGGAAGATCTTGGCCAGGCGGTCGCCGTTGCCCATGCCGCAGCGGCGGGCGATCTTGTCCACCGGCAGGTCGGTTTCCTTAAGCAGCCGGCAGATCATCTCCAGCCGGGCGCGGATCAGGTATTCGGAGGGGGTCATGCCCAGCGCGCACTTGAAGCGGCGCAGGTAGTTGCGCTCGCTCATGGCGGCGATGCGGGCGGCGTCGGCCACGGAGATCTCTTCCGCGTAGTGCGCGGTGATCCAGCGGGCCGAGGCGCGCACTTTCTCCAGCGCTTCGGAGGAGGCGGCGATGTCGGGGACGTCGTCGGGTTCGGGGGTTTCCTGGCGGGCCAGGGGGGTGTCGCGCTGCGGGGCCAGGCGGCGGGCCACTTCGGTCGCCATCACGAAACCGAGGTCGAACTCGATCTGTGCCAGCGCCATGTCGGCGGCCGAGGGCATCACGTCCGGCGCGGAGACGGCGCCATCGCGGCACCAGAACACGGACGAGGTGACGTGGCTGATCCCGGCTACCTCGTCCACCTCGACAATCTTCTGGGGAACGGCGCGCGATACGCGGGGCTGGGCGGGCTGGGTGCGCTGGCCGCTCCGGGGGCTGCGCTCCAGTACCGAGGCGCTCACCTCGATCATGGCGTTCATCAGGCGGGCATCGCGCTCGCCGGACGGCTCGCGCTCGCTGCAGCCGATGAAGATGGCGTTGAAGCCACGCTGGCCCAGCACGTCCAGCCCCTGCGTCCAGACCCGCACCGAGGAGGAGCAGGCGACGATGCCGCCCCGGTGGGACAGCAGGGACAACTGGTAGGCGGGTCGGCCGGTGCGCTGCAGGGCGATTTCGTTCGCCATGCGGAACGCCTCGGCAATGATGCCGGCGGTCAGCAGGGAGCAGCCATCGAACAGCATCAGGCCGATGCGCAGGATCTCGCGCTGGCCGGTCATCGGGATCGGGCCGATGGTGCGCATCGGCGTTGGCGACTCGACAAGGTATTCCATAGCCACTTGCTCCCCTGATGTCGAATAAGAAAACCGCATCTGCTGCGTTGCATCATAACGAATATAACCTGGCGGGAAAATCCGGCTGGCCGATAACTGCGCGATGTTGGCGGAACATGACGTGTACGCCGTCGCATAAAGGAGAATAAGCGGCGCCGCCGCCATCCGATGTTTCCAAGGTGAATCACTATTTTCATTTGAATGCGCGGAAACGCACGAAGCGCTGTCGCCGAATAGCCGCAATCCCTTGTGTGCACGGGCTTAGGGCATTGCGATGAACTAAATACATGCATCGCCGCATATTGGTGCGGGATATTGTAAATATGCCGTGCCGATTCATCATTTTGATATTCGGCCAGTGTTTTGTCTGATCAAAGTGGAGGCTTAATTACTTTCAAAAGTGTTACGCCTTCATTATTCGGACAAAGATTCTGCATTTTCCGCCGCGCGGTCAGATCTGCTTTTTCGGGCATCTATGCTTCGCTGCAACAAACGGCCTTTCGCCAGTTGCAGCCCCCCGGACAGGAGCAGACATGCGTACTACGGACACCACGATCGAATCCACGGACCTCATCACGGACACCGCGGATATCGCGATAGCGGCGCCCGCCGTACGCACGCGGCTCGCCGCGGTGGTGCTCGCCGGCGGCTCGGGCACCCGGCTCTGGCCCCTCTCGCGCAAGCACTTTCCCAAGCAACTGATCGACGTCCTTGGCGGTGACACGCTGCTCCAGACCACTGCGCGCCGGCTGGCCGGGCTGGTGGAGGGGGGCGGTGCGATGGGTGAGATGGCGCCGATCATCGTCTGTGGCGAAGCGCACCGCTTCATGACCGCCCAGCAGCTGACCGAAGCCGGCGTGGTGGCGCGCATCGTGGTGGAGCCGACCGGGCGCAACACCGCTCCGGCCCTGACCCTGGCCGCGCTGCTTGCCTGCGCGGAGGGCGACGACTGCATTCTCGTGGCCATGCCGGCCGACCATGTGATTGCCGACAACGGCGCCTTCCAGCAGGCCGTGCTGCGCGCAGCGGGGTTTGCCGAGCAGGGCGCGATGGTCACGCTCGGCGTGCCGCCGACGCGCGCCGATACCGGGTTTGGCTACATCCGACTGGGCGCGTCGCTCGACGATGCCGCGCGCCGGATCGACGCCTTCGTGGAAAAGCCCGCCGCCGAACTGGCGGCGCAGTACGTGGCCTCGGGCGAGTACTGGTGGAACAGCGGCATCTTCGTGGTGCGCGCCAGCACCTGGCTGCGCACGCTGCAACAGCTCCAGCCGGCCATGCACGCGGCCTGCGCGGATGCCTTCGCCACCGGCCGCAGCGACGGCGCGGTGTTCCATCCCCATGCAGCGGCGTTCGCGGCGGTGCCGTCGGACTCCATCGACTACGCGGTGATGGAGCAACTCGCGCGCGCCGATGGCGTGCCGGGCGTGGTCGTGCCGCTGGACGCCGGCTGGTCCGACCTCGGCTCCTGGGACGCCGTGTGGGACGCCATCGACAAGGATGGCGAAGGCAACGCCGCCCGGGGCCGCGTGCTGTTCGAGGGCGCCACCTCCTGCTACGCCCATTCCGAGGGCCGCTTGGTCGCGTGCGTGGGCACCACCAACGTGATCGTGGTGGAGACCGCCGACGCCGTGCTCGTGGTGGACCGCTCCCATGTGCAGGGCGTGAAGGGGCTGGTCGAGCGGATCGCGCGCCAGCGGGGCACCGAGGCGGACTCCCACCGCAAGGTGCAGCGGCCCTGGGGCTGCTACGACTCGCTCGACACCGGCGAGCGCTTCCAGGTCAAGCACATCGTCGTGCGCCCGGGCGCCAAGCTCTCGCTGCAACTGCACCACCATCGCGCCGAACACTGGACCGTGGTGCGCGGCACCGCGCTCGTCACCCGTGGCGAAGAGCAGTTCCTGCTCAGCGAAAACGAATCCACCTACATCCCGATCGGCACCACGCATCGGCTCGAGAACCCCGGAAAGCTGCCGCTCGAGATCATCGAAGTGCAGTCCGGCGCCTATCTCGGCGAAGACGACATCGTGCGCATCGAGGACACCTACGGGCGCTGCGCCTAGACCCCCTGACCACCTGAAAACAGTCGCCGCGCGGCCGCCCAGCCGGCCGACGCGCGCCTCCTGGAGACATCGATCGCAAGTTAACCCTGGCCACGGGAGAGTCGCCATGTTCCAAGCTTTCAAATCGCTGTTCACCGAGTCCGGCGTCGCCACCCGCCGCCTGACGCCCCCCGTGCCCGGCGGCGCGGGCAGTGCCGGGAGGACGGGCGAGTTGCCCGGCGCCATGGCGACCTTTGTGCCGCCTGCGCTCGATGGCCCGGCGGACATGTCGATGCGGCTGCCGCCCGCGCTGGGGCTGGGCGTCAAGCGCGCCTTCGACGCGGCGGCCGCGCTCACCCTGTTGCTGCTGCTCTCGCCGCTGATGCTGACGGTGGCGCTGATCGTGATGAAGGATGGCGGCCCCTGCCTGTTCGGCCATACGCGCATCGGCGCCAACGGCCGCAAGTTCAAGTGCCTGAAGTTCCGTTCGATGGTGATGAACGCCGACGTGGTGCTGAAGGAGCTGCTGGCCTCGGACCCCGTGGCGCGTGCCGAGTGGGAGCGCGATTTCAAGCTGCGAGACGACGTGCGCATTACCCGGCTGGGCCGCTTTATCCGCCGCACCAGCATCGACGAACTGCCGCAGCTATGGAACGTGGTGCGCGGGGACATGAGCCTGGTCGGCCCGCGCCCCGTGGTGGAGAAGGAGCTGGAGCGCTACGGCGACGCAGCGGCCTACTACCTGCGCGTGCTGCCCGGCATCACCGGCCCGTGGCAGGTCAGCGGTCGCAACGAGACCGACTACGGCACGCGCATTTCGCTCGACGTGGCCTACGTGCGCAACTGGACGTTCGTGGGGGACATCGTGATTCTGTTCAAGACCGTCGGAGTCGTCCTGCATGGCCGTGGCGCGTACTGACATACACAAAAACGACCCTCGCCCGCGCGGGCGGGGGCGATACGGGAGAACGGCATGAATTCGCCTCAGATCTTTCACGCAGGCCACGACATGCCGGGGCGGCACTTTGCCCGCTCGATGAACATCCGCACGACGATCCTGGCCTCGCGCTGGCTGATCGCCGGCACCACCGCGCTGTGCCTGCTCGGGGGCGTGGCCTACGCGCTGTTTACCCGGCCGGTGTACCGCTCGGACCTGTTGATCCAGGTGGAGCCGAGCGCCTCCGAGTCGCGCTCCCCCTCCGGCGACGTGCGGCCGATGCAGGAGCTGAAGCCGGACACCACCTCGGAAATCCAGGTGCTGAACTCGCGCATGGTCGTGTCGCGGGCGGTGGAGACGCTGAAGCTGTATATCGATGCCGCGCCGCGCTACGTGCCGGTGATCGGCTGGTGGCTGGCCGCGCGCAGGGACGGGCTGTCCCAGCCGCTGCCGGGTGGCTACGTGCATGGCGCGGAGCGCATCGACGTGGCCCGCTTCGATGTGCCGGCCGGCTGGCAGGGCAAGACCTTCGTGATGACGCTGGGGAGGAACGGGTCCTACGTGCTCACGCTGTCGCAGATGTGGGGCGAGCCGCTGCTGACGCTGCGCGGCAAGGTCGGCGTGCCGCTGCACGCGGACACCGCGCGCGGGCCGGTGGACCTGCTGGTGAAGACCGCCGACGGGGAGCCCGGCGCCACCTTCACGATCAAGCGCTACTCGGAGATCGCCACCACGGAATGGCTGCAACGCTCGCTGTCGATCTCGGAGCGCGGCAAGCAGTCGAGCATCATCGGCGTGGCGCTCGATAGCGTCGATCCGGTGCGCGCCAGCCAGATCCTGAACGTGGTGGGTACCGAGTATGTCGAGCAGAACGTGCGGCGGCGCTCCGAAGAGGCGGACAAGTCGATCCGCTTCCTGGACGAGCAGCTGCCGCAGCTCAAGCAGCAGGTGGAGGAATCGGAGAGCGCCTACAACGCCTATCGGGCCAAGGAAGGTGCCGTGGATACCAGCGAGGAGGCGCGCACGCTGCTGGAGCAGGCCGTCACCATGGAAACCCGCCAGCTCGACCTCAAGGAGAAGCGCCGGGAACTGATCACGCGCTATACGGACGAGCACCGCTACGTGCGCGCGCTGGACGCCCAGCTGCAGGAGGGTGCCGCCGCGCTGGCGATCAACCAGGCGCGCACGCGCAACCTGCCGCTGATCGAGCAGACGCTGTTGCAGCGCCAGCGCAAGATGAAGGTGGACACCGAGCTGTACACCAATCGCCTGAACGCCCGTCAGCAACTGGCGCTGGTGCGCGCCGGCAAGGTGGCGAACGTGCGGCTGATCGACCCCGCCACGCCGCCCGAGACGCCGTTCATGCCGCGCCGGGGCGTGGCCGTGGGTGGCTCGCTGCTGGCGGGCCTGTTCGCCGGGCTGGTGCTGGCCACGTTCCGGCGCCGCATGGCCGGCGCCGTGCAGGACCGCGAGGAGATCGAGATCGCCACGGGCCTGCCCGTGTACGCCACCGTGCCGCGCAGCCGGCTGACCAGCGAGACCAAGCCCGGCCGGGCCAACTGGCCGCTCCGGCTGGCCAGCCCGGCGGAGCGCGCCGTGCTGCCCGATGCCGCCATCGAAAGCCTGCGCACCATCCGCACCACGCTGCACTTCGCCCTGAGCGAAGCGCCCAACCGCGTGGTGCTGATTACCGGGCCGACCGCCGGCATCGGCAAGTCCTTCGTCGCCGCCAACCTGGCGACGCTGGCGGGGGCCTCCAAGCGCCGCGTGCTGCTGATCGACGCGGACCTGCGCAACGGCGCGCTGCACCGGCGCTTTCACGTCGACCGGGGGCCCGGCCTGTCCGAGGTGGTGGCCGGCACGCACCGGCTGGAGGACGTGGTGCGCCGCGATGTCTCATACGGGCTGGACCTGCTGTCCACCGGCCTGCACATGGCGGGGCCGAGCGAGCTGCTGCTCCAGCCGGAGCTGGCCGCGCTGATCGAGCGCGTGGCGGCCCAGTACGACATGGTGGTGCTGGACGGCCCGCCGCTGCTGCCCGTGGCGGACGCGCTGGTGCTGGGCCGCTTGGCCGGCACCGTGCTGATGGTGGCGCGCCACCGCGTGACCACGGTCGACCAGATCGACGAAAGCACGCGCCGGCTGGCCCAGGCCAACGTCGCCGTGCAGGGCGTGATCTTCAACGACTTCACCGGCACCCTGCATCGCTACAGCTATGCCTATGGCACCAACGCAGAGCCCCAAGCGCCCCGCCCGGCCACGCCGGGCTCCTCCCCAAGCGAGCCGTCATGACTTTCTCCCACAACAAGCGCATCACACTGGTCACTGTCACCTACGGGGACCGGCTCCACTACTGCGTGGAACTGCTGCGCCGCGCCTTCGACGAAGAGGGCGTGCGGCACGCCGTGGTGGTCAGCAACAACTCGGCATCGGACCTGAGCCTGCTCGAAGCGCGCTGGGGGCGCCGCATCACCGTGGTGCACCTGCCGACCAACACCGGCTCGGCCAACGGCTACGCGGTCGGCATCGAGACCGCGCTGCGCGGCGATACCGACTACCTCTGGCTGATGGATGACGACAACGCGCCGTGCCCCGGCGCGCTGGGCGTGCTCTGCCATCAGCTGGACGTGCTGACCCGCGAAACCGGCCGGGGCCGCGCGGCGGTGCTCGGCTTCCGGCCCGACCATCAGGGCGACATCGCCATGGGCGTGCCGGGCGCGCTGGCCTCGCCGCCGCGTTCGAGCTACTTCGGCTTCCACGTCGCCCGCATCCCCTACAAGATCTGGCGCCGCACGCCGTGGGGAAAACCGCGTCCGCGCGCGCTGCCTGCGGTGGTGTCGATGCCGTTCGCGCCGTATGGCGGCTTCCTGGCTCACCGGGACGTCTACACCGACCTCGGCCTGCCGGACCCGAATCTGGTGCTCTACGCGGACGACATCGAATACACCTGGCGGCTGACCGCCCGGGGCGGGCGCATCGCGCTGGTCACCGGCGCGCAGCTGGAGGATCTGGAGGGCTCCTGGAACGTCAAGCGCAACTGGAAGAACCACTTCGAGTGCCTGCTGCTGAGCGGCTCGGACTTCCGCGCGTACTACAGCAGCCGCAACCAGGCGTGGTTCGACAAGAACTACTGGTCCACGTCCGGTTTCACCTATCGGCTGAACCGGCTGGTGTTCCTGATCCTGCTGCGGTTCTACGGCAAGCGCCGCAGCGCGGCGGCGCGCCTCAGCCTGCTCGAACGCGCCATTGCCGATGGCGAGGCGAACCGCCTGGGCTTTCATGCCGATTATTCCCTGTAGTCGCTCCCCCACCGAGACCCCCATGCCGTCCCACCCGGAATCCGCGAGCCTGACCATCGTCATCTGCAACTACAACTACGCGCGGTTTCTGAGGGGGGCGATCGACTCGGCGCTGGCCCAGACCCAGACCGCGCCGGCGGTGAAGGTCATGGTCATCGACGATGGCTCGACGGACGGCTCGCGCGAGATCCTGCCCGGCTACGGCGACCGCATCGAGGCCATCTGCCAGGCGAACGGCGGACAGGTCTCGGCCTACAACCACGCGCTGCGCCGCGTGACCACGCCCTACGTGATCTTTCTCGACGCCGACGATCTGCTGGAGCCGGACGCCGCCGCGACGGTGCTGGCCGCCTTCGCCGCCGGCGACTACGCCAAGGTGCAGTTCCGGCTGGAAGTGATGACCGGCGATGGCACGCTGACCGGCGTGCAGGTGCCGCAATCGAACGCCGTGACCGACTGTGGCGCGCTGCTGCGGCAGGGCTGGCTCTACCCGTCGCCGCCGGGTTCCGGCAACGCCTATCGCGTGGAAGCTCTGCGCCGCATCTTTCCTGTGCCGGTGACCGCCGACAACATCCACGGCGCCGATTTCTATGCGATCTATGGCACCGCGCTGGTCGGCGACGTGTTCGCCATCGATCGGCCGCTTGGCCGCTACCGGGTGCACCGGCAGGACAACGGCGGGCTGTCGCTGGCCAATGCGGAAGACGCGCTGGCGGGCGCCCGGCAGTCCACCCGGCGCTGGGTGCTGCTGCGCGAGATTGCGCGCCAGCGGCTCGGCATCACGCTGCCGGCCGCGCCGCTCGACTTCGCGCTGGAGAAGGCGCTGTTCGCCACCGCGCTGTACGGGGCGCCGCTCGGGCAGCGCTGGCGCTGGTTCCTGCGCGAGTCCGGCCGCTACTTCCATACCGTCACCGCGAACCCGTACTGGAGCCTGCGCAAGAAGCTGGCGGTGTCCGGCCTGACGGCGCTCGCGCTGGTGCCGGTGGCGGCGGTTGGCGACCGCGCGATCCGCTATATCGCCAACCCGCTCGCGCGCAGCGGGGCGCCGGTGCGGCCGGTGGCGCCAGCGGGCGGTGACCCGACCATCGTGTCGATCAATGGCCGCTATCTGGGCCGGCGCCCGACCGGGGTGGACCGCTTTGCGAACGAGGTGATCCGCAGCATCGACGAACTGGTCGCCACGCAGGCACCCGCCGTGGCGGGGCTGTCGTTCGAGTTGCTGATCCCGCCGTCGGTGCAGGTCGAGCCGGAACGCTTTCCCAACCTCCGCATCCGCACCGTGCCGGGCGGCAACGGCCAGTACTGGGAGCAGGTCTGCCTGCCGCTGGCGGCGCGCGGCACCTTGCTGCTGAACCTGTGCAACGCCGGACCGCTGCTCTATCGGAATCAGGTGACGGTCATGCACGACGCCGCGCCGATGCGCGTGCCGCAGGCGTACACGCGGGCCTTCCGGGCCTGGTATCGGATGATGGCGCCGTGGATCGGCCGCATCGCCCGGCGCGTGCTGACGGTGTCCGAGTTCTCGCGCGGCGAGCTGATCCAGGCGTATCACATCCCGGGCCGCAAGATCGGCGTGCTGCCGATGAGCGGCGACCACATGCTGCGGCTGCCGGAGGAGGCGGACGTCCGCGAGAAGTTCCACTTGTCTGGCCGGCCGTACATCCTCGCCGTCAGCAGTGCCAGCCATCACAAGAATTTCCGGCTCGTGGTGGAGGCCATCGAGCTGCTCAAGGCCACCGACTACGACGTGGTGATCGTCGGCGGCGGCATGCCGATGCTGAAGGCGGTGCAACAGGTGTCGCCAGACTTCGTGAAACGGGTGGGCTATGTCGACGATGGCGATCTCAAGGCCCTGTTCCGCCAGGCCGCCTGCTTCGTGTTTCCGTCGCTGTACGAGGGCTTCGGGCTGCCGCCGGTGGAGGCGATGACGCTGGGCTGCCCGGTCATCGCGTCCAACCTGCCCTCGGTGCGCGAGGCCTGCGGCGATGCGGCGATCTACTTCCGCCCGACCAGTGCGGCGGAGTGCGGCGAAGCCATGATGCACGTGATGCACGACAGCGCCCTGCGTGACCGCCTGCGCACGCAGGGCTTCGCCAACGTGCAGCGCCGCTCGTGGCGCCTGACCGCCGACCGGCTTCTCACCGAGATTTCCCCATGGCTGCCCCAGCGATGACCCCCGCCCCGAATTTCGCCCCGAATTTCGTCCCGACTCCCTTTCCCGGCGAGTTCGGCAGGGTGGCCGTGGTGCACGACTGGCTGACCACCTATGCCGGCTCCGAGCGCGTGCTGGAGCAGATTCTCAAGATCTGGCCCGACGCCGACCTGTTCAGCGTGGTCGATTTCTTCCCGGACGACCAGCGCCACGTGCTGCAGGGCAAGCACGCCAAGACGTCGTTCATCCAGCGCCTGCCGCGCGCCCGGAAGTCGTTCCGCAACTACCTGCCGCTGATGCCGCTGGCAGTGGAACAGTTCGACCTCTCCGACTACGACCTCGTGATCTCGTCCAGCCATGCCGTGGCGAAGGGGGTCATCACCGGGCCGGAGCAACTCCACGTCAGCTACATCCATTCGCCGATCCGCTACGCCTGGGACCTCCAGCACCAGTACCTCGACGAATCGCGCCTGACGCGCGGGCTCAAGAGCTGGATCGCGCGGGCCATCCTCCATTACATGCGGATCTGGGACCATCGCACCGCCCATGGCGTAGACCTGCTCGTGGCCAACTCGGCCTACGTGGCGCGGCGCATCCGCAAGGTCTACGGCTGCCCGGCCACGGTGGTGTTCCCGCCGGTCGATGTCGAACGCTTCGGCCTCGGCCAGTGCCGCGAGGACTTCTACCTGACCGCTTCCCGGTTGGTGCCGTACAAGAAGGTCGCGCTGATCGTGGAAGCCTTCGCGGCCATGCCGGACAAGCGGTTGGTCGTGATTGGCGATGGGCCGGACTTCGCGCGCATCCAGGCCATGTTGCCCCCCAACGTGAAGATGCTGGGCTACCAGTCGACCGAGATACTGATCGACCACATGCAGCGCGCACGCGCCTTCGTGTTCGCCGCCGAGGAGGATTTCGGCATTGTGGCCGTGGAGGCGCAGGCTTGCGGCACGCCGGTGATCGCGCTGGGGCGGGGCGGTGCCAGCGAGACGGTGGTCGACGCCGGCAACGCCGGCACCCGCACCGGCGTGTTCTTCCCGCGCCAGACCGTGGAGGACATCGTGCGCGCGGTCTGCCGCTTCGAGGACAGCGGCTGGTTCGACCCGGCCGTCTGCCGTGAGAACGCGCTGCGCTTCACGCCGGAGCGTTTCCGCAGCGAGTTCCTGGCCGTGGTGCGGCAGGCCATGGCCGGGCAGGGCGGCCGGCCCCGCACCGCGTCGCCCGAGCCGGAACCCCCGGCGCCCACGGAACCGTTCCACACCGATGACCTCGCGGTCGTCCCCAGATAGATGCCGATGCCACATCCGACCCCGCCCCGCGACTTCCATGACGGCTACTGGTGGGAAGACCCCACCCGGCTGCTGCTGTATTTCATCCTGCCGCTCTATGTGCTGATCTCGGTGTCGCTGCTGGGCGACCAGAAGGCCATCGAGCGGGTCTATTTCACCAGCTTCTACGCGCTGGCCGGCGGGCTGTTCCTGGTGGTGCTGACGGTGGCGTCCTACGCGGGCGATTCGCTGGCCCCGCTGGCGCCCCGGCCGCGCGCCGAGATGCCCGTGCACATCCTCGACGCGCTGTTCTGGCTCGCCCTGATCGGCTATCTGGTGATGATGGGCGGCGTGATCGCCCGGCCCGCCGTGCTGATCTCCTTCCTGACCGGCTCCGCCAGCACCTACGACGTCCTCGAACTGAAGGGCCGCATCGCCGGCATCAGCACGCTCACGCAGGCCGGCGTGGCCTATGTGCCGCTCTACTTCTACATCTTCCGCCAGCCGGTGCGCGGCCTGAACCGCTACAAGGTCTTCCTGGCCGTGCTGCTGGTGCTGACGGTGCTGCGCAGCTTCATCTTCGCCGAGCGGCTGGCGCTGGTGGAACTGGTGCTGCCGTGGGTGCTGATGGTGATGCGGTTCCGCAACGTGCCCCGGCGCAACTGGCTGCTGCGGCTCGGGCCGTTCGCGGCCATCGGCCCGCTGATCGGCTTCTTTATCGCCAACGAGTACAACCGGTCTTGGGAGACGCACTACGTCAATCTCTACGACAACATCTTCGAGTTCGCGCTGGAACGGCTCGGCATGTACTACTCCACCTCGCTGAACAACGGCGCCGGGCTGCTGGCGATCATGGGCTGGGGCGCCGGCGACGCGGTGTTCACCTTCGACTGGCTGGTCAAGTTCCCGGTGGTGGGCGAGTTCATGCGCCCGCTGGTCGGCAATGGCGACAGCTACACGATGTTCCTGAGCGACTTCGGCGACCCGGAGTTCAACAATCCGTCCGGTATCTACGTGCACTTCCACGAGTGGGGATGGTTCGCGCTGCTGCTGGCGGCGGGCATGGGCTGGCTGCTGTCCCGCAGCTACGCGGGCTGGCGCGCGGGCGATGGCTTCTGGTGCTGCGCGCACGCTGTGCTGCTGGTGTCGCTGCTGGAGATCCTGCGCGTGCCCAACCTGTTCAGCGGGCGCAACTTCGTGCCGCTGGCGCTGCTGTGGCTGATCTTCCAGATGGCCGGCCAGCCGGTGCGACGACGGTTGCCGCCGGTGCCGCGTGGTGTGATCCGTCCCGGTCCCCGCTGACGCTACGCCGCCATGCCGACCTCCATCCGCGCCACCGCGACCTATCTCCTGCTGATACAGGCCGGCAACTACCTGTTCCCGCTGCTCCTGCTGCCGCTGCTCGGAAGGGTGCTCGGGGTGAAGGAGTTCGGCGTGCTGGCCTACTGCCAGGCGCTGGCGCAGTACCTGATCCTGCTGACCGACTACGGCCACAATCTCACCGCCACGCGGCTGGTGTCGTTGGGGCGGGACGACCGCACGGTGGTCGACCGCGTGTTCTCGGCCACGATGGCCGCCAAGCTGACCCTGACGCTGGCCGCCGCGCTGCTGATGGCCGGCACGCTCGGGCTGGTGCCGAGCCTGCGCGAGCACTGGACCATCCTCGCGGCGGCCTTCGTCGGCGTGGTGGCCAACGCCTTCACGCCGATCTGGCTGTACCAGGGGCTGGAGCGCATGAAGGTGCTGGTGGTGCCGAATTGCATCGCCCGCGCGGTCAGCCTGGGGTGCGTGCTGATGTGGGTGCGCGGGCCGGGGGACGCCGCACTGGCGGCACTGGGCATTAGCGTTGGCACGGTGCTGCTGGCGGTGGCGGCGCTGTGGGGCATCCACCGGCAGCGGCTGGCGTCGCTGGTGGCCGTGTCGGTGCGCGAGGTGGCCATCTCGTTCCGCGAAGGCTTCCCGGTGTTTCTCTCGCTGGTGCTGGTGAGCTTCTACGTCACCTTCAACGCCATCCTGCTCAACTACTTCCACGGGCCGGTGGCGGTGGGGCAGTTCTCCATGGCGGACAAGATCCGCGTGGCGGCCCAGACCATCTTCACGGTGGTGGGCACGGCCTTCTTCCCGCGCATCAGCCAGTACAACGTCACGGACCCGGAGGCGGCGCGCGCCCTGCTGCGCAAGGCGACGCTGGCGGTGTTTGCCTGCGCCGGCGCGCTGGCCATCGGCATCGAGCTGTTTGCCGATGTCGGCATCCGCATGTGGCTGGGCGAGCCGTTCCACGACGCCATCCTGCTGCTGCGCCTGGAGGGCGTGCTGCTGCCGGTGACCAGCGTGGCCTTCGTCTTCGGCAACCTGGGCCTGCTGGCGCTGGGCCGCCACCGGCTGGTGCAGAACATCTACGCCGCCGTGACCGTGCTCCACCTGCTCTACGTGGTGCCGCTGGTGATGCTGATGGGCGCCCGGGGCACGGTGATCTCGATCATCCTGACCGAGGTGTTCGGCGCGCTGGCCTTCTTCATCTGCTACCGGCGCGAGGCGACTGCCCGCGCCACGGCCCGGGGCGTGGACCCTGTGGCGCCCATTCCCGCACCGCTTGAAAGAGCGACCTGAACAGACTTCACCACCATCGACCTGGGAGATTCAGACATGAACCGCAAAGGCATCATCCTGGCCGGTGGGTCCGGCACGCGGCTGTACCCGATCACGCAGTGCGTGTCCAAGCAACTGCTGCCGGTCTATGACAAGCCGATGATCTACTACCCGCTCTCCACGCTGATGACGGCGGGCATCCGCGAGATCCTGGTCATCTCCACGCCGCAGGACCTGCCGCGCTTCGCCACCATGCTGGGCGACGGCAGCCAGTGGGGGCTGGACATCCAGTACGCGGAGCAGCCCTCGCCGGACGGGCTGGCGCAGGCCTTCATCATTGGCCGGGACTTCGTCGGCAAGCACCCTTCGGCGCTGATCCTCGGGGACAACATCTTCCACGGCAACGACCTCGCCCGGCTGCTGGCGCGCACCAACCGGCGCGAGGAAGGCGCCACCGTGTTCGCCTATCACGTGGACGACCCGGAGCGCTACGGCGTGGTGGAGTTCGACGAGGACTTCCGCGCGCTGTCGATCGAGGAAAAGCCGGCCGTCCCGCGCTCCAGCTACGCGGTGACCGGGCTGTACTTCTATGACAACGCGGTGTGCGACATCGCGGCGGACATCCGGCCCTCGGCGCGCGGCGAGCTGGAGATCACCGATGTCAACTCGCGCTACCTGGAAGCCGGTAAGCTCGCCGTGGACATCATGGGGCGCGGCTACGCGTGGCTGGACACCGGCACGCACGACTCGCTGGTGGAGGCGGCGCTGCTGGTCTCGACGCTTCAGAAGCGGCAGGGCCTGATGGTGGCCTGCCCGGAGGAAATCGCCTACCGGCGCCGCTGGATCGATGCCGAGCAGCTCGGCCGGCTGGCCAAGCCGCTGGGCAAGAGCCACTATGGCAAGTACCTCCAACGGCTGATCGCCGAGACGCCGCGCGTGCGGTGAGTCCGCTACGTCCGAGGAGGGCTCATTGCTGCCGCAGCGCCGTGCGCACCTGCGGCATCCGGGTCCGGTCCGCGCCCGACACCTGCGGCGCGCCGGTCCCGTTGCAGCCGGTCAGGGCGATGCCAGTGCCGTCCAGCGTGTTGCCGTCGCAGGTCCAGGCGTCCGTCGGGCAGTTGCGCACCTGGAGGGACAGCGCCGCGCCGCCAATCGTCACGAACCGGTTGCGCGAGACCCGCACGTTGCAGACATTGCCGACCGCCCGGAAGCCATCGTAAGTGGCGCGCGTGACCTGGTTGCCCGCCACCAGCACCCGCGCGACGCTGCCCGTCCCCGTATTGATGTCGATGGCCGCATGGCCCGCCGCCAGCCGGTTGTTGCCCGGCTGCGTGGCGTTCTCGATATCCGAGATCATGTTGTCCGTCACCTGCACATTGGTCACGCCTGCCGTGCGGTAGCCGTCCTCCTGCGCGATGAGCACCGCCGCCGCCTTCTGCACCCCTTCGATCCAGTTGTTGGCCAGGGTCACGTCGGTGCCGCCGACGATGGACGCACCGCGCCCCCAGGCGTTGCCGGCCAGGTAGTTGGCGCTGACGAGGATGTTCTGGTTGATCGTGCCGTCGCGCTGGTAGCTGACGATGCCGATCATGTCGTCGCCGGTGGCGGTGACGGAGTTGTCCTGCACGAGCACGTCGCGCGAGCCGCCGGTGATGTGGATGCCATCGGCCAGCGTGCCGTTGACCTTGTTGCCGACCAGCGCGATGCTGTTGCCGCGCGAGACGAAGATGCCGGCGCTCGCCCCGCCACGGATGGTGACGTCGAGCACCTGGATGCCGTAGCCGTCCACGGAGACCTTGGCGGAGGTGGACGATTCGAGCCGCTGCGTGCCGGTGCCGACCAGCGTGACGCCGACCAGCGTGGCGTTGCGGCCGGTGATCTCCACCGCCTGCGCGTCCGGGCTGGTGGCGGTGAGCGTGGCGCCGTAGCCGGACACCACGACCTGCTCGCCACGGATGGCCAGCACGTTCCCCACGCGATAGTTGCCCGGCGCCAGCACGAGGCGCTGGCCCGGCTGCAGGCTATCCAGGGCCGCCTGCAGGGCAGCGGCCTGGTCGGCCCCGCCGGCTATCGGCTGGACCGCCACATCGGTTGTGGCGCCGACCGCGTCGATCGAGCCGCCCGGCGCCTTGCGGCTGCCAAGCCACAGCACGAGCGCCGCCAGCGCCACCGCTGTCAGTACGCTGGCCGCAGCGCCCTTGCGCTGGCGCCCCGTCATGTCGCCCGGCCTGCCGGGGCATCAGGCGAGACCTCCAACTCGATTGCGATAGTGCCCATGGCTTTGGTTCTCCGTCCACTCTCCGTCCAGACCGCTGGTTCGCCGTTGCATCATAGGCGCTGCGCTGGCCCGGGCCGGCCGCTTTGTCCGCCAGGACCGGGAACTTGGCGGATTTGGACGGAGAATCTGTTGCGTGGGCGTTGGGTGTGCGCTATCCGGCTGCCGTTGCCGCCGTCGCCATGGCCCGCTCCAGCACCCGCGCCACGTGCAGCGCCTCCCGGCCTGCACCATCGTGGATCTGATGTCGGCAACTCGTCCCATCGGCCACCACGAGAGTGTCGCCATCGGCCTTGCGCACCGCCGGCAGCAGCGACAGCTCGGCCATCTTCATCGAGGCCTCGTGATGCTCGGCCTCGTAGCCGAAGCTGCCGGCCATGCCGCAGCACGACGACTCCACCAGCTCGGTCTTCAAGCCCGGAATCCAGCCGAGCACCTGTTCCACGGGGCGTACGGCATCGAACGCCTTCTGGTGGCAGTGGCCGTGCAGCAGGGCCCGGGCCGTGCCGATGGGCTGGAGCGATGGGGCGAAGCGGCCGGCGGCGTGCTCGCGGACCAGGAATTCCTCGAACAGGAACGCGTTGTCCGCCAGTTGGCGCGCGGCGTCACCGTAGCCGTACTGGAGGAATTCGTCGCGCATCGACAGTAAACAAGACGGTTCGAGCCCCACCACGGCCACGCCGCGCGCGACGAAGGGCAGCAGCACGTCGAGCGCGCGCCGGGCCTCGGCCTTGGCTTCATCGACCAGACCTGCCGCCAGGAAGGTCCGGCCACAGCACAGCGGGCGCTCGCCCGGCACCGCCGACAGGTGCACGGTGTAGCCGGCCCCTTCGAGCACGCGCTGGGCCGCGCGGGCGTTCTCGGGCTCCATATGGTTGTTGAAGGTATCGACGAACAGCACCACCTCCTTGCCGCCCGCCGCCTTCGGCGTGTAGTCGCCCCCAAGGAAAGCCGCCTGCCAGCGCGGCAGCGAGCGCCGGGCGGACAGGCCGAACAGGCGCTCGCTCAGCGCCGGCAGTCCCGGCACGCGGTCACGCAGGTTGAACAGCCACGGCAGGCGGCTGGCCAGCCCGGCGTAGCGCGGCAGGAAGGCGACCATGCGGTCGCGCGCGCGCAGCTTGCCGGCCTTGGCGTGGGCGGCGCGGACTTCGATCTTCATCTTGGCCATGTCGATGCCGGTGGGGCAGTCGCGCTTGCAGCCCTTGCAGGAGACGCACAGGTCGAGGGCCTCCTTGACCGCTGGCTCCAGCAGCCCCTCCGGGCCGAGCTGGCCAGACAGCGCCAGCCGCAGCGTGTTGGCGCGGCCACGGGTCAGGTGCTGCTCGTCTCGCGTGACGCGGTAGCTCGGGCACATCGTGCCGGCGTCGAACTTGCGGCAGTGGCCGTTGTTGTTGCACATCTCCACGGCCGCCGCCAGCCCGCGCGCGGGGTCCAGCCCGGTGCCGGGCGTGCTCTCGGCCTCGGTCACCGGGTCGCGCGTGACGTTCCACGCCGACCAGTCGAGCGCCGGGGTGATCGGCTTGACCGTATAGCTGGGCGGGAAGCGGAACAGCGCGGTGTCGTCCATCTTCGGCGTGCCGACGATCTTGCCGGGGTTGCAGCGGTTTTCGGGGTCGAACAGCGCCTTGACCTCGGCGAAGGCCTGGTTCAGCGCGGGGCCGAACTGCCACGCCACCCATTCGCCCCGGCAGATGCCGTCGCCATGCTCGCCCGAATAGGCGCCCTTGTATTCGCGGACCATCGCGGCGGCTTCCTCGGCAATCGCCCGCATCTTGGTGGCGCCGTCGCGGCGCATGTCGAGGATGGGGCGCACATGCAGCGTGCCGACGCTGGCGTGGGCGTACCACGTGCCGCGCGTGCCGTGCTTGTGGAAGACCTCGGTCAGCCGGGAGGTGTACGCGGCCAGATGCTCCAGCGGCACTGCGCAGTCCTCGATGAAGGACACCGGCTTGCCGTCGCCCTTCATGCTCATCATGATGTTCAGGCCGGCCTTGCGCACTTCCCACAGCGCCTTTTGCGGGCCGGCATCCGGCATCTCCACCACCGAGCCGGGCAGCCCCAGGTCGGCCATCAGCTCCACCAGCCGGGCCAGGCCGCGCACCGTGGTCTCGCGGTCTTCGCCAGCGAATTCCACCAGCAGGATGGCCTCGGGCTCGCCCACCAGCGCGCGCTCGATCACCGGGCGGAAGGCCGGGTTGTGGCGCGCGAGGTCGATCATGGTCCGGTCGACCAGCTCCACCGCCGCCGGCTGCAGGCCGACGATATGGCGGGTGAGTTCCATCGACTGGTAGAAGGTCGGGAAATTCACCACGCCGAGCGTCTTGTGCGTGGGCAGCGGCGCCAGTTGCAGCGTCAGGTGCCGGAAATAGGCCAGCGTGCCCTCCGAGCCGACCAGCAGGTGGGCGAGGTTGACGCTGCCGTCGGCAGTGTAGGGGCGTTCGTTCTGGGGATGGAACAGGTCGAGGTTGTAGCCGCCCACGCGCCGCAGTACGTGCGGGTACATCTCGGCGATGGCGTCGCGCTCCCGCTCGGCGATGCGCCGCACGCCATCGGCGATGGCGCGGTGCGGGGCGCCGTCCGCCGGCCAGCCGGCGTCGAAGCGCACGTCCTCGCCGCCGGCCAGGATCGCCTGGATGCCCAGCACGTTGTGCACCATGTTGCCGTACTGGATCGAGCGTGACCCGCACGAGTTGTTGCCGGCCATGCCGCCGATCGTGCACTGCGCCGCCGTGGAGACGTCCACCGGGAACCAGAGCCCGTGCGGCTTGAGCCAGGCGTTGAGGTGGTCGAGCACGATGCCGGGCTGCACAGTCACCGTGCGCGCCACCGGGTCGAAGTCGATCACCTGGTTCAGGAACTTGCTGTTGTCGATGACCAGCGCCTCGCCCACGGTTTGGCCGCACTGGCTGGTGCCGCCGCCACGCGGCAGCAGGGGCGCCTTGAAGTCGCGGGCGATGTCCAGCGCCAGCCGGGCGTCGGCTTCGTCGCGCGGCACGACCACGCCAATCGGCATGACCTGATAGATCGAGGCGTCTGTGGCGTAGCGGCCACGGCTGGCGGTGTCGAACAGCACGTCGCCGCGCAGCTCGGCGGCGAGCCGCCGGTACAGCGGCGACTGCGTGGCGGGTGACGATGCGGCGCCGGGCATGAAGCGCAGCGGCTGCACGCCGGGCGGCGTGGGGGTGGTAGGCAGGGCCATGGGCGGGGATGTCTCCGTGTGCATGCACTGGAGACGCCGTCGCCCTGGCCCGTGGCGCGCCGGCCTGCCGTCCGGAGACGGCGCGGCGCGCGCGGGGGTCAGGCGGCGGCGTCCTGTGCGCGTTCTAGTTCGGCGATCAGCGCGTCGTGCTTGTGTTGCAGGTGCGCGCGCAGGATGTCTCGCAGGGCGGCGCCGTCGCGCTTCGCCAGGGCATCGAGCATGGCGCCGTGCTCGCGCACGGCCAGATCCCATTTGTCCTGGTCGAAGTTGGAGCGGAAGCGCAGCGCCTGGATACGCAGGTTGATGCGTCGATAGGTCTCCTCGAGGATCGGATTGCGCGCCGCGGCGTTGATGGCATCGTGGATGCGCCGGTTCAGCGCGTAGTAATTAGGGAGGTCCCGGCGCGCGTGGCACGCCAGCATCTCGTAGTGCATGGCACGGATCTCGACCAGCTCGGCGTCGGTGATGCGCTGGCAGGCCAGCTCGCCGCTGGTGGCTTCCAGCGCGCCCATCATCTCGAACAGGTGGTCGATCGCTTCCTTGGACAGCACCACCACCTCGGCGCCCCGGTTTGGCAGCAGAGTGACCAGACCGTCACCCGCGAGCACCTTGAAGGCTTCCCGCAGCGGCGTGCGCGAAACCTGGAGCAGGTCGCACAGCACGCGCTCATTGAGCCGGGTGCCCGGCGCCAGCTCGCCTTCCATGATCATGGTGCGCAGGCGCTGGGCCACCGCCACATGCAGGATCTGGCGGTCTACGGCTTGCGAGGGAGTGGTCGGATTGGCGGTCATCAGGGATCGTGTGGCTTGACAGTATTGTATTCAAAACCTACTCTGGGGCAAGCACGAACTGCATTCCGGTGTCGTTGGCCACGCCCGGAACAGCGCGACGAACGGTCTGAAATCCTGATAAGTACTGATTTATAAGGACTTTTTGCGGAATGCGAGGCGCTTGCGCCGGGCAACATTATCCCGCATGCCGGGCGCGCAGTGCATCCCCGATTTTTGAATACAAAATTCAAACCGAAGAACACGAGGCGACATGATCCGACTGAACTCCCATCCCAGCGGCCGGCACTTCCTGCAGATCCCGGGTCCGACCAACGTGCCCGACCGCGTGCTGCGCGCAATGGACTACCCGACCATCGACCACCGCGGCCCCGAGTTCCAGCAACTCGGCAAGAAGGTGCTGGCGGACATCCGCAAGATCTTCCAGACCGCCCAGCCGGTTGTGATCTATCCGGCATCCGGTACGGGCGCATGGGAAGCGGCGCTGGTGAATACGCTCTCCGCCGGCGACCGCGTGCTGATGTTCGAGACCGGCCACTTCGCCTCGCTGTGGAAGAAGATGGCCGACAAGCTCGGCCTGAATCCGGAATTCCTGGTGGGCGACTGGCGCCACGGCGTGGACGCCGCCGCCATCGGCGCGCGGCTGGCCGAGGACCGCAGCCACGAGATCAAGGCGGTCTGCGTGGTCCATAACGAGACCTCCACCGGCGTGACCTCCGACATCGCCGCCGTGCGCCGTGCGATCGATGCGGCCGGCCACCCCGCGCTGCTGCTGGTGGACACCATCTCCTCGCTGGGCTCGATCGACTATCGCCACGACGAGTGGGGCGTGGACGTGACCGTCTCCGGCTCGCAGAAGGGGCTGATGCTGCCGCCGGGCCTGTCGTTCAACGCGGTCAGCGCCAAGGCCGTGGCGGCGTCGGCCAGGTCCAAGCTGCCGAAGGCGTTCTGGGGCTGGGAAGAGATCATCGAAGCCAACAAGAATGGCTTCTGGCCGTACACCCCGGCCACGAACCTGCTCTACGGGCTGTCCGAGGCGTGCGACATGCTCCAGGAAGAGGGCCTGCAGAACGTGTTCGCGCGCCATCGCCGCCATGCCGAGGCCACGCGCGCCTGCGTGAACGCCTGGGGGCTGGAGATCCTGTGCCAGAACCCGGCCGAGTACAGCCCGGCGCTGACCGCCGTGGTCATGCCGGACGGCCACAACGCCGACGCGCTGCGCAAGGTGGTGCTGGAGAACTTCAATATGTCGCTGGGGCAGGGGCTGTCCAAGCTCTCCGGCAAGGTCTTCCGCATCGGCCATCTTGGCGATTTCAACGACCTGACGCTGATGGGCACCCTCGCCGGCGTGGAGATGGGCCTGGCGCTGGCCGGCGTGCCGCACCATGCGGGCGGCGTGCTGGCGGCGATGGAAAGCCTGCGCGCGGCCGCGCTGAAGCCGGCGCTGCGCGCCGCTTGATCCGGTCACCATCGACGTAGAAGAAAAAGACGGACCGCCCGGGATTCCCGGGACGGCCCGGCCGTACCGCCGATGCGCCAGCAGAGCGCACGGATCACACCAAAGGAGACAGACCATGACGTTGCGTTCCCCCGCACGCGCCGCCGCGCGTGCTTCGCTGCTCGGTATTGCCCTCAGTGTTTCATTTGCCGCTCCCGCGTTTGCCTGGGAGCCCACCAAGCCCGTCGAAATCGTGGTGCCGTTCAGTGCCGGCGGCGCCTCCGACCAGATGGCGCGCTCGATCCAGGGCATCATCGCCAAGCACAAGCTGATGGGCCAGCCGGTCATCGTGGTGAACAAGGCTGGCGCCAGCGGCGCCGAGGGCCTGATGGACACCAAGGCGTCCAAGGGCGACCCGCACAAGCTGCTGGTGACCTCGTCCGCGCTCTATACCGTGCCGATGGTCAGCCAGTTGCCGTTCAACTGGCGCGACCTGACCCCGGTGGCCATGGTGGCGATGGACGAATTCGTGCTGTGGACCAACGCCGAAGCGCCCTACAAGACCCCGACCGACTACATCGCCGAAGCCAAGAAGCAGCCCGGCAAGCTCAAGATGGGCGGCACCAGTTCCAAGCGCGAGGACCAGATCATCACCGCGCAGATGGAGCGCAAGGCCGGCGTGCGCTTCATCTACATCCCGTACAAGGGCGGCGGCGAGGCCGCTACGCAGCTTTCGGGCAAGCACATCGACTCCAACGTGAACAACCCGTCCGAATCGATCGGCCAGTGGCGCGCCGGCGAGCACCGCGCGCTGTGCGTGTTCGCGCCGTCGCGCATGCAGTACACGGGCAAGGTCACGGCCACGCAGAGCTGGGGCGATATCCCCACGTGCAAGGAAGCCGGGCTGGACGTGCAATACCAGATGCTGCGCGTGTTCATGCTGCCGGGCGGCGTCACGCCGGACCAGCAGAAGTACTACGTCGAGCTGATGCAGAAGGTGGCCGCCACGCCCGAGTGGAACGAGTACCTCGAAAAGAACGCGCTCAAGAACGAGTTCCTGACCGGCACCAAGCTGACCGAGTTCCTCCAGGCGGACGAGACCCGCCACAAGGACATCATCAAGGAAGCGGGCTTCGTGGCAGCACGGTGATGGTTTGCTCCCCTCTCCCGCGAGAAAGTGCGGTTCGGGGGGGCGGGTTGCTCCCCTCTCCCGCTTGCGGGAGAGGGGCCGGGGGAGAGGGGCGGCGCTGGCCGGAGCTGTAGCGCTGGAGCGCACCGACGGCTTCATCGATTGTGGCTCGGTGCTAGACCACCCCTCTCCCCGGCCCTCTCCCACTGAGGGGAGAGGGAGAAACCGCGGCACGGAATGATCCACTTGGGCGTCGCTGGTGGCGTCGCCCTTTCAATTGGGAGGTTCTAATGAGCGAGCATACCGACGCCACGGCCGCGCCGGCGGCCATCACGGTGCGCACGGCGGAGATCGCCGTGGCGCTGCTGATCGCCGCCGGCGCGGTCGTAGTCATGGTCAGCAATTATCAGATCGGCGCGGGCTGGGCGCCGGACGGCCCGCAGGCCGGCTACTTCCCGCTGCGCATCGGGGCCATCATCTTCGTGGCCTGCCTGGCCGTGTTGTGGCAGGCGTGGCGCACCGCGTCCGACGCCACCTTCGTCACCTGGCCGCAGCTGCGCCAGGTGGCGGTGATCCTGGTGCCGCTGACGATCTACATCGCGCTGATCAAGTTCCTCGGCATCTATGTGGCCAGCGCCATCTTCATCGCCGGCTTCATGCGGGTCATCGGCAAGTTTGCCTGGTGGCGTGCCGTGCTGACCGGCGTTGCCATCAACGCCGCGCTGTTCTGGATCTTCGAGATGCAGTTCCGCGTGCCACTGCCGAAGGGCCCGCTCGAAGCGGCGTTCGGTTTCTGAGGGGGCGGGCGTGGAAGAACTCAATTCACTGATGGGCGGCTTCGCGGTCGCCATGTCGTGGCACAACGTCGGGCTGATGCTGGTCGGCATCCTGCTCGGCATCGTCGTGGGCGTGCTGCCCGGGCTGGGCGGCCCCAACGGCGTGGCCATCCTGCTGCCGCTGACGTTCTCGATGGAGCCGACCTCGGCCATCATCATGCTGTCCTGCATCTACTGGGGCGCGCTGTTCGGCGGGGCGATCACCTCGATCCTGTTCAACATCCCCGGCGAAGCCTGGTCCGTGGCGACCACCTTCGACGGCTACCCGATGGCCCAGCAGGGCGAGGCCGGGCGAGCGCTGACCTCGGCCTTCACGGGCTCGTTCCTCGGCGCGCTGGCGGGTGTGCTGTTGATCACATTCCTGGCGCCGCTGGTGGCCAAGTTCGCGCTGCGCTTCGGGCCACCGGAATTCTTCGCGGTGTACTTCCTCACGTTCTGCAGCTTCGTCGGCATGGGCAAGGAAGCCAAGGCCAAGATCGTGATCGCGATGTGCATGGGCTTTGCGCTGGCGGCGGTGGGCATGGATACCGTCTCGGGCACGCTGCGCATGACCTTCGGCTCCACCGAGCTGCTGCGCGGGTTCGACTTCCTGGTCGCCGTGATCGGCCTGTTCGGCATCAGCGAGATCCTGATCACGATGGAGGAGGGCGTGGCCTTCCGCGGCAAGCGCGCCAGCATCGACCTCAAGGTGGTGCTCAAGACCTGGGCCGAGCTGCCGCGTTACTGGATGACGCTGATCCGCTCGTCGGTGATTGGCTGCTGGCTGGGCGTGACGCCGGGCGGCGCCACGGCGGCGTCATTCATGGGCTACGGCGTGGCCAAGCGCTTCTCGCGCAACCGCGAGAGCTTCGGGCGCGGCAATGTGGAAGGGGTGATCGCGCCGGAATGCGCGGCGCACGCGGCCGGCACCAGCGCACTGCTGCCGATGCTGGCGCTGGGCATTCCCGGCTCCGCCACGGCCGCCGTGCTGCTGGGCGGCCTGATGATCTGGGGCCTGCAGCCGGGGCCGCTGCTGTTCACCGAGCAGAAGACCTTCGTCTGGGGGCTGATCGCCAGCATGTACCTGGGCAACATCGCCGGGCTGATCGTGGTGCTTTCCACGGTGCCGCTGTTCGCCGCCATCCTGCGCATTCCGTTCGCGATCATCGCGCCGCTGATCCTCGTGGTGTGCGCCATCGGCGCCTTCACGGTGCACAACGCCATGTTCGACGTCTGGCTGATGCTGATTTTCGGCGTGATCGGCTACGTGCTGAAGAAGCTCGACTACCCGCTGGCGCCGCTGGTGCTGGCGCTGGTACTGGGCGACCGCGCCGAGGATTCGTTCCGGCAGACCATGCTGATGTCCCAGGGCCAGATGGACGTGTTCTGGTCCAACGGCCTGGTCGGCACGATCATGGCGCTGGCCGTGGCGGTGCTGGTGTGGCCGGTGATCGGCGGGCTGGTGGAAAAGGGCCGGCGCCGGAAGGTGCAGCCGACTTGATCGGCCAACATCGTCAGCCGACGTAGTAGAGGATGCTGACGAACTGGCAGAAGCTGCCCGCCAGGACGAAAAGGTGCCAGATGCCGTGGAAGTGGCGCACGCGTTCGTCGAACAGGAAGAAGCCGATGCCGGCGGTATAGGTGGCGCCGCCGGCCACCAGCCAGTACAGGCCGGCGCGCGGCAGGGCGGCGGTGAGCGGGTCGAACGCGAAGACTACCAGCCAGCCCATGATCACGTAGATCGACAGGGACAGGATGCGCGTGCGGTGGCCGATCCACAGTTCCTGGATGATGCCGATGACCGCGAGGCCCCAGTTGACGCCGAACAGCGTCCAGCCCCAGGGGCCGCGCAGCGTGACCAGCGCGAACGGTGTGTAGCTGCCGGCGATGAGCAGGTAGATGGCGCAGTAGTCGAGCCGGCGGAAGATGTCCTTCGCCGGGCCGCGGATGCTGTGGTAGACCGTGGAGATGGTGTAGAGCAGGACCAGCGTGGTGCCGTAGACCACCGAGCTGACCACCTTCCAGGCATCGTGGTGCAGGGCCGAGGAAGTGACGAGCACTGCCATGCCGGCGGCCGCCAGGACCGCCCCCGCGAGGTGGCTGTAGCCGTTGAACCGTTCGCCGCGATACATCCCCGAAGCTCCGTTTCCGCGTTGGACCAGCCGGCATTTTGGCATGGATCAAGCGGGGGGATGTTGCGTCGCCGCAAATCGGACTAGTACGAAACGCCCTTTTTTCTCCCCGCTCCGGCTGGCGGCTGCGGGGAGAAACCCATCCCGTTACTTCATCGCCTGGAAGAATTTCAGCGTCCGGGCGTTGGCCTCCTGTGCTGCATCCGCCACGTAGTGCACGCCATCATTGCGGGCGAAGGCATGCTGGCAGCCCGGGTAGGTGTGGATCTCCACGTGCGGGCTGTCTTCCAGCGTCTCGATGATCTTGGCGCGGGCCTCGGCCGGCACGAATTCGTCTTCCTCGGCGATATGCATCAGCAGCGGCTTGGCGATACGGGGCGCCTCGTCCAGGTGCTTGTCGATGCCGACGCCGTAGTACGACACCGCCGCATCGGCCCCGGTGCGCGCGGCCGTCAGGTAGGCCAGCAGCCCGCCCAGGCAGAAGCCGACCGTGCCCACGCCGCCGGTCACGCCCGGCTGCTGGCGCACGGCCTGGATGGCCGCGTCGATGTCCGCCACGCCCTTGTCCACGTTGAAGCCGTTGTACAACTCCAGCGCGCGCTTCCACTCGGCCTCGGTCTTGTCGGTCAGCTCGACATTGGGTTCCTGGCGCCAGTACAGGTCGGGGCAGATCGCCACGAAGCCTTCGCGCGCGAAGTTGTCGCAGGTCTCGCGCATGTCGGCGTTGATGCCGAAGATTTCCTGGATGACCACGATGGCCGTGCCGCGCGCGTTGGCGGCGTCCGGCGTGGCGAGGTAGGCGGCGAAACTGCCGTCCGGTACGGAAAGGGTGATGCGCTGGCCCATGGTTGTCTCCGGTGGTCGTGGGGGGATAGGTCCGCGAAGCTTAGCAAACGCTCATCGTTCATGTGGCGTGAAATGTTGTGAAGCGCGCGTCCCACGGCTTGCGTTTGCCGCCGCCATCGCCTTTGATGAAACGTTCCCGCCTGGCAGTTCACGCTCACCCCCCCTGTCCCACCCCCTTCAAGGAGCACGCATCATGGCTTTCGCAATCGCGCAGGACGGCACGGAGATCTATTACAAGGACTGGGGGCACGGCCGCCCCATCGTGTTCTCGCACGGCTGGCCGCTCTGCGGCGACGCCTGGGACGCCCAGATGCTGTTCTTCGTGCAGCAGGGCTTCCGCGTGATCGCCCATGACCGCCGGGGCCATGGCCGCTCCGGGCAGCCGTCCGGTGGCAACGACATGGACACCTATGCCGACGACCTGGCGGCCGTGCTGGAGAAGGCCGATGTCGGACAGGCCACGCTGGTCGGCCATTCCACGGGCGGCGGCGAGGTGGCGCACTACATCGGCCGCCACGGCACGCGGCGCGTGGCGCAGGCGGTGCTGATCGGGGCGGTGCCGCCGATCATGCTGAAGACCGCCGCCAACCCGGGCGGGCTGCCCATCGACGTGTTCGACGGCATCCGCAAGGGCGTGGCCGATAACCGCTCGCAGTTCTACAAGGACCTGGCGGTGCCGTTCCACGGGTACAACCGGGAGGGCGCCAAGCCGTCGCAGGGCACCATCGACAGTTTCTGGGCGCAGGGCATGGCGGGCGGCATCAAGGGCCAGTACGAGTGCATCAAGCAGTTCTCGGAGGTGGACTACACCGAGGACCTGAAGAAGTTCGACGTGCCCACGCTGATCCTGCACGGCGAGGACGACCAGATCGTGCCGATCGACGCCGCCGGGCGGCTGTCGGCCAAGATCGTCAAGGGGGCGGTGCTGAAGACGTATCCCGGCTTCTCGCACGGCATGTGCGTGGTCAATGCCGATGTGATCAACGCCGACCTGCTGGCCTTCGTCAAACAGTCGACCTGACCGCAGGCCCGGGGGGGCAGACCGGTCGAACCATAAGAATTTTTGCGTTCATCGGTCTGAAAAGCGCTTTTTTCTGCTTTCGACAGCCGCCAGACTGTCGGCAGCAGCGCGTCCCCCGCCGTATTGCCCGAGGCCTCGCCCCTCCGCGCTGTCCCCTACCTATATAAGAAGACACCGGAGACAACATGACCCCCACCTACCGCGCCGTCCGGCGCCGCCTGCTGCTGGCCGGCCTTGCCGCGCCGCTGGCCGTCTCGATGCGCAGCGCGCTGGCTGCGTGGCCGGACAAGCCGATCCGCCTGGTGGTGCCCTATCCGCCGGGTGGGGCGACCGATGTGATCGGCCGCATCATCGCCAGCAAGCTCACCGAGGCGCTGGGCCAGCAGGTGGTGGTGGACAACCGGGGCGGGGCAGGCGGCAATATCGGCGCCGAGGCCGTCGCCAAGGCCGCGCCCGATGGCTACACCCTGCTGATGGGCGCGCTGACCTCGCACTCGACCATGGCCACGCTCGAAAAGGGCCGGCTGCGCTACGATCTCGTGAAGGATTTCGCACCGGTGATGGTGGTGGGCTCGGTGCCGCTGGTGGTGGTGGTGAACCCCAAGCTGCCGGTGCACACGCTGCAGGAACTGATCCAGTACGGCAAGGCGCATCCGGGCAAGCTGAACTATGCGTCGTCGGGCGCCGGCGCGCCGCAGCGCATGGCCGCCGAGATCTTCCGCAAGGAGGCCGGGATCGACATGGTGCACGTGCCGTATAAGGGCAGCGGCCCGGCGATGACCGACCTCGTGGCGGGGCAGGTGAACATGATGGTGGAAACCGCGCCGGCCTCGCTGCCGTTCATCAAGTCCGGACAATTGCGCGCACTGGCCGTGGCCGCGCCGGCTCGCATCTCCATGCTGCCGGACGTGCCCTCGGCCACCGAGGCCGGCATGCCCGCGCTGGACGTCAGTTCCACGTTCGGCGTGCTGGCGCCCACCGGCACCCCGCCGGCCGTGGTCGATCGGCTCAACGCCGCGCTGGCCAAGATGCTCGAGGCGCCGGACGTCAAGGAGCAGTTCCTGAAACAGGGCGTCTACGCGCTGGCGCCGACCTCCCCGGACAAGGCCGCCGACCGCCTGCGCACCGAGGTATCGCGCTGGGAGAAGGTGATTACCGATGCCCAGATCAAATCGGATGGTTGACCGCCATCGCCGATTTCCGAATTCTTTTTGATTGTTGTTCGCACACGCCGCATCCATGACTCAGAAACCCAAGGACTCCTCCTCTCCCGAATCGACGGAATCGACCCCATCGACGGATTCGACCCAGGGCCAGCCCGGCGCCACCGGCTTGCGCAAGGGCCTGACCAACTATGGCGACCAGGGCTTCTCGCTGTTCCTGCGCAAGGCGTTTATCAAGGGCTCGGGCTATACGGACAGCGCGCTTGATCGACCGGTCATCGGCATTGCCGACACCGGGAGCGCGTACAACCCGTGCCACGGCAACATGCCGCAGCTGCTGGAGGCCGTGAAGCGCGGGATCATGCTCGCGGGCGGGCTGCCGATGGCCTTCCCGACCATCTCCGTGCACGAGAGCTTTGCCGCGCCGACCAGCATGTACCTGCGCAACCTGATGTCGATGGACACCGAGGAGATGATCCGCGCCCAGCCGATGGACGCGGTGGTGCTGATCGGCGGCTGCGACAAGACCGTGCCGGCCCAGCTGATGGGCGCCGCCTCGGCCGGCGTGCCGGCCATCCAGCTAGTGACCGGGGCGATGCTGACCGGCTCGCACCGCAGCGAGCGCGTGGGCGCGTGCACGGACTGCCGCCGCTACTGGGGCAAGTTCCGCGCGGGCGAGATCGACGCCGAGGAGACCGCCGACGTCAACAACCAGCTCGTGGCCAGCGTCGGCACCTGCTCGGTGATGGGCACGGCCAGCACCATGGCCTGCCTGACCGAGGCGATGGGCATGAGCCTGCCCGGCGCGGCCACGCCGCCCGCCGTGACGGCAGACCGCATCCGCATTGCCGAGCTGACCGGCGCGCGCGCGGTGCAGATGGCGCGCGAGCGGCTGACCATCGACCGCATCCTGACCCCGGCGGCATTCGAGAACGCGATGCGGGTGCTGCTGGCCATCGGCGGGTCGACCAACGGCATCGTCCATCTGGCGGCCATCGCCGGGCGCGTGGGGCTGGACATCGACATGCAGGCGCTGGACCGCATGGGCCGCGAGACCCCGGTGCTGCTCGACCTGAAGCCGAGCGGCCAGCACTATATGGAGGACTTCCACAAGGCCGGCGGCATGGCCACGCTGCTGCGCGAGCTGAAGCCGCTGCTGCGGCTGGACGCGCTGACAGTCACCGGCCGCACGCTGGGCGAGGAGATCGAGGCCGCCGGCCCCGGCTTCGCCCAGGACGTGGTGCGCACGATGGCCGCGCCGATCTATCCACAGGGCGGCATCGCCGTGCTGGCCGGCAACCTGGCGCCGGGCGGCGCCATCATCAAGCAGTCGGCCGCCGATGCCCGCCTGATGGAGCACGAAGGCCGTGTGGTGGTGTTCCAGGACTCGCAGGACCTCGTCGAGCGGATCGACTCGGATGACCTCGACGTGACGGCCGACGACATCCTCGTCCTGCGCAACATCGGCCCGAAAGGCGCCCCCGGCATGCCCGAGGCCGGCTATATCCCGATTCCGCGCAAGCTGGCCCGCGCCGGCGTGAAGGACATGGTGCGGATTTCGGACGGCCGCATGAGCGGCACCGCGTTCGGCACGGTGGTGCTCCATGTGACGCCCGAGGCTGCCGTGGGCGGCCCGCTGGCGCTGGTGCGCACCGGCGATCGTATCCGCCTGAGCGTGAGCCGGCGTGAGCTGAGCCTGCTGGTATCGGACGAGGAACTGGCGCAGCGGCGCGCGGCATCGGACTGGATCGAACCGAGCGCGCCGCGCGGCTACCTGAAGCTGTTCCTGCAGACGGTGACGCAGGCCGACCAGGGGGTGGATTTCGACTTCCTGCGCGCGGCGGAGACCCGTGGCAAGACGCCGGAGTAGGGGGGTGTCCGGGGGGTGTCAGGTCCGGGTGGTCCGGAACAGCGCGCGGGCCTCGTCGAGCAGGGCTTCGGCCAGCGAGGCGCGGGGCCCGTGCGTGGCCCATATCAGGCCCACGCGGCGCACCGGCGCGCGGTCCGGCAGCGGCAGGCGGGCGATCTTGAGCGGGCCGTCCCACATCGGCGCCCAATCCGGCACCAGCGCCACGCCGAGCCCTTCGCTCACCAGCGCGGCGATGACCATCAGGCCATCGACCTCGAGCCGCTGGTGCGGCCGGATATCGTGGTCGCGCAGGTAGCGGTCCGCGAGCTGCCCGCCCAGTACGGAGCGGTCGTAGCGGATGAACGGCTGCGTGGCCAGCAGCGCGTGCGGGTCCTGCCCGGCCAGCGCGGCGGGTGCGACGACCACCAGCGGTTCGGCGATGAATTCGGCCCACTGGTAGCCCTTGGCCACCGCGAACTGCGGCTCCACCACGATGGCGGCATCGAGTTCGCCGCGCACGAGGCTTTCGCACAATTCGATCGACCGGCCCGGCTTGACGAACAGGTTGACGTCCGGATGCCGCCGGTAGAGCTGGCCCAGCAGCGGCGGCACGATGCTGCCCATCGCCGTCACGAACGAGCCGAGCCGGAATTCGCCGAGCGAGGCGTCGCCGCTGGCCACGGTGCTCATGTCGCGCACATCGCGGATCACCTGCCGCGCGCGCTCCAGAATGCGGATGCCGGCCTCGGTCGGCACCACCGAGCGGCCAGCGCGCCGCACCAGGGGGACGCCAATCTCCTCCTCGAGCGCATGCAGCCGGGCCGCGATGGCGGCCGGCGTGAGGTCGAGCCGGCGCGCCGCTTCCGCGAGCGAGCCGACATCCACCACCGTCACGAAGCTTTGGAGAAATCTGACATCCATGCCGTGATGCTAACAAATCCCATGACCTTGAAGGGGACGCCGCTTGGGGCTACCCTGACGCTCGCTTTCCCTGACTACCCCCCCAGGAGCCACCATGCCTTCCCCCGCTTTCACCGCGCTGACCGCTGACGCACGCGGCGTCTTCCCCATCGCCCCGACGCCGTTCTTCGACGATGGCACGATCGACATCGCCTCGATCGACCGCCTGACCGACTTCTACCTGGCCTGCGGCGCCACCGGCATCACCGTGCTGGGCCAGCTGGGCGAGGCGCCCAAGCTGGAGCACGCGGAATCCGTGGAGGTGGCCGCGCAGATGATCCGCCGGGCGGGCCGGCTGCCGGTGGTGGTGGGGGTGTCGGCGCCCGGGTTTGCCGCCATGCGCGCGCTGACCCGCGAGGTGATGGAGCGCGGCGCGGCCGGCGTGATGATCGCCCCGCCCAACACGCTGCGCACCGATGACCAGATCGTCGGCTATTACCGCCAGGCCGTGGAGGCCATCGGCGCCGACGTGCCGTTCGTGATCCAGGACTACCCGCTGACCTTCTCGGTGCAGATGACGCCCGGCGTGATCCGCCGCATCGTGCAGGAACTGCCTTCGTGCGTGATGCTCAAGCACGAGGACTGGCCCGGGCTGGAGAAGATCTCGACGCTGCGCGGCTTCGAGAAAGACGGTTCGATGCGCCATATCTCCATCCTCTGCGGCAACAACGGCCTGTTCCTCGACTACGAGATGGAGCGGGGCGCCGACGGCGCCAACACGGGCTACTGCTTCCCGGACATGCTCTGCGACGTGGTGCGCCTCTCCGCCGCCGGCCAGCGCGAGGCCGCGCACGACCTGTTCGATGCCCACCTGCCGCTGCTGCGCTACGAGCAGCAGCCCGGCGCGGGGCTGGCGGTGCGCAAGTACGTGATGATGCGGCGCGGCTTGCTGACCTCGGCCGCCCAGCGCAAGCCGGCGGCGGCGATGACGCCTACCGCCAGGTCGGAGGTCGACCATCTGCTGGTGCGTCTGGCACGGCACGACGCGCGCGCGGCTGCGGCGCTCGGCTGAAGCAGGCTTTCCCCAAGGATTCTCGGACTCGTCCTATATCGCTAAGCCGCATTGGTTGGTAATGTGACGCGATACGTGCCTGCCAGGCATGCCATTCGCATTTGCTCGTCGCAATCAATATGAAGCAGGATGGATTTACTTTGGGGATTCGGCAATGGGAGACAGGGCTAACCTGATGCGCACGCTCGTATCGTTCGCACTCCTGCGTGAGGCAGAGCGCAAGGTCTTCATCTCGCAGATGAACGAATTCCTGCTGGCCTCCCCGAAGATCCGGCAGCGCATCGTGGAAGAATGGCGCGAGCATGCCGAGGGCCACAGGAAGCCCACCGCCGGCCCAGCGGGGGATTGCAATACATCAGGCCTGTTATGAGTCGCTACGGTATCCGGGTCATCTTTGCCGATGACCATCCTGTGCTCACGCTTGCAAACCGCCATGTCGTCGCCGCCGTTCCCACCATTGCCTGTGTGGGCGACGCGCGCAATTCGACCGAACTCGTCGATCTGCTACAGCGTACGCCCTGCGACGTGCTGGTCACGGACTACGCCATGCCCGGCGGCGAATACGGCGACGGGCGAACGCTGATCTCGTTCCTCACGCGCCGCTATCCGGCGCTCAAGCTCGTGGTCATGACCATGATGGACAACCCGATGGTGCTGCGCTCGCTGTTCAGCCAGCGCATCCACTGCGTCGTCAGCAAGTCCGACGACCCGGGCCACGTGGTGCCGGCCATCCATGCCGCATTCCGTGGGGATCGCTATGCCTCGCCGCGCGTGGAATCGCTGCTGGAGGCCTGGCCGGTCACCGAAGGCAGCGGCGACGACGCACGGCTGCGGGCACTCAGCCAGCGGGAACTCGAGGTGGTGCGCCTGTTCGTCTCCGGCATGACCGTCTCCGAGATCGCGGCCGTCCTGCGGCGGACCAAGCAGACCATCAGCACGCAAAAGCTCAACGCGATGCGCAAGCTCGGCATCGACCGTGACGGCGACCTGTACCGATACGCGAACGAGGTCGGGCTGGTGGCGAGCGTGTCGGGCGCGGCCTAGTGGCTAACGTCGTCAAGCAACGCGAGCGAGGCGGCACAGCGGATCAACTCCATGTCGTTCCGGAGCCCCAGTTTCTGCATGGCGCGGTTCTTCTGGGTGCTCACCGTCTGCTTCGCCTTGTGCGTCCTGGCGGCGATCTCGCTGATCGTCATCCCGGACACATAGAGCCGCACCACCTCCATCTCCCGCGCCGATAGCCCGCCGCCCGGCGCAGCGAGCAACCGGCCGATGGCTGGCGAAAGGTACGCCACACCGCGCCGGGCTTCGCGTATCGCCGTGACGATATGCCCCACTTCGTCGAACTTGCTGACGATGCCCGTCATGCCGCGCGCAAGAATGGCGCGGACTAGCACCGGGTTCTCCTGCGCCAGCAGCACGACGGCGGCAATGCTCGGATACGTGCGCCGCAGGTATCGCAATAACGCCATGCCATCCATGTCATCCCGGCCGCGCATCGAGTAATCGACGAGCACCACGTCGCATTCGAATGCACGCGACGACCGTTCGAACTCCTCGGCAGTCGCGTGAATGCCCACGAGTTCCAGCTGCGGAGACGTGCTGGTGATGTGCTCCACGCCGAGTCTGGCCAAGGGCCGGTCGCCCGCAAACACGACCCGGATGCGCTGACCTGACGCGAAGTTCAGTTGATGCATGGCGATGTGTGTCCGATATGGAAGGTCTGAAACGGCCGGATTGTAGAGGGCCGCGACGCGCTCGCACATCGGAATTCTCCGAGAAATGCGACCACTTCTCCTGATACGCCCCATGCGTCACTGGCGTGGCGTCGAAAGGCGCGCGAACGCATTGGAAAAATCGGACTAGTTCAATAGATTGCCCGGCGCCGGCTTGCTAGTCTTCGTTCTCTGGAAAACTCTTTCCAGCCTCGAACGGCGCCATGAACGAAACAGATGCAGCACGCGAGGAGGGCGCGGTGTCCATGTCCTCCGATTACAGCGACTTGGTCGCGTTGGCCATGGGCGGCGCGCAGGATGTGCCGCCGCTGCCGGATACCGCGTTGGTACGGCACGCTTCCGACGCCAGCCTGCCACTCGCCGACCTCGACGCCTCCGACGTGCTCGGGCAGCTTGCTGTCGAGTACCGCGAGGCGCTGATGTCCGTTGGGCAGGTGCCGAAGCGGCTCAAGCGCCTGGGAGCCGGGTGCGCGTCCGGTCCGCTGCCCCCCGATCCGCTTCGTCTGAATACGAAGGCGACCTCCGCCGTCTGCCTGTTCGACGATCTGCTTGGGCCGCGCCGCATCGACCGCGTGCTGGACAGCCTCGACAGCTTCGGCGCGCAGCAACTGTTTTCGCCGCCGCCCCGGCACGAGATCCTGAGACTCTTCGCTGCCCGCCATCAACAGACACGCCGCACAGGCCAGTTCGCGCTGCTGGCACGCCAGGAGCACCATGCATCGAGCATGGATAGCTGCCTCGCCATGCCGGATATCGCGGCCGACACGTCCGACGACACGGGAGAACGCCATGCCACCACGTGACGGCGGGTTCCGCAACGCGTACCTCCCCTCCCTGCTGGATCGCCTGCAGGACGATGCCCCGCAGCAACGCAGCGAGCCGGCCGAGGCCTACGCCCCGGACGAGCGCGGCATGCGTCGCATCATCCAGCGCGATCTGGGCCTGTTGCTGAATACCACCAACCTGAACGAGGAACTCGACGCCGAGGCCTACCCCGAGGTGGCGAACTCGGTCGTCAACTACGGCATTCCGCCGCTCTCCGGCGGGTTCGCCACGGAAATGACCTGGGAGCGGCTTGAGGAGCGGGTGCGTACCGCGATCGCCCGCTTCGAGCCCCGGCTGATTCCGGACACGGTACGGCTACGCCCGCTGCGCGACACTTCCGCACGGCGCTACAACAAGATGATGTTTGAAATCGAGGCGCTGATGCAGTGGACGCCCTATCCGCTCGAATTCCGCATCCAGAGCGTGTTCGACCTGGAACTGAGCAAGGTCTCGCTCCAGTCGGGCCATACCCCGGGATCGGCAGGCTGACATGGATCCGAAGTTTCTCGAGTACTACAACCGCGAGCTGACCTACCTGCGCGAATCGGCAGGCGAGTTCGCCGCACAGCATCCGAAGATTGCGCGCCGGCTGGGCATGGAGGGCATCGAAGTCGCCGACCCCTATGTCGAGCGGATGATCGAGGCGTTCTGCTTCATGTCCGCCCGCACGCACCTGAAACTGGATGCGGAATTCCCGCGCTTCACCCAGCGGCTGCTTGAAGTCGTCTACCCGAACTACGTGGCGCCCACGCCTTCGATGGCGGTGGCGCGGCTGCATCCGAGCCTGCGCGAGGGCGAGTTCAGCCAGGGATTCAAGGTGGCACGCCATAGCGTCATGCGCTCCGCAGTCCCGCCCGGCGAGCAGACTGCGTGCGAGTTCCGCACCGGGCAGGACGTCACGCTCTGGCCGATCGAGATCGTCGATGCGCGGCTGACCGCCGTACCGCCAGATCTCCCGGAAACGGGGCATCTGCTCCGGCACCGCCAGTTGCGCGGCGCGCTGCGACTGCGGTTGCGTACGGTTGGCGACATTCGATTCAACGAGATCAAGGGGCTGGATCGGCTTCCGCTCTATATCGACGGCGACGAACGCATTGCTTCGCACTTGTTCGAGCTGATCCATGCGGGCGCGGTCGCGTCCGTGGTGCGGCCGGAGGGCGTCACCGATCATGTGCGATGCCATGTCGTGTCCAGGGCACCGGTCGCGTTCGAAGGCTTCGAGCCGGACCAGAGCCTGCTGCCGCTGCGCTGGAACAAGTTCAGCGGGCATAACCTGCTCCAGGAATACTTCTCTTGCCGGCAACGCTTCTACTTCTTCGTGCTGACGGATCTGGCGAAGGGCCTGTCGCACGTGGACGGCAAGGAAGCGGAGATCGTGCTGCTGCTGGACCGTATGCCGGACGAACTGGGCGTGCATGTCGATGGCAGCCGCTTCCTGCTGTTCTGTACGCCAATCGTCAACTTGTTCCCCCGACGCACGGACCGTGTGGAGGTCGACCGCAGCCTGACGGATTTCCATCTAGTGGTCGATCGCGCACGTCCGCGTGACTACGAGGTCTACTCGGTCTCGCGCGTGTTTGGGCAGAGGGCGGAGACCTCGACGGAGATCCAGTTCAATCCGCTGTACCAGACCCTCCACAGCGACCTTGGCAACTATGGCCGGTACTTCTCGGTGCGGCGAGAGCAGCGCATGCTGTCCGGCGATGCCCGCAAGTACGGCACGCGCACGGCCTATATCGGCACGGAGGTGTTCCTGTCGCTGGTGGACCAGGCCGAAGCGCCATATGCCGACGATATCCGCTACCTGTCCGTGGAGGCGTGGGTGACTAACCGCGACCTGCCGCGCCTGATGCCGCGCGGCGTGGGCGGCCATCTGACCATGCCTGATGCGGTGCCGCTCGAGGCCGTCAGCCTCGTCCATGCGCCGAGCGCTCCGCGCGCACCCTACGCGAGCGACGAAGCCGCGTGGCGGCTGATCCGCCAGCTCAGCTTCAACTACATGCCGCTGTCGGAACTCGATCATGGCGAAGGCGCGCAGGCGCTGCGCAACATGTTGCGCCTCTTCGTGACCAGCAGCGAGCGCGAGCAGATCGCGCAAGTCGAGAGTCTGGTCGGCGCGAAGACCCAACCCGTGGTGAGCCGCCTGCCGGGCCATGGCCTGCTGGTGTACGGGCGCGGCGTACGCTGCGAGCTGACGGTGGACGAGAACGGCTTCTCCGGCGCCAGCCCGTACCTGTTCGGCCTGATCCTGGAGCACTATCTCGCGCGCCACGTGGCGATCAACGTCTTTTCGGAAACCGAACTGCACTCGATGCAGCGGGGCCTGATCACGCGCTGGGCGCCCCGGATGGGAGGTCGCGGTGCGGTATAGGGCCGTGGAAGCGTCCCCGAATGCGGCGTTGCAGCCGGATGCCCTGCGCGCATGGTTCGACCACGGCCGTCCGTGGAAGTCGGGCTTCATGAGCCTGATGCGCGCGATTGCCGCGCGCGACCGGAACCGTCCTGCGCCGGGGTCTGCCGACCTGCCGTCTCAGGAGACCTACCGCATCGGCCAGCGCCCGGTGCTCGCCTTCCCGCCACGGGAAGTCGCGTCGCTCGACACGCGGCACGGACGGCTCGACATCCGCCTATTCGGCCTGGGCATCTGGGGCCCGCAGGGTCCGCTGCCGCTGCATGTCACCGAGTTGGCGTATCACCGGTCCGTCGCGCTCCAGGACCGGACTCTCGAGCATTTCGCCGACCTGTTCCACCATCGCGCACTGTCGCTGTTCTATCGCGCCTGGGCTGCGGGCCAGTCCACCGCCGCACTCGACCGGCCTGACGAGGAGCGGTTCTCGTTCTACGTCGCCAGCCTGATGGGAACGGATCAGGACGAAGCGCGCCAGAGCTGCCTGCCTACCCACGCCCGTTACGGCGCGTCGGCGCACATTGTGCGCGAGGCCCGGAACCCTGAGGGCATCGCGGCCACGCTGTCGCAGTACTTCGATGTGCCGATTGCGGTCGAGGAGTACGTGCCGCACTGGATTCGCGTCGACGCGTCCGGCCATTGCCGGTTGGGGCTCCCGGGCGCTTCGTCCTTCATGGGCGAGGCGGCGATGCTCGGCGAGCAGATTGCTGACCGGCAGCACAAGTTCCGGCTTGTGATCGGGCCGCTCGACTTCCTCCACTACCAGCGGCTTGCGCCGCGTGGCGAAGACTTGCGCACACTGGTCGAATGGGTGCGTGCCTTCATCGGCTACGAGTACGACTGGGAGATCCAGTTGCTGATCAAGCCAGAAGAGGTGCCAGCGCCGCACGTGGACGGGCGTCAGCGGCTTGGGCACTCGATCTGGCTGGGCGAGTGCGACCCGGCGCAACCCGTGTCCGGCATGGTCTTCGAGCCGGAGGCCTACGCGGCATGACCGAGAACCTCCCCATGACAATGCAGAACCTGGCATCCGCCGCGACGTCGCGCTACGACGACCTGCTCGAACCGGTTTCGGACGCAGCCGCCTGTGGTGATGACCTGGAATACGATCCGGCCTTCATCATGCTACAGGCCGCTGTGGCGCCGTCGGCGCCCGTGCAATACGGTGACTTCGTCGAGACGCCAGCGTCGGTCAACTGGGCCGAGGCCGAGCGCGAGTGCGAAGCGCTGCTGGCCCGAACCAAGGATCTCCGCGTGGCCATCATCCTGCTGCGCGCCGCCGTGCGGCTGCGCGGCGCGGCAGGTCTGCGCGATGGGATGGTCTTCCTCCAGGCCCTGCTGGAACGATATGGCAGCCGTCTGCATCCGTTACCGTACTTCGACGGCGAGTGGGATCCCGTCACGTTCGCCAATGCGCTCGCCGCGCTGGCGGACGCGGAAGGTGCGCTGGCCGATGTGCGGGAGATTCCGCTACCCAAGGCGGCCGGCGCGCAGTTGCAGCTGCGCGATATCGAGAAAGCACTGGCGATGCCGCGCCAGAAGGACGCACTGGCGCCCGAAAGCGTGACGCGCATGCTCAAGGAGCTGGCCGCACGCGGCGAAGCGGTCGTGCTGGCGCTTGGCGAAGCCCACGGCCGGTTGGCGCAGATTGCTGCATGGGCCACGAGCGGACTGAAGGCCGACGCGCCCAACCTCGCCCCGCTTTCCCGACTGCTGCAGCCATTCAGCGAGATCGATCGGCTGGTCGAGCCCGCGCCAGCGGCACAGCCGCCGGCACCCGTGGCTGAGATGCAGGCTGGGCGAGCGAGCGCGCCCGACCTTCCCAACCCCGTTCCGCGTGCCACGACGCCGCCGCCACACGCCGCACCCACCGCCACCACCGTCCCCACCGCCCCGGCAATGGACCGATGGACCGCACTCGCCACCATACGGCAAGTGCGGGAGTGGTTCGAAGACAACGAGCCAAGCAGCCCCGTGACCGTGATGCTGCGCGAGGCGGAGCGCATGGTCGGCAAGCGGTTCTCCGAACTCGCTCAAAGCATTCCCCTCGACCTGCTGTCGAAGTGGGACGCCGTGGACAACTGAAATGGCCCCAACGGGCACTCCCATTAACGCATCGGACGACAAGCCGGTCAGCCGGCGGTGTCGCCCGCAATCTCGACAGGTACTGTGATGAAAGGCTATACCAAGGGCTTCGCCGCGTTGCTGGGGCTTGGGCTCCTGCTGCCGGCGGGTGGCGCAATGGCGGCATGTAGTCAGGTGACACAGGCGGACATCGATGAGTGGACCGCAAAGGGACTGCCGAACATCGATGTCATCCAGAGGGAAGTCAGCTTCCATGTGACGTTTCCCTCGGCGATTGAGGTCAGGCCAGATCTTGCAGTTGGCGAGACGTTCGGCAGCGGGGCGTCCGAGAGCTTGGGACGCAGCACGGCGCTATTGAATTGCGATTGGCGCTCGGGCGGACAGGTTCGCTATGCATTCGTGAGCGCGAAGCAGCAAACCGCCTTTCCGGGGGTGGTGGAATCCGGTCTCAAGGGGATCGGCATTCGCCTCAGCTACGTCCGAAGCTCGGGGACAGTCAGCACCTTTCCCTTCATCGTGAACTTTGGGCCGGCGGAACCCAATCAGCCGTACTTCCCGGGCTTCCGTTCAGGGCTGCGGATGGTGGTCGATTTTGTGAAGACAGGAGAGATGGACGCCTCGTCGACGTTCAGCGCCGCGAACATCGCCACGGTCGCCGGCGATGGTTCGGGCGGGCCGGTTATCCGGGTATCCAACGGTAGTACGCGGATCAACGTGTTGCCCAGTTGCAGCCCAAGTACACCCAGCCGAAATGTCGATTTCGGTACATTTGGTGCCAACAGTGTCTCGCAGATAACGGGGCCCACGCGACCGATCAACTTTGAAGTGACATGCATCGGCCCCGCGTCGCCCAGATCGATCACGGCCAAGCTCACCGGCACCCCGGACACGGAAAATCATTCGCTGCTCAGGAATACCGGCGCGCAGCACCTCGGCATCCGGATCAAGGATCGCGATAGCGATACCGTGCTCAGGCCCAACGACAACGCCAGCGTCATCAACAAGCCAGGTAACACGAAGCTCTTCACATACAACCTCGATGCCACCGTGCTGCGAACCGGGACGCAGACGCCAACCGCTGGCCTGATCAATGCCACTGCCGTGTTCACCATGGCGGTCAACTGAAGGCGACGGTGAGGGCGGCAACGTGATGGAGGAGAGCATTTTCGTGCAGGTGGCGAGCTATCGGGATCCGCAACTGATCCCGACCTTGCACAGCCTGATCAGGCAGGCGTCGCGGCCGGAACGCCTGCGCGTGGTGGTGTGCTGGCAGCACGGCCTCGACGAGATGATCGGCAAGTTCTTCGCGCATGGCTTCTCGCATTGGCAAGTGGTGATGCATGAAGGGCTCACCGTGCATCGGCTTGTGCTGGCGGAGGCGACGGTTGAACTGATCGATGTGCCCGCCATGGAAAGCCAGGGCGCCTGCTGGGCGCGGAACCTGATCCAGCAGCAGTACGCCGGCGAAGCCTATACCTTGCAGATCGACTCTCACCATCGTTTCGTCCAGGGATGGGACAGGATGGCCATCGACATGCTCGAGTCGCTGCGCGATGAAAGCGAGAAACCGGTGCTGACTGCCTATCTGCCAGCTTTCGAGCCGGCGGACGATGACCCGTCGCGCCGCGGCCAGCATCCCACCTCCCTCATTTTCGACCGCTTCGTCGCGGCCGGGGCGCTGCTTGTGGCGTCGCGCCGGATGCCGGACTGGCAGGCGCAGACCAAACCGCTCAAGGCTCGCTTCTATAGCGCGCACTTTGCCTTTGCCGACGGGAATTTCTCGACGACTGTCCAGCATGATCCCGAGTACTTTTTTCACGGCGAGGAGATCTCGATTGCCGCGCGGGCCTTCACCCATGGGTATGACCTGTATCACCCGCATCGTGTGCTCGCCTGGCATGAGTACACGCGCGACTATCGCGCCAAGATGTGGGATGACCACACGCCCGAGAACCAGGCGCTTGGGCTGGTGAAGACTGCGTGGTTCGAGCGTGACAGACTCTCACAGGCGCGCAATCGCGCCCTGCTCGGCGTGGACGGCGCGAGCGCTGAGGGCACCGATTTCGGTCCGTATGGATTCGGACAAGTACGAACACTGGCTGAGTACGAGGCCTATGTGGGCGTCAGCTTCGATCGGCGCGCCGCCACGCCGGAAGCGTTGCGTGGCGATCCTCCCTCGCCCGGTGCGGCACATCCTGAAACTGACCTCGCACTCCTGCGCTGCTCCCATGACGTGGCCGTCGAACTCTATCTCGGCGACCTCGACAGCCTGTCTGGCTTGAAGCACATCGCGTTCACGGTGCTCGCGGCGGATGGCGGAACGCTCCACGACGACCTCCAGCCCGCCACGGGATTACCGCAGCTCCTCGCCGAGCACAACGGCTGGCTGTCCCGGCGACTCCTCTTCCAGTCCGGCGCCGACGGCACCCCGGTCCGCTACATCGCCAGATTCGTCAATGCAGACGACGTCACCGTGCACGAGCTGGCGCGCGACGTGCCGCCCTACGGCGCCCCCGCCTCGACCTGAACACCGCCCATCGGCGGACCCATTCCCTTCCCGGCATCTGCCGTTAGACCATGACCCCATCCAGAAAGACCCTGTTCGGCAAGCTCGGCGAAACGATGTTTCGCGGCATCGAGTCGGCCACAACGTTTTGCAAGCTCCGCGGCAACCCTTACGTCGAACTGGCGCATTGGCTGCACCAGATCCTCGCGCTGCCGGACAGTGACATGCACCGCATCTGCCGCCATGGCGGCGTGGACCGCGAGAAGCTCGACGCGGATCTGGTCCGAACACTCGCCGGCTTGCCTTCCGGCGCCAGCTCGATCAGCGATTTCTCGAACCATATCGACATCGCCATCGAGCGCGCGTGGGTGGTTGCGACACTCGAGTTCCGTGACCTGCGCGTGCGCGGCGCCTGGCTCATGGCGGCGCTACTGAAGTCGCCGGAGTTGCGGCGCGTACTGCTGTCGATTTCCCCCGAGTTCGCGAAGATCGGTGTGACCGATCTGAATGCCATGCTGCCGGCCTGGATCATCGACTCGCCAGAGGAAGGGGACTCGGCCTACGAAAGCTCCGACTTCCCGGCGGCGATGCCTGGCGTCGCGTCCGGCGCCATCGGAGACGCCTCGGTGGCCGGCTCCCCCCTGGAGCAGTACTGCGTGGACCTGACTGCCCGCGCGCGCGCCGGGGAGGTGGATCCGGTGATCGGGCGGGAACTGGAGATCCGCACGATGATCGACGTGTTGGTCCGCCGCCGGCAGAACAATCCGCTGTTGACGGGCGAGGCCGGTGTCGGCAAGACCGCTGTCGTGGAGGGGCTGGCGCTGGCCATCGTTAGGGCTGATGTGCCGTCGAAGCTGGCCGACGCGCGGGTCCTGAGCCTGGATGTGGGCGCACTGCTGGCTGGCGCGAGCATGAAGGGCGAGTTCGAGGCACGCCTCAAAGGCGTACTGGCCGCGGCGGAGACGAGTGCCGGGACCGTGATCCTGTTTGTGGACGAGATCCACACGCTGATCGGCGCGGGCGGGCAGGCTGGCACTGGCGATGCCGCGAACTTGCTCAAGCCGGCACTCGCGCGCGGCACGATCCGGACGATTGGGGCGACGACGTGGGCCGAGTACAAGCGCCATATCGAGAAAGACCCAGCGCTGACGCGGCGTTTCCAGGTGCTGCAGGTCCACGAGCCGCAGGAGCCGGCGGCCATCGACATGGTGCGCGGGCTGGTGAAGACGTTCTCGCGGCACCACGGCGTGGTGGTACTCGATGCCGCGATCCGCGCCGCGGTGGCGTTGTCGCACCGCTACATTCCGTCCCGCCAACTGCCCGACAAGGCCATCAGCCTGCTCGACACGGCGTGTGCGCGGGTTGGTCTTTCCCAACAAACGCGACCACGGGAGTTGCAGGACGTGCAGCAGCAGTTGCTGGCTGCGCGCGCCGAACTTGACCTGCTGGAGAGCGAAGCGCGCATCGGGCTCGAAGTCGACGGGAATCTGGACGACGTACGGACTCGCATTGGCGGATTGGAAACCGAGGAAGCCGCCATTACTGCAAGGTGGGATGCACAGCGGGAGGCCGCGCAGGCGTTGCTGTCCGCGCGCGAACGGATCGAACGCGGCGCGGAAGCGGAGGCAGGCACCGATGGCGAGTGGGAGCCGCTGCCTTCGATGGAGGTGCTGCGCGAACGCGAAGCAACCATGGCAGCACTCCAGGGCGAGGCGCCACTCGTGTTTGCCGAGGTCAACGAGGCGATTGTCGCCGAGGTCGTCTCCGACTGGACCGGCATCCCCGCCGGACGCATGGTGACTAACCAGGTCGCCGCCGTACAGGCCCTCCCGGCCACACTCGCCAATCGGGTGATGGGGCAGGAGAGCGCATTGCATCGGATCAGCGAACGGGTGCAGACCGCACGCGCCGGGCTGACCGACCCCGGCAAGCCGCTCGGCGTGTTCCTGCTGGTGGGCCCGTCCGGCGTCGGCAAGACCGAAACGGCGCTGGCGCTGGCGGAAGCGCTCTACGGCGGCGAGCAAAACCTGATCACGATCAATATGAGCGAGTACCAGGAGGCGCACACCGTCTCCGGGCTCAAGGGTGCGCCGCCTGGATATGTCGGCTATGGCGAGGGTGGCGTGCTGACCGAGGCGGTGCGGCGGCGGCCTTACGCGGTGGTCCTGCTTGATGAAGTGGAGAAGGCGCATCGCGACGTCCACGAAATGTTCTTCCAGGTTTTCGACAAGGGATACATGGAGGATGGCGATGGCCGCTACATCGACTTCAAGAACACGGCGATCCTGCTGACAAGCAATGTCGGCGCCGAACTGATCTCGCATCTTCATGCCGATGCCTCTGACGTGCCCGAACCCGATGCGCTGCGCGACGCGCTGATGCCGGCGCTGCTGAGCGCCTTCCCGGCCGCCTTCCTGGGCCGCGTGACCGTGGTGCCGTATCGCCCGCTGGCGCATGCGTCGCTGTCGAACATCGTCCGCCTGCACCTCGACCGCGTCGTGCAGCGCATGCAGGACCATCACGACATCGCGGTGCTCTACAGCCAGGCGGTGGTCGACTACGTGATCGGGCGTTGCCTTGTGCAGGAGACGGGCGCGCGTGCGCTGATCGGTTTCATCGACCAGCACATCCTGCCGAGATTGTCGGCGCTCTGGCTGGAATCGGTCGCGTCGCGATCCGTGCTGACGCATATCGAGGTCGATATTGGCGATGCCGAGCTGGCTCCTGCGGCGGCGCTCTGCCTGCACGCGCGGCAAGCGGAAGTCATGTCGCAGAACTGACAGGAACTTTCGTACGAGTCATATATGCGCCGGAAATGCCGGCTTGTACGATGCGTTCGTCGTGAAGTGAGGCGGGATCCGAGGTTGGTCAACGCCGTTTTGCAGCAACAGCGGAAGGACTGAATCCGCATCTCAATTGGAAGGACGTTTCATGAATAAGCAAGTACTCCAGGTTGCCGTCGCAGCATTGCTCGCGATGGGCGCCGCATCGAGCGCTGTCGCGCAGGCCGTTGTCGCGCAGGGTCAGGTGAATTTCGCTGGCCGGCTGACGGGGCAGACCTGCTCGATCACTGCCGGTGATCGCAACAAGACCGTGACGTTGCCAGCCATCTCGATTGCCAGCTTGACAACAAAGGGTCATACCGCCGGCTCGAGGCCGTTCAGCATCAATGTCGAGAACTGCCCGGTCGGGGTGAACAGCGTATCTGCGCACTGGGAGATCACGAACCTCAATCCTGAAACCGGGAACGCCCGCAATCTCGCCACCGCCACGCCCGCAGGCAACGTTGAAGTGCAGTTGCTCGATCACGACGGCGCGGTGCTGCGTCTGGGCGACAGCGGCAAGCCCATTCAGGTCGCGCGGACGGCCGCAGACGCCGTCGGTACCGCAACGCTGCACTACGGCGGCCGCTACTACGCGACCGGTGCAACGTCTGCGGGCATGGTTTCGACCACTGCGAACTTTACCCTGGCTTACAACTAAGGCATGCGGCAGATTGGCTGGCCCGCTCGCGGGGCAGCCGCTCAAGCGCGTGGAGATCAATGATGCATGTCTGGCGATGGCTCTCCTTCCTGATTGCGGCCACAGTGGGACTGGTGTCGATACCGGCCCAAGCCGCGATTGTCATTACCGGTACCCGGGTGATCTACCCGGAAAAGAGTCGCCAAGTCTCCGTGCGGCTCAACAATGTCGAGGACACGCCGGTACTGGTGCAGGCATGGATCGACGATGGCGATACGTCCGTTCCAGTTGAGAAGCTCGACGTACCGTTCATCATCACGCCGCCGGTATTCCGTGCAGAAGGCGGCAAGGGCCAGACGCTGCGGGTGAAGTTCACCGGCAAGGCGATGCCCGCGGACCGTGAGACGGTCTACTGGCTCAACATCCTCGAAATTCCGCCCAAGCCGGTGGATGCCGATAGCAGGAACATGCTCCAGCTTGCGTTTGGCACGCGCATCAAGCTCTTCTATCGACCTGCCGCGTTGCGCGACGACCCATCCGCCGGGCGTGCTGGGTTGACCTGGACGGCCGCGCGCAATGCCGAAGGCAAGCAGGTGCTGCGGGTTGGGAATCCAACCGGCTACCACGTGTCACTCGACAGCGTGTCGGCCAAAGCCGGCACCGCCGACATCAGCTACCAGCCCCAGATGGTCCCTCCATTTGGCAGTGTCGAGCTTTCCCAAGTCGGGGACCGCAATGTCTCCCCACCAAGCGGTACGGCAATCACCTATTCCCTAATCAACGACTTCGGCGCGACGGTCGAAGACGTCGCCGCGGTCCAGTAACGCCAGCAGGCAACCCAGGGCGCTTCTCGTAGTCGCCGTCAGCCGCTGATGCTGCCGCTGAGTAGGCGTGATCACATCAAAGCAAGGCGAAATGTTTCTATGAGCACCAGGCATCGTTTGGCTGTGCGTCCGTTGGCACGGACGATGATGGTCCTTGGCGCATTTGTGTGCTACGGGCTGGATGCAGAAGCAGTGCAATCGAAGCCAGGTGGCGTACCGATCGAGGAAATTGAAACGCTCAAGACGGGACCGCGGGAGCGAAGCAAGCGGCGTCATCGGCCCAAGCTCGCCTCGGTGCAGTTCAATCCAGCGTTCCTGAACGGCCAGGTCGTGAGCATTTCCCGCTTCACGAATGGCAACCCCGTGCCGCCCGGCGTATACGACGTGGATCTGTCGCTCAATGGAAATTCGCAGGGGCAGCGCGAAGTTCAGTTTGTCGCCGTGGCAGACAGTGACGTGGCGGAGCCTTGCTTCACCATCGCGGCGCTGCGCGGTCTTGGCGTCGATGTTGACAAGGCGCTTCGATCCAGCGCGGACGACGCCGGCGCCCAATCCCGTCACGCAGCAGAAGACGCTGCCTTCAGCGAAGCGGACCAATGCATCCGACTGACGGACCTTGTGCCTGACGCACAGGTCGAACTCGACATCGCGGAACTGCAACTCGGTATCACCGTGCCCCAGGCGAGCATGGTGCAGACGCCATACGGGTACGTGAGCCCCGCCCTGTGGGACGCCGGCATCAAGGCGGGGCTTCTCCAGTACAACTTCAGTACATACAGCGCCAATCAATCTGGCGCCGACATGAGCAGTGCGTATCTTGGCCTGCAACTGGGCTTGAATCTGGGCCAATGGCGCTTTCGCCAGCGCTCCACGCTTGACTGGAACAGCAGCCAGGGCGGCATGCGCTGGAATAACCTGGCGACCTACGTCGAGCGAGACATCACGTCCTGGCGCAGCCGCCTGACGCTCGGCGACAGCTTCACGACCGGTGAAGTTTTCGATTCGTTCAGTGTGCGGGGCGTTCAGGTATCCAGTGAAGACCGGATGCTGCCCGACTCGATGCGTGCCTACGCGCCCATCGTACGCGGCGTGGCGGAAAGCAATGCGCGCGTGGTCGTCCGCCAGAACAACGACATTCTCTACGAGACGAGCGTCCCGCCAGGGCCGTTCGAACTCGCCGACCTACCGGCGATCGGCTACGGCGGAGATCTGCGCGTTACGGTGGAAGAAGCGGATGGGCGGCGCCAGACCTTTCTGGTGCCCTTTGCCGCCGTCCCTAACCTGCTGCGCCCCGGTTTCACGAAGTTCAACGTGTCCGCAGGCCAGTACCGCGACCAGCTCGTTCAGGATGAGCCATGGGTGGTGCAAGCAACCATCCAGCGCGGCCTGAACAATATGCTGACCGGCTATACGGGTGTCCTGGGCTCCGAGGGTTACAACTCAGGCTTGCTCGGCCTCGCCGTCAACACGCCGATCGGGGCAGTCTCAGCGGATGTGACGATGGCGCGTACGGAACTACCGAGCAGTTCGCATACGGGCAGCAGCTGGCGCGTCAGCTACAGCAAACGCATTCCCGGCATTGATACGAATGTCTTGCTAGGTGCCTATCGATATTCGACAAATGGCTTCTACAGCCTGCGCGACGCCATCTACGCGCGGAACGTGCGGAATCCCGCCGGCAACCTGATGAGCTATCGCACGCGCAACCGGTTGCAGCTCAGCATCAATCAGCCGCTCGGCACGATGGGCTCCGTGTATCTCTCAGGCAGCACGCAGGACTACTGGGATGGCCGTCGCGGACGAGATACCCAGTATCAGGCTGGGTTCAGCGGCGGACGCGGCCGGGTTGGATACACGATCTACGCGCAGCAGTCGTTCGACCAAAACCGCGCCAGACATACCCTGTTCGGCGTGAACCTGACGATCTCCCTCGGCCGCAACTCCGCGGTGGATCGCGGTCCGTTCGATTCCGTGTCGACGAATTTGACAGTGGACACCAACGGCGACAGCGCCTTCCAGACCAGCCTCAATGGGTCCACTGCAGGGGAAGCGCCCATTTCGTACGGCATCAACGCCCAACGGACATCGAGCGCTGGCGACAAAACAAATCTGCTCGGTGGCAACGCCACCTATCGCTCGCGCTATGGCACATACGCCGCGAACGCCTCCATCGGGAACCAGGGCCGCCAGTTCGGCCTGAACGCGGACGGCAGCATGGTCGCGCACGCTGGCGGCGTCACATTGGGGCCGCCGCTTGGCCAGGCTGCCGCACTGGTCGAAGCCAAGGGCGCGGAAGGCGGGCGGATTGTCAACGGTCAAGGCGCGCGCATAGACGGCAATGGCTATGCCTTGCTGCCGTCCTTGACGCCCTACCGCGTGAACCGGGTGGCGATCGACCCGACTGACCTGCCGGATGACGTGGAACTGGAGACTTCCAGTGACGAGGTCGTACCGCGCCTCAACGCCCTTGTGCTCGTGAAGATGCCAACCGTCACAGGCAAAGCGGCGCTGGTGGCCATGCATGACGCGGCCGGCAAGGCCCTGCCGCTGGGCACCGCCTTGTTCGCCGCCGACGGAAAGTCGATGGGGATCGTGGGTCAGGGTGGTTTGGCGTTCCTGCGCGGTCTGGCGGGCAGGGGCGCACTGCGTGCGCGGTGGGGCGAATTGACGAACGAGTCATGCGACCTCCCGTACGAGATGCCTGCTGGCGCGGGTGCGGGCGGGGGCGGTGACTCGGCCACGCGCCTGACACTGCGCTGCGTGGCAGCGGCGAGCTGAAGCGGAATCGATGTGAGTGGAGATCCCCGAGAATGAAGATGCACGCGAAGTTGCCCGTCACACAGCAGACGCTGAGGTGCTCACCACGGAAGCTGCGGACGTCGTTGGCTGCGAGCCTGACCGTGCTGTGTTTCCCTGCCTTCGCGGATGGCACAAAACCATCGGTCGCGTTGAATTTCACGGGGAAGTACGTTACGCAAACCTGCCGCCACACAGGGGCAGTGCGGCAAAGCGTCACGCTGCCAAGCATCCCCACCGCTGCTTTAAAAAAAGCCGGAGACACAGCGGGCGACACCGCGTTCACGATCAACCTGGTATGCGAGGGCGGCCAAGAGCCCGTGGCAGTCTCGTTCGTCACCTTTAGGAAGATCGATGGGCGACTGATATCCAGTGGCACCGCGCAGAACGTCCAGGTGCAACTGCTCAAGGCGGACGGGACGCCGATCGCGGTAGGCGATGACTCCACGACTCCGATGTTTCCGATGTCCTCGACAGGGTTGATGTCGCTCTCATTCATTGCGCGGTACTACGCGACGGGAGCCACAACTCCGGGGTCGGTGACGGCCGGCACCTGGTACTTCATTGAGGTGCGCTGACGCTAGCTCAGAAACTTCTGACAAGACTCGGAACTTTCGAACGTTTCCTATATCCCGCGCCTGCCCCGAGACCTAACATGCTTCTCGCAGGCCCTGTGGCCGGAAAGGGGGCCGCGGTTCTCACGGCAAGTCCCACATCATCACGCATTCGACGGAGTATTCCATGTCAGCATCCAACAGTTCACAGAAGTTCATTGCGAGGAACCGCGCGCCGCGCGTGCAGATCGAGTACGACGTCGAGATCTACGGCTCGGAAAAGAAGATCGAGTTGCCATTCGTGATGGGCGTGCTTGCCGATTTGTCCGGCACGCAGGTGGATCCACTGCCGCCAGTGGCGGACCGCAAGTTCTTCAACATCGATGTCGACAACTTCGACGAGCGCATGAAGGCGATGAAGCCGCGTGTGGCCTTCCCGGTGGCGAACACGCTGTCGGATCAGGGCCAGTTGATGGTGGACATGACCTTCGAGAGCATCGATGACTTCTCGCCTGCTGCCATCGCCCGCAAGGTCGATGTCCTGGCCAAGCTGCTCGAGGCTCGCACGCAGCTTGCCAACCTCCAGACCTACATGGACGGCAAGTCCGGCGCCGAGGGCCTGGTTGCACAGGTGCTCAAGGATCCCGCGCTGCTGAACGCGCTGGCCAAGGCACCGCGCCCCGAAGCGGCGAACGAGGCCGACGACAAGGCCCAGGCGCAGTAAGGACCGCAACCGCAACCGAGTACAAGACATGGCAACACGTGACACGCAATACAAGGCCGCGACGGCGCAGACGCTCGACCGGCAATCCGACTTCAATGCGCTGCTGACGAAGGAATTCAAGCCGAAGACCGAGCAGGCGCGCGAGGCCGTCGAGAACGCGGTCAAGACCCTTGCGGAGCAGGCGCTGGCCAATGCCGTGACGATGTCTGACGATGCTTACAAGAGCATTGAGGCCATCATCGGCGAGATTGACCGCAAGCTGTCCGAGCAGATCAACCTCATCCTGCACCACGAGGACTTCCAGAAGCTGGAAAGCGCCTGGCGCGGGCTCCACCACCTGGTTACCAATACCGAGACCGACGAGAAGCTCCGCATCCGCTTCATGGATATCTCGAAGGAAGAGCTGCGCCGCACGATGAAGCGGTTCAAGGGCGTGGCGTGGGATCAGAGCTCCCTGTTCAAGCAGATTTACGAGGAAGAGTACGGGCAGCTCGGCGGCGAGCCTTACGGCTGCCTCGTGGCTGACTACTACTTCGACCACACGCCAGCCGACGTCGACCTGCTCGGCTCGATGGCAAAGGTGGCTGCGGCCGCGCATGCGCCGTTCATCAGCGGTGCCTCGCCGTCAGTGCTCCAAATGGATTCGTGGCAGGAACTCGCCAACCCGCGCGACCTGACCAAGATCTTCACGCAAAACCTCGAATATGCACCGTGGAATTCGCTGCGGTCCTCGGAGGATTCGCGCTACATCGGCCTGGCCATGCCGCGCTTCCTGTCCCGTCTGCCGTACGGTGTGCGCACCAATCCGGTAGATGAATTCAATTTCGAGGAAGAAACCGACGGTTCCGATCACCAGAAGTACGCGTGGTCGAACGCCGCCTACGCGATGGCAGTGAATATCAACCGCTCGTTCAAGCGCTACGGTTGGTGCACCCTGATTCGCGGCGTGGAAAGCGGTGGCGTGGTCGAGAACCTGCCCTGCCATACCTTCCCGACCGACGATGGCGGCGTGGACATGAAGTGCCCGACCGAGATCGCTATTTCGGATCGCCGCGAAGCCGAGTTGTCGAAGAACGGCTTCATGCCGCTGATTCACCGCAAGAATACCGATTACGCGGCGTTCATCGGCGCGCAGTCGCTGCAGAAGCCTGCCGAGTACTACGACCCGGACGCCACGGCCAACGCCAACCTGTCGGCGCGCCTGCCCTACCTGTTCGCTTGCTCGCGCTTTGCCCATTACCTCAAGTGCATCGTGCGCGACAAGGTCGGCTCGTTCAAGGAGCGCGAGGAAATGGAGCAATGGCTCAACGAATGGATCATGAACTACGTTGACGCCGACCCGACAAATTCGAGCCAGGAAACCAAGGCGCGCCGTCCGCTGGCCGCTGCGGAGGTGGTGGTCGAGGATGTCGAGGGCAATCCCGGTTACTACCAGGCCAAGTTCTTCCTGCGTCCGCATTTCCAGCTTGAGGGCCTGACGGTATCGCTGCGACTCGTCGCGAAACTGCCGCTGGTGAAGGCTGCCGCCTGAGCATCGTGGCGCGGCGTACGTCGCGCCTGCGAACGCTACTCCGAGTCAGGGCGGGGGCTCGTCAAACAAGCCCGCCATGGGTAAGTCATATCTACTGAACAAGGAAATTCTCACTATGGCACAAGACATCTTCCTGAAGATCAACGGCATCGATGGCGAGTCCGAGGATAGCGTCCACAAGAGCGAGATCGAGGTGTTGAGCTGGTCGTGGAGCGTCAGCCAGCAATCGAACATGCACGCCGGCTCTGGCGGCGGCGCTGGCAAGGCCACTGTCGATGATCTGCAGTTCGAGCACTATATCGACCGTGCCAGCCCGAATCTCGTGCAGTACTGCCTGCTGGGCAAGCATATCGACGAGGCTCGTCTGGTGGTGCGCAAGGCCGGCGGCAGCCCGCTCGAGTACATCAAGTTCACGATGAACGACCTGCTGGTGACGCAGGTGAGCCCTTCTGGCCTTAGCTCCGACGAAGCTCGTCCGCGCGAGATCGTGCGTCTGTCGTTCTCCCGCCTGAAGCAGGAATACGTGGTGCAGAACGCGCAGGGCGGCAGCGGCGGCGTGATCACCGCAACGTTCGACGTCAAGAAGAACACGGCCTGACCCTCCTGGTTGTCGTGCAATCCGGTTGCGATTCGGCGGCCGGATTGCACTGCGTGCAGCCAAACCGAATCGAACATGTCCATGCGCTTTGATCTGACTCCCACCGGAATGGCCGGCACCCGCGCCACTCGGTGGATGGCGATCGGGTGGTTGTTGCTGATGGTATGCCTGGTCTTGCAAGGATGCAGCACTGCACCGACGCGGAAAGAGCCGTTGCAGTTGAAGCTCCTGATCGAGACGAGCGGGAACCTGAATAGCGATGAACAAGGCCGCGCTGCGCCGGTGATGGTGCGCGTCTACGAACTGAAGTCCGCTGCGGCGTTCGATAGCGCCGACTTCTTTACGCTTCAGAACGAAGACAAGAAGGTGCTTGCCGCCGACCTGCTTGCTGTCGACGAGTTCATCATGCGGCCCGGCACCGACGAGCGTATCGAACGCAAATCCAATCCGGCCACAACAGCGATCGGCGTGCTGGTTGGTTACCGCGAACTAGGCAAGTCCGTATGGCGCGCCACGTGGCGCCTGCCCGAGGCACCCGATGCAGCCTGGTACCGCGCGGTGGTGCCCGACAGGACTGTCGCCCTGAAGATCGAGGCACGCGATCAAGCTGTTTCGATTACTGAGGTCAACTGATTGCCATGAGCTATCACAATAAGATCGTCTGGAGTGAAGGACTATTCCTGCGCCCTCAGCTGTTTCAGCAGCAAGAGCGCTATCTCGAGTATGTCGCACAGCGGTGTGTGACAACGCTTAGTCCGTTCTCATGGGGATTCAGCCAGTATGAGATCGATCAGAGTGCATTGTCCTTCGGCAAGCTGGCGATCAAACGCGGATCGGGAATCTTTCCCGATGGCACACCGTTCGACACGCCAACGGAGGCGCCACCGCCACCGCCGCTGACGATCACTCCCGAGCATCTCGGCCAGTTGATCTACCTCGCCGTGCCGCTACGCCTTGCCAACACCGAGGAGACGATCTTCGAGGAGCAGGCGGGGTCGCTGGCGCGGTATCTTGCCTTTGACGAAGCGCTACGCGATGCAAATGCGATCGGCCAAGGTCCGAAGCCGGTACAGATGGCTAACCTGCGGCTGCGGCTGTTGCCTGAGAAGGAACTGAGCCAGTCCTGGATCGGCATCGCCGTAGCGCGCATCCAGAGCTTGCAGCCCGACGGTTCTGTCGTTCTCCATGAGCGCGACCATATCCCGCCCGTTGTGCACTTTGGCGCCAACGCCTTGTTGCGGGAATGGGTGACGCAGCTGCATGGCCTGGCGAAGCTACGCGCCGATGCGTTGGCGAACCGGCTGTCAGGCAGCCATGGGCGCACGGGTGCCGTAGCCGAAGTCGCCGACTATCTGCTGTTGCAGGTGCTCAACCGCCATGAGCCGTTGCTCGAACACATCGGGCAGATCGGCGAGACCTCGCCCGTCGAGCTCTACCGCGCGCTGCTCTTGCTGTCCGGCGACCTCGCGACCTTTGTGCGTCCGCAGACGCGGCGGCCCGAGCTTGCGCCGGGCTACGACCATGCGCGACTCTTTGAGAGCCTGTATCCGCTAGTAACCGAGGTCCATCACCTGCTGAACCAGGTGCTGATACGTGGCGCGCAACCGATTCCGCTCGTGGAGCAGCCGCATGGCATTCGCCTTGCGACAATGCTGCCCGCTGAGTTGGCCAGTTTCGAGACGCTTGTGCTTGCCGTGGGTGCGCAGATGTCGCCAGACGTCCTGCAACAACAGTTCGCCGCACAGGCCAAGATCAGCCAGCCTCAGCGCCTGCCGGAACTGATCCGTTCGCACCTGCCGGGGCTCCAGATGCTGGCGCTTCCCGTGCCGCCGCGCCAGATTCCGTTCAATGCGAATTACGTCTACTTCGAGCTGTCCCGGACCGGCGTGTTCTGGGACCAGATCGCTCAGCAGGGTGCCCTGGCGATGCATATCGCCGGCAGTTTCCCCGAGCTGAAGCTGGAACTGTGGGGAGTGCGTCATAAGTGAGCGCCGGAAATCTTGAATCGTCGGACGACTTCGCGTTTCTCACGGAGGGTGGCGTGACTGACGTGCAGACGGCATCGGGCGCAAAAGTGGCGGTGCCGCGCGATGGTACGTCGCCGGTGGAGGCCGAAGTGCTGTTCGCGTTCGATCCGCCGGTGGACGCCGAACGGCGGCTCGAGACGGTGCAGCTAGCCAGGAATCCGCTCATGGAAGCGGCGAGCCCGTTACTGCGGTTGCTGGCCGACATGCCAGCGACGATGGCATCGCAGGAAGAGATCCGCGCGCTGCGCCTGCTGCTCGCGCGCGAAGTGGACCATTTCCAGACCCTCTGTGAGCGTGCCAACCTCCACTGGACGCATATGGCGGCGGTGCGCTACTGCCTGTGCACGGCGCTCGACGAAGCCGCAAACCGTACACGATGGGGCGGCGGCGGTGCCTGGGCGCGTAACAGCCTGCTGATTGCGTTCGAAGGCGAGAACGACGGTGGTGAGAAGGTATTCCTGCTGATCGGCCGGATGGCTGCTGATCCGCAAACCTACATTGACGTGCTGGAGATCCTGTACCGCATCCTTGGCCTGGGTTTCGAGGGCCGGTATAGCGTGATCGAGGATGGCCGGCGTCATCTGGAGCAGGTGCGGCATCGCCTTGCTGCGCTGGTCGCCGGCGCCCGCGACGCAGTGCCGGTCGAACTCTCCCCACGCTGGAAGCCCGCCGAGGCGGGGCGCCTGCGCGCATTGCGCGGCGTGCCGCCATGGAGCCTGGCCGCAGTGGCCGCGGTGATCGTGTTCGGCTTGTTCGCCTGGTACAAATATCAGTTGCTCACGGCCGGCAGCGCGCTAAATGCGCGCATCCATAGCATTCCGCGTGGATCAGTGCAGGCTCCGGCGCGGCTCCGCCTCTCGATCCTGCTCAAGGACGAGGTCACGCGCGGCCTCGTGAGCGTGGATGAGGACGAGCGACGCAGCCTGGTCATCTTCAAGGGCGATTCGATGTTTGCCTCCGGCAAGAACGAAGTTCGTGCAGACATGTACCCGACCCTCGAGAAGGTGGCGAAAGAGGTGGCCCGCGTGGGCGGCCAGGTCGTCGTCACCGGCCATACCGACAGCCTGCCGATCCGTTCGCGGGACTTTGCGAGCAACGAGCAGTTGTCCGAGAAGCGCGCGGCCTTTGTCGCGAAGATTCTGGAGTCGGGCGGTACGCCCGCGAATCGTATCGCGGTGCATGGCCGTGGCGATGCGCAACCCGTGGCCAGCAATGGCACGGCGGAAGGACGTTCCCGCAACCGGCGCGTGGAAGTCATGGTGACGCAGTAGCGCGGAAGCAGCATGCATAACTTGAAGACCTTCTTCTCTCCCCTGTTCTCGAAGGCGATGCTGGCATTCCTCGCCATCGTGGCGCTGGGGCTCGCCGTCTGGTTCCTCGGCCCCTGGCTCGCCTTCGGTGCCCATCATCCTCTTGGCGATCTGTCATTACGGGTGACGGCCATCGTAATGCTGGTCGCGCTGTACGTATGCTGGCTGCGTAGCTGGCCGTATAGCCCGCTCGCCGTGGCCGCCTTGTGCGTGCTGCTGTGGCATCTCGGCCCGCTCCTCGCATTCGGCGAGGTTCGTCCACTGGCCTCCTACGGCACGCGCACGATCTGCATCGTGCTGATCGTCATTGCCTATGGGGTTTACGGCGCTTGGCGTCTGTGGGGCGCATTGCGCAACAACGAGGCCCTAGTCAAGCGCATCTTCGGCTCGTCCGATGACGCGGCCGCGCGGCCGCGCGAGGAACTGCACGTGCTTGGCGCCATTGTCGGCAAGGCTGTCCAGCATATCCGGCGTATTCACGGGCACGGGCTTGGCCTGAAGCGGTACTTCGAAAGTGACCGCCAGCTCTACGACCTGCCGTGGTTCATGATGCTGGGCACGCCGGAGGCGGGCAAGACCATTGCCGCCCTGAATTCCGGGCTCGAGTTCCCGGAGGCGGACCAGATGAATGCCGTCTCGCTGAAGGCGCCGGAGGGGACGACCTATTGCGACTGGTGGTTTACCAATGAGGCGGTCCTGATTGATACGGCCGGCCGCTATGCCGATCATCGCGCCGGCGAGACGGAGGACCCCGAGCGCAACAAGACGGAGTGGATGGGCTTCCTGGGCCTGCTGCGCAAGCACCGGCCGCGCGCGCCCGTCAATGGCGTGGTGCTGGCACTCAGCGCCTCGGAGTTGTTGGGTAAGTCGGCCGATGAGCGGATCGCTCTCGCGGCCACGCTGCGCACCCGGCTGACCGAGCTACGCAAGGAACTCGGGATTCGCTTCCCGGTGTATGTGCTCGTGACCAAGGTCGATGTGCTGCCAGGCTTCAGCGAGTACTTCCAGTCACTGACGGCGGAAGGGCGTGCCCAGGTATGGGGCATCGCGGTCTCCGCTCCGGAAGACGGTGCGGCACGTCGTGTCAATGATCTGCGTGAACGGTGCGTCGAGGAAGTCGGGGTGCTTGTCGACCGCCTGGAAGCGGGCGTCAACAATCGGCTGATCGAGGAGTACGAGACCGAACGTCGCAAGCGTCTCTACGCGCTGCCGGCGGAATTCGGCTGCCTGGCCGGTGTGGTGCTCGATGTGGTGTCGCTCGTATTCATGGACTCACGCTACGACAGCACGCAGATCGACAGTGCCCTGCGCGGCGTGTACTTCTCGAGCGCAATGCAGTCGGACGTAACGATTGCCGCCGATAAGACCACGCTGCTCCAGCGGCTGCGCGGCGGCGGGGTCCGCTCGGTGCCCAGTGAAACCGGAGCGGAGGCGGAGGCCTCGCGTGCCGCGGGCGCCGAGATGTCCGGCTATCGTAGCTACTTCCTGCACAACCTGTTCCAGCAGGTGATCGTGCCGGAAGCACACCTGGTTCGGCCGAACCAGCGCTGGGAACTCCGCTTCCGGGCGATGCGCGCAGCGAGCTATCTGGCGTCAGTCGTGGTGTGTGGCTGGCTGGTCTATGCGCTCACCACGAGTTTTGAGAACAATCACGCTTATCTGACAGCCATCGAGGCGAAGGTGACCGCGCTTGACGAACGGGTCAAGGGCTATCGCAAGCGGCGCGAGCCGACGGCCTTGCCCGGCATGCTGAATGCGTCGGCAGATTTGCCGCACCTCGGGCAGCTCGATCTCGCCAATCCTGGCTTCGACTATCGGTACGGGCTCTACGCCGCACCCCCCGTCATGGATGCCTCGGGGAGCACCTACGCCATCCTGTTGCGCCAGATGCTGCTGCCGCATGTCGTACGGCGTCTGGAGGATTCGCTCGATGCGCGAATGGAGGCTGGTGACCCCGATGGCGTCTATAGCGCCCTGACGGCCTACCTGATGCTGTACGACAGGAAGCACTTCGACGCCGCAGTGTTCAAGGCGTGGGTGCTCAAGGACTGGGAGCAGTCGGACAGCAGCGCGGCGTTCGGCGAGCCCCATCGGATGCGCCAGCACCTTCAGGCGCTGTTCGATGGCGACGACCTGTCGCCGAGCACGCCACAAAACGCGTTGCTCGTGGACCGCGCGCGTCGCTACCTGAGCAGCAACCCGGCGCCGCGACGGCTCTATGAACGAGCCATGGCGGAGATGGCCAAGGAGGCGCCCGAGCCGATCACCCTGGCGCGCGCTGCGGGGTTGCAGGCCGGTTCGGTGCTGACGCTCGCGGACAGCGCGCTGCTCGAGCAGGGCGTGCCCGGCCTCTACACATACGATGGTTACCACAAGGTATTCGCGCGGCGGCTGGCGCACTTCCTTGTCAAGGCTCAGCCTGCGGATGCCTGGATCATGGGGCGTACGGAGTTGCAGGCGAAGGCTGGCTACGGCCAGGACGTCGCCACGCTGATGGCCAGTTCGCCGCTGGCGGAGGACATCCGCCGTCAATACCTGATCGACTACGCCAACTACTGGCAGCGTTTCCTGGAAAGCGTGCGGCCCGCGATGCCGGACGCGGCGGAGCAGGGTGGTTCAACTGTGCTCGATCTTCAGATCCTGCGCATTCTGTCTTCAGCGGATTCCCCGCTGGCACGACTGGCCCGTACGGCAATACGCGAGACATCGCTGTCGGTCGCGGATGACGAGGATGATGGCGTCAATACCGCGCAGAAGGTCGTCACGGCCTCTGGCATGTCCGCGCGGCTCCATACGGTGACACGGGCTGCCAGTGCTGCATCCGCGCTTGGCGGCACGAACCGGCTGCGCCGCGTGGAGCGCGATCTGGTCGACAACCGTTTTGCAGCGCTGCGCGAAGTGGTGACCGGGCACGCCGATTCGGGTGCCGGCACGACACCCGCCAGCGCGCCGGTGGCGGCGGCCGGTTCCGGTGGCAATGCGCTCCAGCTGGGCGGCATCATGGCGCTGCTGGGTGAGCAGTACACCCGGCTTTCCGTGGCGGGCGCCGCGCTTGCGGCGAACAGTATGCCGCCGGCGGTCGACATCGGCACGATGCTGCAACTGGAAGCCGAGAAGCTCCCCGCGCCATTCCGCACCGTGCTGGCCGGCATATCGGTCCAGGTGACGCAGAAGGTCAACGCGGGCGTTGGCACGCTGCTGGCATCCCAACTCGAATCATCGGTCGGTGCGGCGTGCCGCCGGGCGATCGCGGGCAAGTATCCGTTCGTGGCAGGGGCGAGCCAGGATGTGGACATTGAAGACTTCCACCACATCTTCGCGGCCGATGGCCTGCTGGATGCTTTCTTCACCCGGACGCTCGCGCCGAACGTGGATACCAGTTCGCGGCCCTGGCGCTACAAGGCGCTCAGCCCGGGCATGCCGCCCGTCCACGGGCCGAGCCTGGAGCCGTTCGAACGGGCTGCGGCCATCCGCGAGACGTTCTTCCGCGAATCGGGCGGGAAGCGCATGGCGTGGAAGGTCGACGCCCGGGTGGCCAATCTCGACCCCGAGATTCTGGAACTCTCGCTCGACATCGACGGCCAGCAGATTCGCTATGCACATGGCCCGGTCGTGACATTCCAGCTCGGATGGCCGGGCCCACGCGGCGGGGCGGTGGCCGGCATGTCGGCCAGCCCGAAGATCCGGCCCGACACGTCGACGATCGTGACATCGGGTCCGTGGGCGCTGTTCCGGCTGATCGACCGAGGGCGGCCAGTTGGCACGGCCTCGGCCAGCCGCATGGTCGTGGATTTTACATTCGACGATCGCCATGCCGCACTGGAACTCGTGACGGGCGGGCACGCGAATGCGTTGTCCGGCCAGCTTCTCAGGGGTTTCGCCTGCCCGAAAGGCGCGTAGCGCCGGCCGTGCCGACGACGATGGAAACAGACTGGTGATTGCAATAGGGAAGAAATGGCTACTGAATTCTTGAACGGCGTTGCCTCGCAGAATCGTACCGTGGCGATCCGCAGCGCCGCCATGCCCAAGGTGGCCGGCTTGCCGGCCCTCGAGTTCCTGCAGGTCCATGGCACGGAGCGGCTTGGCCGATTGTTTGAGTACGAGGTGCAGTTGCGCACGCCGGACGACTACCAGCTGCCGCTGGCGGCGAGCGCGAACCTTGACCTGAAGGCGTTGGTCGGCAAGGAGATGACGCTCTCGATCCAGATCGACGGAAGCGGGAAGGCGCCCAGCGAGCAGGTGGGGCGCGGCACGCGCGAGATCAGCGGGCTTGTGGTCTCTGCCGGCTACCTGCACCAGGAGGGGCGGTACAACGTTTATCGCGTGGTGTTGCGGCCCTGGCTGTGGCTGGCCACGCTGACCAACGACTTCAAGATCTACCAGGACAAGACCGTACTCGAGATCATCGACGACGTTCTGGCTGACTATCCCTATCCGGTGGAGAAGCGGCTCGACGTGGGCAAGTACGCGCTGACGAGCGAATCCGAGCGCAACGACCCGCGCAAGTTCCAGGTCCAGTATGGCGAGACGGACTTCAACTTCATCCAGCGGCTGATGGAGGAATGGGGCATCTACTGGTTCTTCGAGCATTCGGACGGCAAACACCGGCTCGTGCTGTGCGACCACATCGGTGCGCACCGCCGCGTGCGCAGCGAGTCTTATCACCAGATCGAATACCACCCGAACGACGACAAGATCGACATCGAACACATCGCGGCGTTCTCCGTGCATGAGGCGCTGCGTACCGGCCGCGTGGAAGTGGACGACTACGACTTCACACGCTCGCGGGCGAGGCTGCTGCAAGCCAATCAGCAGCCTCGCCGCACGACATGGGCCGACCGGGACGTGTTCGAATGGCCGAGTGACTTTACTGACGCGCGTCATGGCGACATGATCAGTCGTGTCCGCATGGAAGAGGCCCGCGCGGAAGGTGTGCGCGCGTTCGGCCATGGGAACGTCCGTGGCGTGGCTTGTGGCGAGACCTTCGTGCTCGCCCGTCATGCGCACCGTGGGGCGAACCGCGAGTATCTCGTGGTGGAATCGACACTGATGCTGACGGAGGTTGCCGACGAATCGGGAGCCGGTTATCAGTACCAATGCCGGAACGAGCTTGAGGTGCAGCCCACCAGCGAGGTGTTCCGCATGCCCCGCACGACGGCCAAGCCCAATACCCACGGTCCGCAATCGGCCATCGTGGTCGGCCCGCCGGGCTCCACGGTCTGGACTGACGAATTCGGCCGCATCAAGGTGCGTTTCCTTTGGGACCGCTACGCGCGCAACGACGAGTCGGACTCATGCTGGGTGCGCGTGGTGCAGGCCTGGGCCGGCGCCAAGTTCGGCAGCATCTATATCCCGCGCGTCGGCCATGAGGTGATTATCAACTTCATGAATGGCGACCCGGATCGGCCGCTGGTCACTGGCAGTCTCTATAACAATGCGACGCAGCCGCCCTGGGACCTGCCCGCCAGCGCCACCAAGAGCGGCTTCAAAAGCCAGACGCCAGGTGGCGGGCCGGACAACTACAACGGCGTCCGGTTCGAGGACAAGGCCGGCATGGAGGAGTTCTACCAGCAGGCCGAGCGCGACATGGTCAGCCTGACGAAGCGGAACGAGACGAAAACCGTCGGTATGGACCTGGCGATGGGCGTGGGTGCCAACTTCAACCTTGGCGTTGGCGCACTGTATGCCACCAACGTGGCGGGCGGATCGGTCCATACCGTCGGCGCTGCCTATTCCATGAGCATCGGTGGCATATCGGCGGTCAACGTGGCCTTGGCATCGACCTATTCGGTGGGCGGCGCCTATCTGGTGAGCATCGGCAAGGCGATGGCCGTCAGTGCCGGTTCGGCCTTGTCGCTGACCTGCGGGGAATCGTCGCTGTCGATGGCCAGCGACGGAACGATCAAGCTCGTGGGCAACAAGATTGTCATCCAGGGCACGCAACTGGACTTGAACCCGGGCGACGGCAAGAAGAAGAGCGGCGGCGGAGGCGGTGGCGGTGGCTTCTTCGCGATCGGCCTGGCCGCACCGTCGGTACCGATTGTGGTGCCCATGCTCGGCCTCGGCTCCCGCGCCAATGCCAAGCAGATACCGGGACCGCCGGGGCCGAGTGGCGCAACGGGGGCGACTGGAGCAACGGGGGGAACTGGCGCAACCGGCGTAACTGGGGCAACCGGCGTAACCGGGGCAACAGGGCCAACAGGGCCAACAGGGCCAACCGGGCCAACCGGGCCAACCGGGCCAACAGGGCCAACCGGGCCAACCGGGCCAACCGGGCCAACGGGGTCGACAGGGCCAACGGGGTCGACAGGGCCAACCGGGTCGACAGGGCCAACTGGCGCGACTGGACCAACCGGATCGACAGGGCCAACCGGGCCGACTGGGCCAACCGGACCGACTGGGCCAACCGGACCGACGCCACCGTCGCCGACGCCCACCCCGCCCCCACCGACGCCGACGCCGCCGATTCCGACGCCGACGCCGCCGATTCCGACGCCGACGCCAACGACGCCAGAGCCATAACGGCGGAAGGCGAGAACCTGCTCGCCCCGGTGACATCCGTCACCGGGCCATCACTCGATTCTGAAAGGAAGCACATATGGGAACGCCAGCTGCGCGATTGGGTGACGCGATCGGCCACGGAGGGTCGATCACGTCGGGATCCGGCAATGTCTTTATCAACGGGGTGCCCGCCGCTATCGCGTGCGGGAGCAGTTGTTCGTGCTCGCTGCACGGAGGCGGATCATTGGCGAAAGGCTCGTCCACGGTATTCATCAATAACATGCCGGCCTCCATGGTCGGCGGCGTGTCCGGCTGCGGCGCGCCAGTCGCGAATGGCTCCCCTAACGTATTCGTCGGGGGTTGAGGGCGGACATGTCGGCCATCAGTGAACTGGGCAGCCTGCTCGACCTGCTCCGGGCGAAGGAACTCGATGCCGTGGCAACGCGTCCTTTTGCCGGGCGATTCCATGGTCACGAAGCGGAGATGGCGGCGCGGTACGGTGTTCGTCGCGCGCTGTCCGGCCTGCTGTGGGGCGAGATCGATGTCCTGTCTGGCGACAAGATCTGCCTCCCGGCGCACGAGACGGATTTCACGCTGCCGGCGCGCCTGCCGCTGCGCTGGTCGCGCTTCTATTCCAGCGCACTGGCCGCGGAAGGGGCGCTGGGCGTCGGCTGGCGCGTGCGTTGGGAGGTGACGCTGCACCGGCAGGGCGATCGACTGATCTACGCCGATGAGCACGGGCGCACGATCGACGTACCCGATCCGCAGCCCGGCACGCGCGTGACAGTGCTGTCCGAACGCCTGCACCTGGCGTGCCTGTCGGACGGCACGATGGTCGTGGCCGATTTCACGCCGTGCTATCGCGTCTTCGAGAAGTTCGACGCGCAAGGCATCGCGCGGCTGAAGTACATCGAGGACTATGCCGGCGAACGCATCGGCTGCATCCGGGATGCCTCGGGACGCTTGGACCGGCTTGGCAGCACGTGCGGTGACGTCTTGCAGATGCACTATGCCGGCGACAGCCGGCGCCTGTCCGCCATCGAGCGTGTAGGGACAGGGCCTGCCGGCATGCTCGTGCACTATCACTACGATGATGACGAACGGCTCGCGCGGGTCGAGGACCGCACGGGTGCCACGACCCGGCGTTACGGCTACCGCGGCGGGCGCATGGTCGAGCAAGCCGGCGCTCTCGGCGGCGTGACACGCTACGTATGGGAGGCCGATGGAGACCGCGCGCGTGTGGTCGAGCGCAGCACCGATGCCGGGGCACGCGAACAGTTCACATACGACACTGCATCGCGCACCTGCGACGTCACCGATGTGTTCGGGCACACGGCGCGCTGGCGCTACGACGCGCGCGGTTGCGTGGTCGGCTTCCGTGACTTCGATCGCCGGCAGTATGCGTTCCAGTACAGCCGCTCGCACTGGCCAGTCGCGCTGGAACTGCCGGGTGAGCGTCGGATCGTGCTCACACTGGACAACCTCTCGCGCGTGGTCAAGGAGACCGATTCCGCCGGCCGATGGCGCCAGACCCACTACACCTTCAGCACGCTCGAGCCGCTGATGGTGAAAGATTCCGCCGGCCAGAACTGGTCGTGGATTCGCGATGACAGCCTCCAGCCGACGCAGCACAATACGCCGGAAGGCAAAGTGGCCACGGTGTACGACGCGCACGGCTGGATCATCCGTCGCACCGGCGCCGACGGTGCAACGGTTCAATTCGAGCGGGACGCCGCCGGTCGGGTGATCCGGCAGACCGATGCGGAGGGCCGTACCTTCGACCTGACCTATGGCGCGGACAACCGAGTCACCGCGCTGTGCGACGCGGCGGGCGGCATCACACGCTTCGAATGCAACGGCCACGGTTGGCCGCTCCAGCTGACGCGCGCCGATGGCAGCGATGAGCGTCATGACTGGAATGCGCTCGGTCAGCGCACCCAGTATGTCGGCGCCGACGGCCAGGGCCGGGCGTGGGAGCGAGATGGGCGCGGTCGTGTCCTGCGCGAGATCAACGAAGAGGGGCACGCAATCGCGCATGCCTACGACGCGCACGGCCGGCGCGTGCGCACCACGAGCGGCAATGGGGCGGTCCAGACGTTCGAATGGGATGCTGTGGGCCGTCCGAGCCGGTCGACCGACGAGAACGGCGTAACGCAGGACTTCACCTACACGGACAGCGGCGCGCTCGCCACGCTGACAGCGAGTGCCGGCGGGCAGGTGCGGCGCGAGGTGTACTCGTACGATCCCCTTGGCCGTCTCGTGGGGCGCGACACCACGCACAGTCGGTATCGGTTCGACTATGCCGCCGATGGTCATCTCCAGGCCGTGTCGCGCACGCCCACCGCTGAGGGCGAGGCGCTGGGGATCGTCGAGACAGCCGTCCGCTACACGCATGACGAGATGGGCAAGCCCTTGTCCGAGGAAGGCCCGCACAGCAAGCTCCGCTTTGGCTACGATGACGCCGGTCGCCTGATTGGGGTGCTGCTGCCCCAACAGCAGACCGTGCAGATCACGCGCGACGACACGGGGATGGTGACGTTGATCGGGATCGACGGCCAGCACGTCGCGGAGTTTGCTTTCGACCCCATGCAGCGCGAAGTGGTTCGCATGCAGGGCGACCTGCTGACCTATACGGGCTACGACGCCATCGGCGCGCCGCTGTGGTGGCGCGCGGTGCTGCACAGCGAGACCGCCGAGCGCGAGATCGTGCCGGAAGATCTTCGGCTCTGGCGCGCGGTCAGTTACGGCGCTGGCGGCAAGGTAGTACAGACCGTCGATCACCGATATGGCACCACCCACCTCGACTATGACCGCAGCGGCAACCTGCTGCGGCGCGTGACCGACGATCTCGGCATTGAACGCTTCAGCTGGGACGGCGCGGGCACGCAGTTAGACCCATCGCGGAGCCTGGTGGGTCCGGTGCGGCGTGACAATCACCGGCTGACCGAATTTGCGGGCTGGCGGTATGAGTACGACGCGTGGGGGCAGGTCATAGCGAAGTCAGGCAATCGCGACGCGATGGCACTGGAATGGGACGGCGAAGGCCACCTGATTGCCGTGCGTGTGCGCGACCGGCTCGTGCGCTACCAGTACGACGCGCTGGGCCGTTGCATCGAGCGGACTGTGACGGTCCGGCAGGCGCCGGGCCGCGCGTTGCCAGCCACGCCGCCGCGCATCACGCGCTTCGTCTGGCACGACGACACCTTGCGGCAGATACTCGAGGCAGACCGCGTACGGACCTATCTCTATGTGCCGGCGGGGCAAGGCTCTGGCGGCGACGTGCCCTTGACCTGCATCGACCAGCCGCTCGATGCTGCCGGCCAGCCCGGGGCCATGCGGTTCCTGCATTACCAGACCGACGTCGCCGGCACCGCCGTGGCGTTGACCGACGAGGCGGGCGCGGAGGTCTGGTCTGGCCGCTACACGGCGCTGGGCCGGCTGCTGGCCCAAGATGGCCCGGCAGTCGCCGGCGGGCAGCCGCTGCGGCTCGCGGGCCAGTTCGCCGATGACGAAACCGGGCTGCATTGGCACGGCCGGCGTGTCTATGACCCCGACATCGGCCGCTACCTGAGCCCGGACCGTCGCGGCGGCGATGGCGTCAACCCCTATGCGTACCGGGCACCCACGGCGAAGCCGGCGCCATCGCCGCACGCGCAAGGGCCGGCCATGGCGGACGACTACTGGACCGTGGCGGATACCGCGCGGCGGCACGCCATGATCGCCTCCGGCGCAGAGAAGGACTGGGGATGACCCACTATTGGGGAGGCAATCTCCTGCTCCATCTCGCCCAGCCGCTGTTTCGCATCCTCGATGAACTGTCGCCGGAGCTGAAGTCGATGGCGCGGATGGAATGGCTCAAGCGCGAGGCCCGCAAACAGCTCGTCCACCTGCGGCGGGCGGGCAACGCGGTGAACCTGCCGGTCGACGCTGTGGAGGCGGTGCACTACTGCTTCTGCACCGCGCTGGATCAGGCGGGCAGTCGTGTGCAGGGCGGCGCGTCGGGCAGTTGCCGGGGCGTATGGCTGCAGGACAGCCTGCTGCGCGAGTACTACGGCAGCGCCGATACCGGGCAGCAATGCCGGACGTGGATCCTGCGCTTGCGTGAAGCGCCGGACATGGGCACACACGCACTGGCGGTGATCGCGGCGCTGGTCGCCCGGGGGCTGCGGGACGAGCACGGCGCACCATTGCCAGACACCGCGCCGCGCGTCCGGCCGGCGCTCGTACCGGCAGAGGCGGAGGAGACGATGCCAGCTTCGGTCGCCAACCCGGAGCGGCGCCGCCGCACGATGCCATGGCGAGGAATTGCCGTGGTGCTGGTTGCGCTGGCGCTGTCGCTCTCGCTCGCGTACTTCATCGTCGGGCTGTTCGTGGTCGGATGATGCCTCGGGTACACTGCCGGCTGGCCTCGCGCGCGCTGCCGGCGCCAATTTCCAAACACACTGACACGACAGATTCCCATGAAGACTCTTTCCCTGATTCTTGCCGCCGTCACGCTCGCTGGCGCAGGCGTTGCCCAGGCCGCCGCACCGGCTTCCGAGACGCTGCCGTCCGGCGTGGTGATCCAGCACGTGACCAAGGGCACGGGCGCCTCGCCCAAGGCTTCCGATACCGTCAAGGTCCACTACCGTGGCACGCTGACCGATGGCACGGAATTCGACAGCTCGTACAAGCGCGGCCAGCCGATCTCGTTCCCGCTGAATCGCGTGATTCCGTGCTGGACCGAGGGCGTGCAGAAGATGCAAGTGGGCGGCAAGGCCAAGCTGACCTGCCCGTCGGCCAGCGCCTACGGTGCACGCGGCGTGCCGGGTACGATCCCGCCGAACGCCACGCTGAACTTCGAAGTGGAACTGCTCGGCATCGGCGGCTGATCAGGTCGCCTGATCAGGTCACCGAAGCCGGCTTCAGCGCCGCGAGCTTCTTGTAGAACGCGGCGCGGCTGATGCCGATCCGCGTGGCGGCGTCGGCCACCCGGCCGCCGCAGGCGTCCAGCGCCTGTTGCAGGAAGGCGGCCTCGAAGCCGGCCATCGCCGCCGCGTAGGTTTGCGGCGGGGGTTCGGGTGCCGTCGGCACAACCGTCGTCACCTTCGCCGGCGCGACGGGGGCTTCCAGGCTCGCTGGTACGCTTGACGGCAGGGTCGCCGGCAAGCGGCGGTCCAGCAGCGGGGCGAGAGTGGTCGCGTCGATCGAATCCTCGTCGCACAGCATCACGACACGCTCCAGCACGTTGTGCAACTCGCGCACGTTGCCGGGCCAGTCATATTCCCCAAGCAGTTGCAACGCGTCCTGGCGCAGCCCGGGCGGGTTGCGATCGGCCTTGATGCACAGTTCCTCGATGATCGCGTTGGCCAGCAGCAGCAGGTCGGCCCGCCGCTCGCGCAGTGGCGGCAGTTCGATCGTCAGGACGTTGAGCCGGTAGTAGAGATCGGCGCGGAACTTGCCCGCCGCGACCAGCGCCGGCAGGTCGGCCGACGTGGCCGCGATGATCCGCACATCGGCGCGCACGATGCGGTTGGAGCCGAGCGGCTCGAATTCCTTGTCCTGCAACGCCCGGAGCAGCTTGCTCTGGAGCATCAGCGGCATGTCCCCCACCTCGTCGAGCAGCAGCGTGCCGCCGTCCGCCAGTTCGAACTTGCCGATGCGGCCCTTGCGGTCCACGCCCGTGTAGGCGCCCGGCGCCGCGCCGAAGAACTCGACCTCCAGCAGCGTCTCGGGAATGGCCGCCACGTTCACGGTGACAAGAGGCTGCTCGGCGCGCGTAGAGCCGGCGTGGATACCATGCGCGAGCAACTCCTTGCCAGTGCCCGTCTCGCCAAGCAGCAGCACCGGCGACTCCACGCGCGCCGCGCGCCGGGCCTGGCGCTTGACCTCCTGCGCCGCCGGGCTGGTGCCGATGAAGCTGGCGAAGGTGTACTTCGCGCGGCGGGCCTGGTCGAGCGAGCGGCGCGCTGCGGCCAGCTCGGCCTGTACGCGCGAGTAGTGCGCGAACAGCGGCGTCAGCGACTTCAGTTCGTCGAACAGCGCGAAGCCCACCGCGCCGATCGTGCGCCCATCGTCGTCCTTGATCGGCAGGCGCGTGACGATCATCGTGTCGCTGTCCGTCTCCAGGATGTCGAGCAGGATCGGCTTGCCGGTGGTCACCACCTCGCGCATCAGGCTGTTGGGAATCACCTGCTCGCAGTCGCGGCCGATGGCCTCCTGCGGGTTCGAAAACCCGAAGCGCGCCGCGTAGCGCTTGTTGATCCAGACCACGCGCGCGTGGTCGTCCACGACGAACGTGCCTTCGCTGAAATTCTCGAACGTGCGGAACAGCGAGGCCATGGCGCGACGCGCCACGTAGTCGTAGTCCAGCAGCAGGGCACCGCCCGGCTCCGCTATTTTCTGCATGCTGCCGATCTCGTTGTCTCGATGGGGAGACGGCGAGTGTCTCACAAGCGAGATTTGCATGCGTCGATAGCAGGTTTGAATCCATGAATCGAGACAAAAACGTATATAAGTGATGCATTCGCCTCGTATGGCGTATGGCACACATCCTGCGAACTCAAGCCGCCCCCGATGCCTGACAAGCCAGGGGCAATCCGCGCGCGACGGCTCTTCCATGGCCGCTCAGCAGCGTCGGTTCAAGAACAAATTCTGGAGACCTCATGTCTTTTGTCGTAGTGATCGCCGCCCTGGCGTTCCTGATGTTTGCCGCCTATCGCGGCTACAGCGTCATCCTGTTTGCACCCCTGGCGGCGCTTGGCGCCGTACTGTTGACCGATCCGTCCGCCGTGGCGCCGGTGTTCACGGGCATCTTCATGGAGAAGATGGTCGGGTTCGTGAAGCTCTATTTCCCGGTGTTCCTGCTCGGCGCGGTGTTCGGCAAGGTGATCGAACTGTCCGGCTTTTCCGAGTCCATCGTCGCCGCGGCCATCCGCTATATCGGGCGCTCGCGGGCCAATGCAGTGATCGTGGCGGTCTGCGCGTTGCTGACCTATGGCGGCGTGTCGCTGTTCGTGGTGGTCTTCGCCGTCTACCCGTTCGCGGCCGAACTCTATCGCCAGAGCAACATCCCCAAGCGGCTGATGCCGGGGGCGATCGCGCTGGGCGCGTTCTCGTTCACGATGGATTCGCTGCCGGGCACGCCGCAGATCCAGAACATCATCCCGTCGAACTTCTTCAACACCACGGCGTGGGCCGCCCCGATCCTCGGCGTGATCGGCTCGCTGTTCATCATCGCGGTGGGCCTGAGCTACCTCGAGTGGCGCCGCCGTTCGGCTGCTGCGCGGGGGGAGGGCTACGGCACCAACCTGCTCAACGAGCCGCAGCGCGTGCAAGGCGGCAAGCTGCCGCCGCCGCTGCTGGCCATCCTGCCGCTGCTCGTGGTGGGCGTGTCGAATTTCTGGCTGACGCGGATGATCCCGCTCTGGTATGGGCCGGCCAACAGCGTGTCGCTGCCGGGCCTGGCCAAGCCGATCGAGACCAAGGTGGCGAGCGTCACGGCCATCTGGGCGGTCGAGGGCGCGCTGCTGCTGGGCATCGTGGTGGTGCTCGTCACCGCGTTCGGCGCCGTGCGGGAGCGTTTTGCCGAAGGCACCAAGGGCGCCGTCGGGGGCGCGCTGCTGGCATCGATGAACACGGCATCGGAGTACGGCTTCGGCGGTGTGATCGCCGCGCTGCCGGGTTTCCTCGTGGTTAGCGATGCGCTGCGCAGCATTCCCAACCCGCTGGTCAACGCGGCCATCTCGGTCAGCACACTGGCCGGTATCACCGGCTCGGCCTCGGGCGGCATGAGCATCGCGCTGGCTGCAATGTCCGACGCCTTCATCCATGGTGCGCAGGCCGCCCAGATTCCGCTGGAAGTGCTGCACCGCGTGGTGTCGATGGCCAGCGGCGGCATGGACACGCTGCCGCACAACGGCGCCGTGATCACGCTGCTGGCGGTTACGGGCCTCACGCACCGCGAGTCGTACCGCGATATCTTCGCCATCACCGTGATCAAGACGCTGGCGGTGTTCTTCGTCATCGCGGTGTACTACATGACCGGCCTGGTCTGAGCGAGGCGCGATCATGAACAATCTGACCCATTTGCAAGGCAAGACCGCCCTGGTGACCGGCTCGACGAGCGGCATCGGGCTGGGCATTGCACAGGCGCTGGCCGAGGCTGGCGCCAATATCGTCCTGAACGGTTTCGGCGATGTGGACGCCGCGCTGGCCAGCCTCGCGGCAACCGGCGTGCAGGCCATCCACCATCCGGCCGACATGCGCAAGCCCGACGAGATCGCGGCGATGGTGGCCGCGGCGGAGGCGCGCTTTGGCGGCGTGGATGTGCTGGTGAACAACGCTGGCATCCAGCACGTGGCACCAGTGGAGGCGTTCCCGGCGGAGAAGTGGGACGACATCCTCGCCATCAACCTGACCTCCAGCTTCCATACGATCCGCCACGCGCTGCCCGGCATGCGTGCACGGAACTGGGGTCGCATCGTCAATATCGCGTCCGTGCACGGGCTGGTGGGCTCGGCGGGCAAGTCGGCCTACGTGGCGGCCAAGCACGGGCTGGTGGGCCTGACCAAGGTCACCGCGCTCGAGACGGCCGGTACCGGCGTCACGTGCAATGCGATCTGCCCGGGCTTCGTGCTGACGCCGCTGGTGGCGCAGCAGATCGCGGACATCGCGGCGCGGGATGGCATCTCGGCCGAGGCGGCGCAGGCCCGGCTGCTGGCGGACAAGCAGCCGTCCGGGCAGTTCGTCACGCCGCGCCAGTTGGGCGGGATCGTGACGATGCTGTGCTCGCCGCTGGGCGACGAAGTGCGTGGCGCCGCCTGGGCGGCGGACGGCGGCTGGACTGCCCAATAAGGGGGCAAAAAGCGGTCAAAAAGCGGGCGGCGGTGGCCGTGAGGGCGCTCGCGCCCTTGCTGCGCCGCGCCAGTGCTTTACAACAATTCACGTGCGAATGCCATGGCGCTTTGGCGTCCATCGGGATAGGCTTAACCTTGGCACGTGCGTCCTGGACGCGCGATCTTCCACATTCCGTCAGGAGGCATCGATGAAGTCGATCACCATGGTATTGGCCATTGCAACGTTGGTTCCGGGCGTCGTGCTCGCGGCAGGTCCGGCGAATCCCGCCGATCGCTACGACTACAATATGCGGACCACGAACAAGGACGGCTATGTGCCGGATCCGGCTCGTGCCACCAACAAGGATGGCTACGTACCTGATACCGCGCGCGCTGGCGACAAGTTCGATCCGTACACCCAGGGTGCCAAGAGCACGGGGTCGGCGCTGACCGACACCAAGAGCACCACGAAGAAGTCCACCAAGGCGCCCAAGAAGGCGCCGGCCGAAGCCGCGAAGTAACGGCTTGCACGTCAGATGAAAACGGCCCGCCGAGTGCGGGCCGTTTGTTTTTTGGCGGGACGTCGACCCTCAGGCCAGACGAGCCTCGATGCGCGAGACCAGCCCTTCCATCCAGCCCCGCAGCGCAGTATCGATCATCACGCACGGAAGACTGCCCGCCAGCACCTGGTAGACCTTGCCGCGCGGGACTTTGGAGACGCGCGCCGGATCGAGCCAGGCGTCGTTGTCCACCAGCAACAGCAGCGTTTCCAGCCCGATCAGGATCGGCCAGATGCAGGCCAGCCGCAGCCGCACGGCCGTGCGCGGGATAGCCAGCGTGTAGGCGATGGCTTCGCGGAAATGGTCGAGTGCCACGCGCACGCCCTCCGCCAGCATCGGCCGGGCACGGCGGCTGTTGGCCGGGTCCAGCAGATCCGCCGACGACAGCCCGTGCCGGTCCAGCAACTCAGTCGGCAGGTAGCAGCGCCCGATGCGCAGGTCCTTGCCGCAGTCGCGCAGCACGTTGACCATCTGCAGCGCCTTGCCGAAGCGCACGCCCCGGCGCAGCATCAGTTCGGCCGGCGCCTGCAGCGTGCCCGGCTGATGCCGGTAGGTCATCGTGGTCCAGAACTCGCCCACGCAGCCGGCCACCAGATAGGTATACCGGTCGAGATCGGTCATGGTGGCCAGTGCCGCGACCTGCCGGGAGCCTTCGTCCGGGAAGGTGCGCAGGTCGAATTCCATGCCTTCGGTCAGCGTGGTCACGATGCCGCGCACGGCGGTGCGGTCGGCCTCGGGCAACTGGTCGAGCACGTCTAGCGCCGGGCCGATCGACTCCAGCAGCACCTTTTCGTCCGACAGGCTTTGCTGGCTGGCGACCTCGGCGGCCAGCCGGCGGACCAGTTCGCCCCCGTCATCGGCACCGTTCACGCGGGCGCGCAGCCCCAGCAGCAGGTCCAGCCGCTGCGGCGGGGGAATCAGCGCGGTATCGGCGATGGTGTCCGCCGCGCGGGCCAGCAGGTAGGCGAGCCCCACGGGGTCGCGCATGCCGGCGGGCAGGATGCGCAGCGTCAGGTAGAACGAGCGGGACACCCCCTTCAGCAGCGGGCCGAGCAGGAAAACCCGGTCAGGAATTGGCATAAAACGGCATAAAGCGGTGGAGGCGGGATGAGCGGGCCGAATGGGCCCGGATGCGGCGCAGGCGCATTGTAGCCGCCCGGGCCACACCAGGATGGCGTCGGCGTGGCGCGCGCACCACGTCAACACGGCGCCACACCACCCGCAAAGCCAGCGCCGGCGCGGCAGTCCCCACCAATGGGGCGTGCACCATACATGTGCGCGTGGCTGTCATCACGTGGTCATGGCAATGTCACGCCGATCCGCGCATAATTTTCGGCATCTGGGCTCTAGGAACTGCGTTGATGCAAGTCACGATTCGAACCACGACGATTCCCGGATCGCCCGACAGGGCGGCGGTGCACCGGGCGGCCGTCTACCCTAACACCGAGGAAGACGCCTCGCCGCTGATGGTCAGCGCCTGGACACAACGTGAGCCGGAAGCCTTTCTGGCCGCGCAACGCTGGGCGATCAGCCAGGCGTACCATATCTCCAATCCGCGCACGGGAACGTTCTACGGCGGCCGCTCGGCCCGCTGATGTCCAGGGCGCCGAGGCCTTAGGCTGCTCTCCAGGTTTCGCCAGGCGGAATGGCGTGCCGTAGTTCGCACGATTTATTGCATTCCTGCGAATACCGAGCGAACCGCGCGCGTAAAATGGCCGGCTGCCCCCCGACAGCCACGAGTCATCGCGTTGCATCGCCCTCATATTTCGACTTTCCCCGAGGAAAGCCCCAGCACGACCCCCGACGCCACGACCCGGCGCGGCATCACGTTTCTCACGTTCGCCTTCATCCTGAGCCAGTTCTATCGCAGCTGCCTCGCGGTGATCGCGCCTGAACTCCAGCACGACTTCCAACTGTCGCCCGCGGGCTACGGGGCCCTGTCGTCGTGCTTTTTCCTGGCTTTCGCGGTGGCGCAGATTCCGGTCGGGCTGGCGTTCGACCGTTTCGGCGTGGGCCGCCCCACGGCGTGGCTGCTCGGCGTGGGCGCGGTGTCCGGCGTCGCGTTCGCGGCGGCGCCCAACGCCACGGTCGCCATGCTCGCCCAGATGGGCCTCGGTCTGGCCTGCGCGCCGGTCTTCATGGGGTTGCTCCACTACGCGTCCGAGCAACTCTCGGAAAAACAGTACATGCGCGTGGTCAGCCGATCCAACGCGCTGGGGATGGTTGGCGCGTTGTGCGCCACGGCCCCGCTGGGCTGGGCCTCGCAGCATGTGGGCTGGCGGCCGGCGATGGGGCTCTCGGCCATTTGCATGGCGGCCGTCTGCTACGGCGTCTGGCGCGTGGTGCGCGACGAAGGCCACGCCGAGGCACGCAATGTGCCGATGGGCGCGATGCTGACCGATAGCGCGCGGCTGCTCGGCATGGGCTCGCTGTGGCTGCTGATTCCGATGTGCGTGGCGATGGCCGCCGGCACGGCGTTCCGGAATGCCTGGAGCGGGCCGTATCTGGCCGATGTCTACCATCTCAACGCGGGCACGCGCGGCGTGGCGCTGACGCTGTTGAGCCTGGCGGGCTTCCTGACCGCCTTCCTGCTGCCGGTGCTGGTGCGCGGCACGTCCCTGAAGGCGACCATCTTCGGCTGGGGCGCCCTGTCGATGGTGGGCGGGCTGCTGCTGTGGGCCTGGCCGGACAGCGGGATCGTGTCCGGCGTGGGCCTGATGGCGCTGGTGTCGACCATCGGCATGTTGCATCCGCTGGTCATGGCCCAGGGCCGCGCGCTGATTCCGGCGCCGTCGCGCGGGCGCGGGCTGGGCGTGCTCAATACCTTTGTCTTCCTTGGTTCCGCGCTGACCTCTTGGGGCTTCGGGCTGATCGCCAATGTCGGCCACACGCGCCAATGGGCGGAAGGCGATACCTACGGCGCGATTTTTCTCACGGCGGCCGTACTGGTAGCGCTGGCGCTGGTGCCGTACGCCTTCAGCCGGACCTCGGTCGCGGCCCAGCCGCGCTAGAACCCGACAGGACCGCGCTGCGTTCCGCGATGTGGGATGTCCTCTGCCCACGGGCGGGCAACGTCCGCAATGCGCGTTTTCCCTGAGAAATTTCTCAAGCTTCTGCTACCCGATGCCGTTAAGCCATCCAATGTCCGGTCGTGCGTTCATTCGCGCGACGGGGCACCGGAGAGAGAGCGGCCGGGCGCCATGCGGGCGCGCACGGTCACCCACCAGTGTGCAATCAGGTAGAAGAAATGAAGAATCTTGGTATTGGTGTTCGCCTTGGCATTGGCTTTGGCGTGGTCTTGATGCTATCCACCCTCATGACCGTGGTGGGCGTGCTGCGCCTCCAGGAAGTGGCCGGCCGCACGCACGAAATGATGCAGCAGCCGCTGGCCAAGGAACGGCTGGTCAGTGACTGGTACCGGCTGATGTACGCGAGCGTGCGCCGCACGACCGCCGTGGCGCGTAGCGCCGACCCCTCGCTCGGCACCTTCTTCGCGGCCGAGACCAAGTATTCGGTCGAGGCGATCGCCAAGCTGCGCGAGAAGCTCGACCCGGTCATGACGTCCGAGGCCGAGAAGGCGGCGTTCCAGCGCATTCTTGTTGTGCGCAACCCGTACAACGACTCGCGCGACAAGATCACCAAGCTCAAGAAGGACGGGCAGACCGACGAGGCGAACAAGGTCCTCGAGACCGAATTCGTGCCGGCCGGCGATGCCTACCTGGGTGAGATTCAGAAGTTGCTGGACATCCAGCGCGCGGCCATCGACAGCACGGCCGAGGAAATCAACGGCATCTACCGCAGCGCGCGTAACGGCCTGATCACGCTGGGCGTGGTGGCGCTGGGTATTGGCGTGGCGTTTGCGTGGTGGCTGACCATCGGCATCACGCGCCCGCTGCACCGTGCGGTGGGCTTTGCGCGCACCGTGGCGGCGGGCGACCTGACCAGCCAGATCGAGGTGGATAGCCACGACGAGACCGGCCAGCTGCTCGAAGCGCTGCGCGAGATGAACGACAACATCCTCGGCATCGTCACCGAAGTGCGCTACGGCACCGAGGCGATTGCCACGGGCACGAGCCAGATCGCGGCCGGCAACACGGACCTCTCGCAGCGTACCGAAGAGCAGGCGTCGTCGCTGCAGGAAACGGCCTCCAGCATGGAGGAGCTGACCAGCATCGTCCGCCAGAACGCCGACAGCGCCAAGCAGGCCAGCGCGCTGGCCGTGAATGCGTCGGAAGTGGCGACGCAGGGTGGCGACGTGGTGGGGCAGGTGGTCCACACGATGGACGAGATCAACGTGTCCTCGCGCAAGGTGGTGGACATCATCTCGGTTATCGAGGGCATCGCCTTCCAGACCAACATCCTGGCGCTGAACGCGGCCGTGGAAGCGGCCCGTGCCGGCGAGCAGGGCCGCGGCTTCGCGGTGGTGGCGGGCGAGGTGCGCAGCCTGGCGCAGCGTTCGGCCACGGCGGCCAAGGAAATCAAGTCGCTGATCGGGGATTCGGCGGATCGTGTGGAGCGCGGCTCGCAACTGGTGGCGCGCGCCGGCGAGACCATGGAGCAGATCGTCAGCGCCGTGAAGCGCGTGACGGACATCATGGGGGAAATCAGCGCGGCCTCGGCCGAGCAGAGCGCCGGTATCGAGCAGGTGAACCTCGCGGTCACGCAGATGGACACCGTGACGCAGCAGAACGCGGCGCTGGTGGAGCAGGCCGCTGCGGCGGCGGGCTCGCTCGAAGAGCAGGCCCAGCGCCTGAAGGAAGCCGTGTCTACCTTCCGCCTGGCCGCCTAAGTGGACACCTGAGCGGCAGCAGGAGTATCAGAAGTATCAAGGGGCCTTGGGCGGCGTGATGCCGCCCGGGCCCGGCAGCTTCTCCGAATGCTGCATCGACGGCATCATATTGCTGTTCAGGTGGAACATCACCCAGAGCGAGCCGGTGAGCGTGATGACCACGAGCACCAGCGTGAAGATCAGGGACAGCATGTTCCAGCCGCCTTCCGAGTGCGCGTTCATGTGCAGGAAGAAAATCATGTGGACGACGATCTGCACTGCGCCGAGCAGCAGGATCACCACGGCCGTGGTCGAAGTCTTGTCGAACACATCGCCCATCACCAGCCAGAACGGAATCGCGGTCAGGAAGACCGACAGCACGAAGCCGGTCAGGTAGCCGCCCAGCGTGGCGTGCGGCCCGATCTCTTCTTCGTGACCATGACCATGCGCGTCCGCGTGGTCGCCGAGGGTGTTGTCGTGCACGCTCATTGCAGCGTTCCCATCAGGTAGACGAAGGTAAAGACGCCGATCCACACGACGTCCAGAAAGTGCCAGAACATCGACAGGCACATCAGCCGACGCTTGTTGGCGGTGATCAGCCCGTGCCGGCTGACCTGGAACATCAGCACGACCAGCCAGATGATGCCGAACGTCACGTGCAGCCCGTGCGTGCCGACCAGTGCGAAGAACGATGTCAGGAAAGCGCTGCGCTGTGGCCCCGCGCCTTCATGGATCAGGTGTGCGAACTCGTACAGCTCCACGAACAGGAAGGCCAGGCCGAACACGCCCGTGATGGCCAGCCAGATCAGCGTGCCGGCTTTGCGCCGCACCTGCATCTGCAGCATGGCGAAGCCGTAGGTGATCGACGACAGCAGCAGGAAGGTGGTGTTCAGGGCCACCAGCGGCAGCTCGAACAGCTCCGCCCCGGTGGGGCCGCCCGCGTATTCCCGCCCGAGCACGCCGTAGCAGGCGAACAGGCACGCGAAGACCAGGCAGTCGCTCATCAGGTAGAGCCAGAACCCGAGCAGGGTGCCGTTCTCCGCGTGGACCTCTTCCTTGACGTAGAACTGGTAGTTGTGGTCGAGCGGCGCGGCCGGGTGGGTGCCCGGGCCGCCGTGCGAGAGGGGCATCGTCGATTCAACCATGGGTCGCGAGCAGTTGGGTGCGCGTCGCTTCGGTCCGGACCACGTCATCGGCCGGAATGTAGTAATCGCGCTTGTAGTTGAAGGTATGGACGATGGCGGAGATGATCGTCGCCGCGAAGGACACCACCACGAGCCACCAGATGTGCCAGATCAGGGCGAAGCCGCACAGGGTGCTCAGGCCCGCCAGCACGATCCCGGCGGCGGTGTTCTTCGGCATGTGAATGGGGATGAAGCCCTGGTCGGGGCGCTGGTAGCCCAGCTGCTTCATCTGCCACCAGGCGTCGGCGTCGTGGACCATCGGCGTGAACGCGAAGTTGTACTGCGGCGGCGGCGACGAAGTGGACCATTCGAGCGTGCGGCCGTTCCACGGGTCGCCCGTGGTGTCGCGCAGCTGCTCGCGGCGCATGAAGCTGACCACCAGCTGGATGATGAAGCAGCCGATGCCGAGCGCGATCAGCAGCGCACCCAGCGCGGCGATCTGGAACCACGGCTGCAGCGACGGATCGTCGAAATGGTTCATGCGGCGCGTCACGCCGAGGAAGCCCAGCCAGTACAGCGGCATGAACGCCACGTAGAACCCGACCAGCCAGAACCAGAACGAGCACTTGCCCCAGAACGGGTCGAGCTTGTAGCCGAAGGCCTTCGGGAACCAGTAGGTGATGCCGGCCATCAGCCCGAACAGCACGCCGCCGATGATCACGTTGTGGAAGTGGGCAATCAGGAACAGGCTGTTGTGGAGCAGGAAGTCAGCGGGCGGCACCGCCAGCAGCACGCCGGTCATGCCGCCGATCACGAAGGTGACCATGAAGCCGACGGTCCACAGCATCGGCACCTCGAACTTGATGCGCCCGTGGTACATCGTGAACAGCCAGTTGAAGATCTTGGCGCCGGTTGGGATCGAGATGATCATCGTCGTGATCCCGAAGAACGAATTGACGCTGGCGCCTGATCCCATCGTGAAGAAGTGGTGCAGCCACACCAGGTAGGAGAGCACCGTGATCACCACCGTGGCGTACACCATCGACGCATAGCCGAACAGCCGCTTGCGCGCGAAGGTGGCTACCACCTCGGAATACACGCCGAACACGGGCAGGACCAGGATGTAGACCTCGGGGTGGCCCCAGATCCAGATCAGGTTCACGTACATCATGGCGCTGCCGCCCTGGTCCGCCGTGAAGAAGTTCGTGCCGACGTAGCGGTCCAGCGCCAGCATGGTGATGGCGGCGGTCAGCACGGGGAACGCGGCGATGATCAGCACGTTGGTGCACAGCGAGGTCCAGGTGAAGATCGGCATGCGCATCAGCGTCATGCCCGGCGCGCGCATCTTGACGATGGTGACGAGCAGGTTGATCCCCGATAACAATGTGCCGACCCCGGCCACCTCCAGGGACCATATGTAGTAGTCCACGCCCACGTCCGGACTGTGCAGGATGCCGGACAGCGGTGGATAGGCCAGCCAGCCGGTGCGCGCGAACTCGCCCACGAACAGCGACATCATCACCAGTATCGCGCCGCCCACGGTCATCCAGAAGCTGAAGTTGTTCAGGAACGGGAACGCCACGTCGCGCGCGCCGATCTGCAGCGGCACGACGAAGTTCATCAGCCCGGTGACCAGTGGCATCGCCACGAAGAAGATCATGATCACGCCGTGCGCGGTGAAGATCTGGTCGTAGTGGTGCGGGGGCAGGTAGCCGAGGTTGTCGCCGAATGCGACGGCCTGCTGGATGCGCATCATGATCGCGTCGGCAAAGCCGCGCAGCAGCATCACGATGCCCAGGATCACGTACATGATGCCGATCTTCTTGTGGTCGATGCTGGTGAACCACTCGCGCCACAGGTAGCCCCAGACCCGGTAGTAGGTCAGCGCGCCGACGAGGGCGAGGCCCCCGAGCGCCACCACGGCGAACGTCGCCAGCAGGATCGGTTCATGGAGCGGAATGGCCTCCCAGGAGAGGCGGCCAAAGATCGGCGAAGCGAGATCGGAACGCTCGGGCATGTTGTGTCACCTGGGCCAGCAGGCCGCTGAGTATTGGCGAAAGATTACGAGTCCGGCGGCGCTTCGTCTACCGCAGCAAGCGCCTGCCGTCGTTCAGCGCGGGTTCCGAGGCGAACATGGACGCCTCGCCCGCCGCGCCGCCAGCCGTATTGCCGGCCGTGCAGACATAGGTGGACGGGTCGAACTTGCCGCGGCTGCGGTCCAGCGCCATCGTGTCCGCCATGCAGGTTCCCCCTAGCACGCAGCGGTTCAGGATCTGCTTGTACAAATCGGGCTCGACGCTGGCATAGCGCTGCACCGGCACGCGCTCGCTCGGCTCGGCCAGCTTCACGTACGCATCCTTGGAGAGCGCGGTGCCGCCCGATTTCACCTGCTGCACCCATTTGTCGAAATCGCCGTCTGACAGCCCGTGGAACTTGAAGCGCATGTGCGAGAACCCTTCGCCGCTGTAGTTGCCCGAGAGTCCATCATAGACGCCGGCCTTGTTGATGACGGCGTGCAGCTTGGTCTCCATGCCGGGCATCGCATAGACCATGCCCGCCAGCGAGGGCACGAAGAACGTGTTCATCACCGAGGTGGCCGTGATCTTGAACGCGATGGGCCGGTCCACCGGCGCGGCCATCTCGTTGACCGTGGCGATGCCCTGCTCGGGGTAGAGGAACAGCCATTTCCAGTCCATCGCCACCACTTCCACGACCAGCGGCTTGGTGTCAGGCGTGACGGCGCGTTTGCCGTCGATGAAGGTGAGGGGGCGGTAGGGATCGAGCTGGTGGGTACTCACCCAGGTCACGGCGCCCAGCGCGATGATGATCAGCAGCGGCGCGGCCCAGATGGCCAGCTCCAGCACGGTGGAGTGGTCCCAGTCAGGGTTGTAGTGGGGATTGTTGGCGTTCTCCCGGTACCGCCAGGCGAACAGCAGCGTCAGGATGATCACCGGAACGATGATCAGCAGCATCAGCAGGGTGGCGATGATGATGAGGTCGCGCTGGCGCACGGCCAACTCGCCAGATGGCGAAAAAAGCACTGCGTTGCAACCGGCGAGCGCGGCCAGCAGGCCGAACGCACCAACACGCAAAAGCAGTCTTCCCGTCACTTTGAGCGGCCGAGCCGCAGAATCGAAGGGTCGCATGGTTGCGGAAGTGGCGTTTGAGGAACGTCGAGCGCCGCTCGACGCAATCATCTTTTCGATTTCCTATGGCAGTTTAGGCGCTATTCTTGTCAGTGGATGACTTTGAGTGCAGTTTGACATGCCTCTCGCTCGCGAAGGAGATCTCAAGGATGGCCAGCCTGACCCATCAGCACCGCGCGTCGCCGACTGCACCTCCGGCGGAAGGTCACCATCAGGTGGCGCCCGCCGAAATCGCCACCGGCGTCGTGATCGGCCGCGCGTCGGAGTACTTCGACTTCTTTGTCTACGGCATCGCCTCGGTGCTGGTCTTCCCATCGGTCTACTTCCCCTTCGCCAGTGAGCTGGCGGGGCTGCTCTACAGCTTCACGATCTTTTCCTTCGCGTTCATCGGGCGGCCGTTCGGCACGGCGCTGTTCATGCGCATTCAGCGCCGATGGGGGCGCGGCGTCAAGCTGACGGCCTCGCTGTTCCTGCTCGGCACGGCAACGGTGGGCATCGCCTTCCTGCCGTCCTATGCCACGCTCGGCAGCGCCGCCATCTACCTGCTCGCGTTTTTCCGCTTCCTGCAGGGCATTGCCTTCGGCGGCTCGTGGGATGGCCTGCCGTCGCTGCTGGCCATCAACTCGCCCCCGCACAAGCGGGGCTGGTACGCGATGGTGGGGCAACTGGGCGCGCCCACGGGCTTCATCATCGCCGGCGCGCTGTTCCTGTTCCTCTACGCGAGCCTGACACCAGCCGAATTCATCGACTGGGGCTGGCGCTATCCGTTCTTCGTGGCCTTCGCCATCAACGTGGTGGCGCTGTTCGCGCGGCTGCGGCTGGTGGTGACGCACGAGTACACGCAACTGCTCGACGAAGGCGAGCTGGAGCCGATCAGCACGTTGCAGATGGTGAACGCGCAAGGCTTCAACATCTTCCTCGGCGCCTTCGCGGCGTTGGCGAGCTACGCGCTGTTCCACCTGGTGACGGTGTTCCCGCTGTCCTGGGTGCTCCTGCACAAGGCGCAGGGCGTGACGGACATGCTGGCGATCCAGATCGTGGGCGGCTTCATCGCCTTCATCGGCACGCTGCTGTCGGGCTGGATCGCGGACCGTATCGGCCGCCGCACCACGCTGGCGGTGATGGCGGTGCTGATCGGCATCTTCAGCCTGTTCGCCCCATGGCTGCTCGACGGCGGGCAGACCGGGCAGGACGTGTTCATCCTGGTCGGGTTTGCGCTGCTGGGGCTGTCCTACGGGCAGGCGGCGGGCGTGGTGACGTCGAATTTCGATCGCCGCTACCGCTACACGGGCGCCGCACTGACCACGGACTTCGGCTGGCTGTTCGGCGCGGCCTTCGCGCCGCTGGTGGCGCTGGGCCTGTCGTCCCTGTTCGGGCTGGCGGCAGTGAGCCTGTACCTGCTGTCCGGTGCCGTCGGCACGCTCGTGGCGCTGCGGATCAACAAGGCGCTGGGCACGCACGACGAGGTGTAGCACCGATGGGGCACGACCTGCCCCATCGCCACCCGTTGCGCCACGCCGACACCCCACTAACCACTGAGGCGTGGCGGCCGGCGCGCTGATACCCTTCGGCTCGCGATCCATCCTCAGTCTCGTTCCATGTCTTCCAAGTCCCTGTGCGCAGTGTCCCTGGGCGCGCTGCTGTGCGCGCCTGCCCTGGCCGCCAACACTCAAGTCCTGCTGGAAACCCCCGTTACCTATGCGCCCGGCGCCGGCGTGGTCGACAAGGTCCGCGAGGAATGCCAGATCGAGTCGATGCTGGCCACGCGTGTGTCGGACGTCCTGCGCCGCCGCAACAAGGGCGGTGACGGCAAGCTGGCCGCCGGCGCGGAGGCCGGCGAGGCCCAGGTGATGCGGCTCCAGATCACGCACGTCCTGGGCGTGGGCGGCGGGGCCTGGACCGGCCCGAAGGCCATCACGGTGAATGCCGAGCTGATCGAAGGCGGCAAGGTGGCGCGCCACGTCAAGCTGAACCGCTGGTCCATCGGCGGATTCTGGGGCGGGTTCAAGGGCACCTGTTCGATCCTGAACCGCAGCGCGGTGGCGCTGGCCAAGGACCTGAACCGCTGGGCGCGCGATCCGTCCTACGTGCCGAAGGATGAGGTCGAGCCGCCGGCGCAGGCCGCCGAGGGACCGGCAGAAGGGCAGGCTGAGCCGGCAGCAGAAGTCCCGGCCGATGCCGCGGACGCGCCGCAGGCCAAGGGCACGGCGCTCGAATAGCGCGAGGCGGGCGGCGTATCATGGTGGCGTCATCGACCCCCTGACCCTCCCGTCGCCCCCGCCGCCATGCCCCTGCGCATCAGTGAAGAGATCACGTTCCGCAAGCTCGAGGCCCTGCTGGCCTTCATGGAGACCGGCAACCTGGCCAAGGCCGCGGAGGCGCTCGATATCAGCCCGGTAAGCGTGCACCGGGCGCTCCATTCGCTCGAGGACGGCATGCGCTGCGCGCTGTTCCGCCACGAGGGCCGCAACCTGTTGCCGACCGAGGCCGCGCACGTGCTGGCCGATGTGGCGCGAGATGTCCTCAAGACGATGTCCGACGGCATCCGCGTCACGCGCGAGGCCGCCGGCTACTCCGCCGACCAGCTCAAGATCGGCTCGCTCTATTCGCTGACCATCAAGACCGTGCCGCAGGTGGTCATCGGCATCAAGATGCGCCGCCCGGAGCTGCAGACCGAACTCGTGCTCGGCTCCAACGCCGACCTGCTCCAGAAGCTGCGCCAGGGCTCCATCGACGCCACGCTGATGGCCCTGCCCGAGCCCGACGCCGAAATCGAGTCGATTCCGATGTTCGAGGACGACATCTTCTTCGCCGCCCCGGCCGATTCCCACTACGCCACGCTGCCCGAGATCGACCTGCGGGTCTGCCGGGACGAGCCGTTCGTGTCGCTGGGCGAGGGCTTTGTGACATCGAGCGGCTTCATGGAGGCGTTCCGCATCGCAGATTTCACGCCCAACGTGGTGATGAAGGTCGGGGACATCTTCTCGCTGATGAACCTCGTGGGCGGCGGCATCGGTTATTCCCTGCTGCCCGGGCGCGTGCGGGACGTGTTCGCGAAGAACGTCGCCTTTGTCCCCCTGACCGCCGAATACGACATGAAGCAGTCCATCGGCCTGAGTTTCCTGCGCCGCCGGGAGCGCGATCCGAACCTGCTCGGCCTGGCCGCCGTGTGCCGGATGCTAATGAAAGCCTAGGGTTTCCGGGAGGCAATACCCCTTGTGAGGGGGCCGCACCGCCGTCAATAAATACGGGAGAATGCCGTTGTACTGGCGTGTCAATCCCTTGGTGCCCATGGAAATCATGCTGTCTGCGCGACGAATCGCCGTAATGGCGCCATTGGTGCTGGGGATCTGGCACGCGCAGGCCGCCGCCCAGGCCCGCGCCGCGCCGCCTGCAGCGCCCACCCAGGCGCAGACCACCATCGTCCTGTACTCGGAGGCCGGCCAGCGACCCCAGTCCTACGAGGAAAACGGGATTCCCAAGGGCGCCTATATCGACAACATCAATCGCGTCCTGAAGCGGATTCCCGAATTCAAGGTGCAGGTCCGCTTTGCCCCCTGGGCGCGGGTGGTGGAGGAGGCCCGGAACGGCAACAGCGCCGGCGTGCTCGGCGTCTATTACCGGCCCAGGGAGCGGCCGTTCCTGAATCACTCCAAGCCGTTCTATAGCGAGGAAGTGGCGGTGCACTGCAACCGCGATTCGATCGAGGGCCGCACCTTCCATCGCTATCCGGACGACTTCGCCGGGCTGAAGTTCGGCAACCAGCGCGGCTACCTCGCCCCCGGCCCGCGCTTTTTCCAGCTGGCGCGGGAGGGCAAGATCCAGCTCGTGGAGGGGCATGAGTTCCACGACCTGGTCAAGAAGATGCTGGTGCAGGAGATCGACTGCGTGGTGAATCCCACCGTGGTCATCAACGAGGCGCTGGTCACGCTGGAAGCGCAGGGCATTCCGGAGCGCATGCGCTACAAGTCCCGGCGGGCGATGACCATCAAGACCGAGACCGTGCACGTCGGATTCAGCAAGAAGTACGAGGAATCGCACCCGGAACTCGCCAGGTTCCGGCAATTGTTCGACCAGGCGGCGGACCAATAGCCCGCGCCGCGACCCCTCAGGATTGCGCATTCCATGCCACTGCTGCCACCGGTTCGTTCGATCCGGAACAGGATGATCGTGCTGTTCATCGTTGCCACCACGACAACGCTGGGCGCGTTCGCCATGCATCGGCAATGGCTGCTGCACCAGGACCTGGAGCAGCGCTTCGAGCGGACCCGTGGCGAGGTGTTGGACGGCCTCAAGCAGAGCCTGGCCGCGCCCACCTGGGCGCTGAACGTGGGGACCCTGCGCACGCAGCTGGAATCCACGCTGATCCATCCCGAGGTCACCGAGGCCTGCGTCTTCTCCCCGGACCGGGAGGAGGTGTACGCGGCGGTGCAGCGCACGGCCACCGCCGCCCCGGCCGGGCCATTCTGCGCGGCCAGCGGGCATGACGTGCTGGCGGAAGTCACGCTCTATCCCCCGGATGACATCGACGCCGAGCGGCGCAGCCAGGCCATCGGCACGGCCGTGGTCCGCTTCACGCGCGACACCATGCAGAAGACCCAGCGCGCGGCCATGATCCAGGGGATCACCGAGGTCGCCGTGATCGACGTAGCGCTGGTCATCCTGCTGACCTTCGGCCTGCGGATGGTGTTCCGGCCGCTCGAGCATCTGCGGGAGGCGCTGTTCGAACTGTCCTCCAGCCATGGCGACCATCTCGACGAACTTGCCCGGCTGGGTCGCACCGAGTTCGATAGCGTGATCGACGGCTTCAACTCGGTCCTGCGCCGGCTCCGGCTGATCATTGCCCTGCGCACGGAGGCGGAACTGGAATTGATGGAGAAAAACCGCCTGCTTGAGGCGCTCTCCAAGACCGACCAGCTCACCGGGGTGTTCAACCGGCGGCATCTCGACGATGCACTGGCCGGCGCGCTGGCGCGCAGCCGTGTCGAAGGCAAGCCGTTCTCGATCCTGCTGATCGACGTGGACCGCTTCAAGTCGGTCAACGACACCTACGGCCATCAGGTGGGCGACCGCGTGCTGGTCGAGATCGCCGACCTGATCATGGCGGTCAAGCGGCCGACGGACACCCTCGGGCGCTGGGGCGGCGAAGAATTCCTGCTGATCTGCGCCGATACTGCCCTGCAGGACGCCGTGTACTTCGCCCACCGGCTGCGTAATGCGCTGGCCGAGCAGGACTTCGCGGTGACGGGCCGGATGACCGCGAGCCTGGGCGTGGCCTGCGTGCAGCCGGGCGACACCATCCACGGCATGATCGCCCGCGCCGACACGGCCCTGTACCGCAGCAAGGAGCGCGGCCGGAATCGGGTCGAGTTCGCCGACGATGGCGTGACCACGCCGTAACAGCGGAAAGCCGCCGCCGGGCCGGTCAGGGCGGTAACAGACCGGTCCGGGCGGCGGCCATCACTTCCCGGCTCAGGCCGTCGATCAAGGCCGATGCCGCGCGGGCGTAGTGCCAGTGCAGGGGCACGTCCAGCGGGGTGTCTGGCACGAGTTCGACCAGCGCGCCGTCTGCGAGATGTTGGGCGATCAGGCTCTGCGGATGCAGGCCCCAGCCCATGCCGGCCACGGCCGCCGTGACAAACGCCTGCGATGAGGGCAGCGTGTGCCGGGGCAGTTCCACATGCCGATGGCACAGGCGCCGCACCCAGGTCGCCTGCAACGCATCCTTGTTGTTGAACACCAGACTCGGCGCCGCCGCCAGACTGCCGGCACCCACGCCGGCGGCGAAATGGCGTTGCACGAAGGCCGGGCTGGCAGCCGCCAGATAGCGCATGGCGCCCAGCGGACGGCTTTCGCAGCCAGCGGCAGGGCGGGCGGCGGCGGTCACGGCAGCCAGCACGGCGCCGCTGCGCAGCCATTCGGTGGTGTGGTCCTGATCGTCCACCGCCACCTCCATCAGGACGGGATGTTGCGCGGCAAACGTCGCAATCGCCGGCGCGGCCCACGTCGCCAGACTGTCGGCATTGATCGCGACGGGCAGCGCCACCCGCGCCAACCCCTCCGCCGCAAGTGACGGCAACGTCCCCTGCAATTCATGTTCGAGCATCCGCACGCGGTCCACGTGCTGGCACAGCCGGCGCCCGGTTTCCGTGGCCCGGCAGGGCTGGTCGCGGATCACCAGCGCGCAGCCCACGCGCTCCTCCAGCAGGCGAATGCGTTGGGAAATGGCCGATGGGGTCACGTGCAGCGCGCGGGCCGCACGCTCGAAGCTGCCTTCGCGGACCACGGCGGCCAAGGCGGACAGGGCGGCGTAATCGAGCATGAGATTAGTGAAACTACATCGAATGAAGAAAAGATAGTTTGTCTACATACTCCAGAGCAGGCAAGCTGCGCGCATGATTTCCGCACTGCCCACTCCTTCGCTCCCTTTATCCGTCGCCCTGCAGGGCCTGGCCCTGAGCTTCGGCCTGATCGTCGCCATCGGCGCGCAGAACGCGTTCGTGCTGCGTCAGGGCCTGCGCCGGGAGCATGTGGGCAGCGTGGTCCTGCTCTGCGCGGTGGCGGATGCCTTGCTGATTGCCGCCGGCGTCATGGGCATGGCCCAGGCGCTGGGCGAGCGCCCGGGCCTTGCGCGCTTACTGGCGCTGGCCGGCGCGATCTTTCTGGCCGTCTATGGCTGGCGGGCGCTGCGGCGCGCGGGGCAGGCGCAGCGGCTGCAGGCGTCGGAGGGGGAGAAGGGTGCGAAGAGTCTTAGCCGAGGCGCGATCCTGGCGCAGGCGGCGGCCTTCACGCTGCTCAATCCGCATGTCTATTTAGATACCGTGCTGCTGGTGGGCAGCATCGGCGCCCAGCAGCCGGCCGCGCTACGTGGCTGGTTCGTGGCGGGCGCCAGTTCCGCCAGCCTGTGCTGGTTCGGGCTGCTCGGGTTTGGCGCGCGCTTTCTCGCCCCGTGGTTCGCCCGGCCGAAGGCCTGGCGCGTGCTCGACGGGCTGGTCGGTATCACCATGTTCGTTCTGTCGGCGCTGCTGGTGCGCCATGCCTGGGCGGGCTGAGACCGGCCGCCCCGACAGCGCCCCTTATTACACCGGCACGTTCAGCACCGCCTTGGTCTCCAGGAACGCTTCCAGCCCATAGACGCCGTACTCGCGCCCAATGCCCGACTGCTTCAGGCCGCCGAACGGCGCCGCCGGGTCGTGGGCGAGCGTGTTGACGAGGACCCGCCCGGCCTCGATGCGCGATGCCACCGCGTGCGCCCGCTGGACATCCGCCGACAGCACGTAGGCCTGCAAGCCGTAGCTGGTGTCGTTGGCGATGGCGATGGCCTCCTCCTCGTCCCGGTAGGTAATGATCGACAGTACCGGTCCGAAGATCTCCTCGCGCGCAATCGTCATGTCGTTGGTCACATCGCTGAAGACGGTCGGGCGCACGAACCAGCCCGCGTCGAGCCCTTCCGGCCGGCCTTCGCCGCCCGCCACCAGCCGCGCGCCTTCGTCAATGCCGATGCGGATATAGCGCTGCACGCGCTCCCACTGCTTCTGGCTGACCATCGGCCCGACCGTCGTCTGCGGATCGCGCGGATCGCCGGCTTGCGTGGCCGCCACGATGTCGCGCACGTGCGCCTCGAACTCGGCAAGCCGGTGTTCCGGCACCAGAATCCGCGTGCCGGCGATGCACGCCTGCCCGCTGTTCATAAAGCCGGCGTCCATGGCCATCGGCACGGCTTCGTCGAAGTTCGCATCGTCGAGCACGACCACGGGCGACTTGCCACCCAACTCCAGCGTCACCCGCTTCAGCGTGTCCGCCGCCACACGCAGGATGGTCTTGCCGACCGCCGTGGAGCCCGTGAACGACACCTTGGTCACATCGGGATGCGTGCTGATCTCGGCGCCGACCACATCGCCGCGCCCTGTGACGATATTGAACACGCCGGGCGGCACGTCCGCTGCGTGCAGCGCCTCGGTGACGATGCGGGTCTGCATCGCGCTCATCTCGCTCGGCTTGATGACGGCGGTGCAGCCGGCGGCCACGGCGGCAGCCAGCTTGCCGCAGATAAAGCCCGCGTCGCTGTTCCACGGCGTGATCAGCCCGGCCACGCCCATCGGCTGCATCACCACCTCGGCGCCGCCCACGCGGCGCGTGAACGTGTACTGCTCGAGCACATTGGCCGCGTCGATCAGCACGTTGCTCGCATGCCGGGCCATCCAGCGGCCCCGGGACACCGGCGCGCCGTACTCCTCGGTGATTGCCTCGTACAGTTCGTCTTCCTTCGCCAGCACGGCGGCGTGCATGCGCTTCAGCAGGTCCACGCGCGCGCGCTGGCTGGTGCGGGAGAAGGCCGGGAACGCCCGTTTGGCGGCGGCGATGGCGTCCCGGGCGTCCTGCGCGTCGGCCAGGCGCACCTGGCCGATCACCTGTTCGGTGGCGGGATTGAACAGGTCGAACATCTCGTCGCCGTGCGGGGTGACGAAGGCACCGTCGATATAAATCTTGTCGATGATCTGCATGGTGGGTCTCCGGGGTAGCGGAAAAGCATCTTAAGCAAAGCGCGAAAAACGCGGGCTGAAGCACAAGATAGCTCTGCGCCATTGTGTTGACTAGCCATACAATGCGGGATGTGATGATGAAGAAATCAGGATAATGAAATCCTCTGGCCTCGGTGAACTGGAGGCGGTGCTGGCGGTGGCGCGGCATCGCAGCTTTCGGGCGGCAGCGGCGGAGCTGGGCGTCTCCACGTCCGCGCTCAGCCACGCGGTGGCGGCGCTGGAGTCGCGCATCGGCGTGCGGCTGTTCCATCGCACCACCCGCAGCGTGTCGCTGACGGCGGCCGGCGCGCAGTTCGTGGACAGCATCGCGCCGGCGCTGTCCACGATCCGGGGCGCGATCGAGCAGGCGGGGAGCCTGCGCGACACCGTGTCGGGCCAGTTGCGCATCAACACCTCGGCGGGCGCCGCGCGGCAGGTGATGCCGCTGTTCATCGCCTTCCTGCAGCGCTATCCGGCCATGACGCTCGATATCGTCACGGAAGGGCGGCTGATCGACATCGTCGCCGACGGCTTCGATGCCGGCATCCGCCTCGCCGAAACCCTGCCGCAGGACATGATCGCCGTGCCCTTCGGCGATACCCAGCGCTTCGCCGTGGTCGGCAGCCCGGACTACTTCGCCCGGCACAAGCCGCCGCGCACGCCCGCCGACCTGCACGCGCACGCCTGCATCCGCACGCGCATGCCGAGCGGGGCGATCTACCAGTGGGAATTCGCGCGGCATGGCGAGGCGGTGCGCGTCGACGTCAAAGGCGCGCTGACCCTCGACGAGCCCGGCCTGACGCAGCAGGCCGCCCGCGCCGGGCTGGGGCTGGCCTACCTGAGCGAGTGGAACGTGGCCGCCGACCTGCAGGCCGGCACGCTGGTGCGCGTGCTGGAAGGCTGGACGCCGCCGCTCGATGGCCTGTGCCTGTACTACCCGGGCCGCCGCCACGTGCCGGCCGGCCTGCGCGCGCTCATCGACCTGATCCGCGAGTAGGCACCGCACAGGCACCGAACAGGCACCGAATAGACACCAATCACCGGCGTATCAAGCACCATCCCGCGGGCGGGTTTCCACGTAAAATTCGGCAGCCGGCGCGATGCGTCGGCGCAATGTCTTTACATTTGGGATGTACGTAGACCTCCTCACCCTTTATCTCCTCGCCATCGGGACGCTTCTGGCCAGTGCCGGCATGACGTTCTGGGAGCATCGGACCAATCCCCGCCGCAGCCGCACGCTGCGGATTCTCGCGGCCGGTTTCACGACGCTCGCCATCGGCTGCGCGCTGGTGCTGGTCCGGCGCAGCGTGCCCGGGGCGATGGGCTCCGCCGTCAGCAATCTCGTCATCCTTACCGGGTACCTGCTGGTCCTCGGCGGCATCGCTTCGCTGAGCGGGCGGCAGTATCGCGCGGCGTCGGTGGGGATACTGATCGTGGACGCGCTGGTGTGGGCCGGCTGGGGCGCGCAGCGGCTGGACCTCATGTGGAACTACGTCAGCGCCCTGCCGATCGCGCTGATCAGCGCCATGACAGCGCGCGAGATGCTGCGTTGCGAGGCGATGAAGGCGCTCCGTTCGCGCCACATCATCGTGGTCGTGGCGGGCATCCATGCCGTGGTCTATTTCGCGCGGGCCCTGATCCTGCCGTGGCTGGTTTCTGCCTACGGGCCGGCGATGCAGGCCGCCGCCAGCAAGCTCACGGTCTACGAAGGGGTGCTGTACTCGGTCCTCCTGCCGATGGCGCTGCTCAAGCTGATCCGTGACGAGGCCCACGGCCAGCTCCTGCAGGAAGCCCAGACCGACTACCTGACCCGGCTGGGCAACCGCCGCTGGTTCTTCGAGCAGGGCGCCCGCCTCTTCGGTGGCGAAGGGAGCCGGCCGGTGGCCGTGCTGGCGTTCGACCTCGACCGCTTCAAGGCCGTCAACGACGTGTACGGTCACCAGACTGGCGACCAGGTGCTGAAGTCGTTCGCGGAAATCGCCCGGCGTGTGCTGGGGCCGCACGCGCTGCTCGGGCGCATCGGCGGCGAGGAGTTCGCCGCCCTGCTGGCCGGCGACGACGCGCGCCGCGCCCGGGCGCTCGGCGAGGCCGTGGCCACGCGCTTCGCCGACACCATCCCGCACCAGATCCACGGCCTCGGTCTCGGCATTCCGGCCACGGTCAGCATCGGGCTGGCCCACTTCGAGACCGAGGTGCCGCCGCTGGCCGACGCGCTGGCCGCCGCCGACCAGGCGCTGTATCGCGCCAAATCGCTCGGCGGCAACCGGCTCGAAGTGGCGCGGACCGCCGAGGGCTCCGCCGTGCGCTGAGCCGGGCCCTAGAAGCTGGCCGCCAGCCCGAACGACAGGCCGTGCACGTTGTTGCCGAAGACGTAGCGGAACACGCCCCGGATGCGGGTGACGAATACTTCATGTGCGCTGGTGTCGAGTTCCAGCCCGGTGCCGACCGTGGTGAGCTGGCTGAAGCCCAGCGCGCCGGCCTGATTGCCGAAGTAGTGCGAGTGGGACAGTTCGAGCACATAGCGCACCGGCCGGTCCAGCGCACGCAGGCCGGTGGGCGCGCGCCAGCGGGCGTAGAGGCTGGCGGTCTGGGCGGCGGCGGAGGCGTTCATGCCCCCCGTGGTGCCAAAGCTGCGCAGGTAGATGTTGGTGTAGCGCAGCTCCACATCGACATCGCGCTCGTTGCGGTGGCTTTCCCAGTCCAGCATCACCGACCCGCCCAGCCCGTAGGCGTTCATGGCGCCGTTGTCCAGGAAGGCGATCTCCTGGTCGGTCACATGTTCCACCGCGAACTTGGCGACGGAGAGGTCGCTGGCCACGCGGCCGATCGAGGCATTGAAGATCGGCCGGAACACCAGTTCCTTGCTGTCGATGAGCGGGAAATCCCAGCCGACGCCGACCGTGCCCGCGAAGGTATTCCACTTGGTCGGCAGCTTGCGGGTCTCCTGGCCGTTGGAGGCCACGAAGGTCGGGTCGTAGCGGTTGTAGGCAATCGACCCCTCCAGGTAGAGCGGGAACGACTGGCTCAAGGTGAAACCGCCGCCGAGCTGCCAGAGCGTCAGGGCGGGGTTGTCGGTGCTGGTGTTGCTGATGGAGAGCGAACTGGAGGCGAGGTCAGGCACCACGGCGAACGACATCAGCGTCAGCACCGCATTGGCCTGCTTCTGGACGTTGGCGCCCACGATGCCGAACGTGGGGCCGGTCTGGGCGTGGGCCGGCGCCGGGGCGAGGCCCACCATCCCCATCATCGCCAACATCACCAACATCACCACACATCGCGCGGAATTCAGGATGCCATGGGCGCGCATCGCCTACCTCTTCCTGGCCGGATTCAAGGACGCGGTCATGATCGCCGCAACGCCCAGTCGGCGGAAGTAAAACTTCTTGCGCGGCCGTTAAGAAAGTTCGGTGCTTGATGTGGCGCAAACGGCGCGACGCTGCGCAACGTTCATTCCGGACAAATCCGACCGCCTGTTCAATGCCGCGCGGCGGATTGGCGTGACGATGGCGCCTGCACACTGGAGGACAAACCATGAAAAAAATCGTAGGGATGGCGCTGGCCGTGACGGCGTTGGCTGGCGCGGGCGTTGGGCTGGCGGAGACGGCGAAGGAAGCCGCCGGGAAAGACAGCATGCAGGCGGCCAAGCCGGTCGCCAAGATAGCCAATCAGGACCTCAGCAAGGTAGCCGTGCCGGACAAGATCCCGCCCGGCTACCGCGCGTGGACGCTGATCTCGGTGGCCCGCGAGGAAGGCGCCACCGACGACCTGCGCGCCATCCTCGGCAACGAGGCGGCGGTCGTGGCCCTGCGCAGCGGCAAGTACCCGCTGCCCGACGGCGCCATCATCGCCCGGCTCGCCTGGAGCTACGACGCGCTGGCGGAGAGCGCGGAAGCCTTCGGCAAGGCCCAGTCCCACGTGGCCGGGCACCCGAAGAACGGCCTCCAGTTCATGGTGCGGGATTCGACCAAGTACGCCGCCACCGGCGGCTGGGGCTACGTGCAGTTCGATGACGGCAAGCCCTCGGACGCCACCAAGCAACAGGCCTGCTTCGCCTGCCACACGGTCGTCAAGAACCGCGACTATGTGTTCAACCGCTTCGCCCCGGATCCGCCTAACAGCAACTAGCCGAGCCCGGACAGAGGGAAGTGGCGGTCCCGTCATTTCTCTCACCGTAACGATCCGCCGCCGGGTGTCATTGTTTGACCATGGCCCCCGGCGTATCGTGGCCCACATCGACAGTCATGCCGCATGTCCGGAGCCGCGATGCCAGATTCCCCCACTCCCCGCCAATGGGACACCCGCCGCGTTGAGAAGCGCCGCCGCCAGGGCCTTGGCGCCCGGCTGGCCGATGGCAAGGTGGTTGCCACCGACAACATCGTCCCCTTCCTCGAAGCCGTGACCGCCCCGGGCGACCGCGTGGTGCTCGAGGGCAACAACCAGAAGCAGGCGGACTTCCTGTCCCGTGCGCTGGCCGAGGTAGACCCGGCCACCGTGCACGACCTGCACATGATCATTCCGAGCGTCAGCCGCGTCGAACATCTGGACCTGTTCGAGCGCGGCATCGCGCGCAAGCTCGACTTCGCCTATGCCGGCACGCAGAGCGTGCGGATCTCGCAGTTCCTTGAGGATGGGCTGCTCGAAGTCGGCGCCATCCACACCTATATCGAGCTGTACGCCCGGCTGTATGTGGATCTGACACCACAGATCGTGCTGATTGCCGGCTACAAGGCCGACCGCGCCGGCAACCTCTACACCGGCGCCAGCACCGAGGACACGCCCGCGCTGGTGGAAGCCGCCGCGTTCCGCGACGGCCTGGTGATCGCCCAGGTCAACGAGATCGTGGACGACCCGGCCGACCTGCCGCGCGTGGACATCCCCGGCTCGTGGATCGACTACGTGGTGCAGGCCGACAAGCCGTTCTTCTGCGAGCCGCTGTTCACGCGCGACCCGCGCCTGATCAAGCCGGTGCACGTGCTGATGGCGATGATGGCCATCCGTGGCATCTACGAGCGGCACAAGGTGCAGGCGCTGAACCACGGCATCGGCTTCAACACGGCCGCCATCGAACTGATCCTGCCGACCTACGGCGAATCGCTCGGGCTCAAGGGCAAGATCTGCAAGCACTGGACGCTGAATCCGCACCCCACGCTGATCCCGGCGATCGAATCGGGCTGGGTCGAGAGCGTGCACAGCTTCGGCAGCGAACTGGGCATGGAGAACTACGTGTCGGCCCGGCCGGACGTCTTCTTCACCGGCGCGGACGGCGCGATGCGCTCCAACCGGGCCTTCTGCCAGCTCGCCGGCCAGTACGCGGTGGACCTGTTTATCGGCTCCACGCTCCAGATCGATGGCGACGGGCATTCGTCGACGGTCACGCGCGGCCGGCTTTCGGGCTTCGGTGGCGCGCCGAACATGGGCCACCAGCCGGGCGGACGTCGCCACGCCACCCCGGCCTGGCTCGACCTGATCGAGACTGACGACCCGCTCGCGCGGGGCCGCAAGCTGGTGGTGCAGATGGTCGAAACCTTCCAGGCGGGCGGCAAGCCGACCTTCGTGGAGTCCATGGACGCTGTGCAGGTGGCCAAGGATGCCGGCATGCCGCTGGCGCCGGTGATGATTTATGGCGATGACGTCACGCACGTGCTGACCGAGGAAGGCATCGCCTATTTATATAAGGCGACGTCGATCGAGCAGCGCCGCCGGATGATCGCGGCGGTGGCCGGCGTCACGCCGATCGGCATGCGCCACGATCCGGCCACCACGCGCCAGATGCGCAGCGACGGGTTGATCGCACTGCCGGAAGACCTCGGCGTGCATCGCGCCGATGCCACGCGCTCGCTGCTGGCGGCCAAGAGCATGGCCGATCTGGTCGAGTGGTCGGGCGGGCTGTACGAGCCGCCGGCACGTTTCCGGAGCTGGTAATGGCCGTCCCAATCCATGCGGTAGCGCTCACCGAAGACCGCGCCGGCGCCATCGGCGCACTGGCCGAAGCGGTGTTGATCGACGAGGCGATGTTGTCGCCCAAGCCCGGGCTGGTGGATGCGCGCGGCAGCGGCGCCCACCGCGACCTGACGCTGGCGCTGATGGTGGCATCCGCGCGCAGCCTGCGCGGCGGCTTCGCCGCGATGGCGGAGGCGGGGCGGGAATCCTCCGGCGTCGATCGACCCCTGCGCGAACAACTCGGCGCGCTGGGCCGCGCGGCGGAGGCGACGATGCTGCGCGCCACCGGCGGCGTCAACACCCATCGCGGCGCGATCTGGTGCCTGGGCCTGCTGGCCGGCGCCGCCGGGCTGCTGCCGGAGGGTGCGGATGCCCACGCCGTGGCCGACGCGGCCGGGGCCATCGCCCAGCTGCCAGACCGGCATCGCCCCGCGCACACCGGCAACAAGGGCGAACTGGCGCGGCAGGCGTATCAGGTAGGTGGCGCGCGCGGGCAGGCCGAGGCCGGCTTCCCGCATGTCGTGCAGCGGGGTTTGCCGACGCTGCGCGCCAGCCGCGCGCGCGGCGATGCGGAGCCCACCGCGCGCGTCAATGCGCTGCTGGCGATCATGGCCGGGCTCGACGATACCTGCGTGCTGGCCCGCGCCGGCCGCGAAGGGCTGGCCACGATGCAGGCCGGCGCCGCCGCCGTGCTTGCAGCGGGCGGCATCGGCACGCTGCCGGGCCGGCGGCTGCTGCATCGGCTCGAAGCCGGCATGCTGGCGCGCAACGCCTCCCCCGGCGGCGCCGCCGACCTGCTCGCCGCCACGTTATTTCTGGATCGCCTGCCCACCGGGCCGGCGCTCCCCCACGGAGACCGATGATGGAACAACTCCAGTTCGAATATCCCGCCGGCGCACCGGCCAGCCAGCGCGTGCTGGTGGGCGTGGTCGGTTCCGGCGACCTTGAAGTGATGATCGAACCCGGCGACGCCGGCAAGACCTCGATCCAGGTGACCACCTCGGTGGACGGCTACGGCCGCGTCTGGGACGCCCAACTCACGCGCGTCTTCAGCGCCGAGCCGCGCGCCGCCATGCGCATCCGCATCCACGACTTCGGCGCCACGCCGGGCGTGGTCGGCATGCGGCTGGCCGAGGCGTTCGAGGCATTGGATGACAGCAAGGGGCAGCCATGAGCCAGCCCGCACTGCTGTCGCGCGAGAGTTTTGTCGAACTGGGCGCCCGCGCGCGCGCCCATGCGCTGCTGGACCCCGGCACCTTCCGCGAACTGGCGGGGCCGTTCGACGGCCTGACTTCGACCTGGCTCGCGCGTCAGGGCGTGGTGCCGCAGGCCGATGACGGCGTGATCGTCGCCAAGGGCACCATCGACGGGCATCCCACCGTCGTGCTGGCCATCGAAGGCGCCTTTCAGGGCGGCAGCCTGGGCGAAGTGGGCGGCGCCAAGATTGCCGGCGCGCTGGAACTGGCCGCGCAGGACAACCGACAGGGCACCCCGACGCGCGCGGTGATCCTGTTCGAGACCGGCGGCGTGCGGCTGCAGGAGGCCAACCTCGGCCTCGCCGCCATCGCCGAGATCCACGCGGGCATCGTCGATCTGCGCCGCTACCAGCCGGTGATCGGCGTGATTGCGGGGCAGGTGGGGTGTTTCGGCGGGATGTCGATTGCGGCCGGACTGTGCAGCACGCTGGTGGTCACGCGTGAGGCGCGGCTGGGCCTGAACGGGCCGGCCGTGATCGAGCAGGAGGCCGGCATTGCCGAGTACGACTCGCGCGACCGGCCGCTGATCTGGAGCCTGACCGGCGGCGAGCAGCGCATCGCTACCGGGCTGGCGGACCGCTATGTCGACGATGACAGCGCGGCGATCCGCGCCACCGTGGCGGCCCTCGTCGCCGAGCCGCCCAATCAGCCACCCACCCCGCCGCGCAGTGCCGCGTATGCGTCCTATCTGCAGCGGCTGGCCGACTATGACCCCGCGCGGCAGGCCGATGCGGCCACCGTGCGCGCCGTGTTTGGAGAACCGTCATGACGACCGAATCGACTGAATCGAACTCCCGGGGCGCCATTTGGCTCGCCGCCTTGAGCCAGGGCGCATCGCGCCTGACCGACTATCCGGCCTCGATCCAGGTGGCCGATGGCGAACTGGCGGGCCGGCCCGTGCGCTGGATCGCGGTGGTGCCCGATGCCGCCAGCCCGTTCCCGCGCGCCCGCCATGGCGAGGTGGGGCTGCGCGAGGGCTGGACGCTCGCGCGCGCCGTCCATGACGCCGTGCAGGCGGACCGCGACGCGCCGGTCAAGCGCGCCATCGTCGCCGTGGTGGATACCCCGAGCCAGGCCTACGGCCGGCGCGAGGAAGCGTTCGGCATCCACCAGTCGCTGGCCAGCGCGGCGGATGCCTACGCCACCGCGCGCCTGCAGGGGCATCCGGTGATCGCGCTGCTGGTGGGCAAGGCCATGTCGGGCGCCTTCCTCGCGCACGGCTATCAGGCCAACCGCATCGTCGCGCTGGCGGACCCCGGCGTGCAGGTGCATGCGATGGGCAAGGAAGCGGCGGCGCGCATCACCATGCGCAGCGTGGAGGACCTCGAAGCCTTCGCGGCCACCGTACCGCCGATGGCCTACGACATCGACAACTACGCCACGCTGGGCCTGCTGTGGCGGCGCGTGCCGGTCGCCCGGGCCGAGGCGCCCGAAGCCGGTGACGTCGCCACGGTGCGCACGACGCTGGAAGCTGCGCTGGCCGATATCGACGCCGACCCCGAGCGCGACCTGCGCAGCCGGCTGGGCGGCGAGAATCGGCAGGCATCGGCGCGCGTGCGCGAAGTGCTCGCCCGGCAGTGGCAGGGATGACACCGTGCCGGACGCTCCGCTCCCCCGCCCACTCCAGCCGCACGACCTGATCTGGCTGCGCGACGCCCCGGCGTTCGCGGCCAGCCAGCCGCTGCCGGCGTGGGTCGATGCCACGTGGCTGGCGGTGGCGCCCGTAGTGGTGCGGCGCGATCTGCTGCGCGATAGCTGCATCCCGGTGGGGCTGCGCGGCCGGCGGCGCGAGGAGCGCCACGCCACGTGGATCGATGCGTCCCAGTGCGATCGGGTGATGTCGCCGTTCGCCATCGCCGGGGCGGCGCGCTGGCAGGATCACCCGCGCCGACTGGCGCTCCCGGCGCTGCGCACGCTGGCGCAGATCGCCCCGCTGCTCGATGCGCGCGGCCTGCACTGGGGCGTGACCGGCGCGGCCGGGTTCACGCTCGCGTCCGGGCTCGATGTGCTCCATCCCGGCAGCGATGTGGACCTGCTGATTGACGCCGCCGCGCCGCTGGGTCAGGCCGACGAACAATGGCTGGCGGCGCTGATCGACGATTGCAAGGAGACGCGGCTCGATATCCAGATCGCCACGCCTCACGGCGGCTTTGCCCTGCTGGAGCGCCTGCGCACCGGCGGCCGCGTGCTGCTGAAGACCGCCACCGGCCCGGTGCGCTGCACGGACCCGTGGCAGACGGCATGAGCACGCTGCTGACCTTCCCCGGACAAGGCGCACAGCGCCCCGGCATGCTCCACAGCCTGCCCGACCATCGCGCCGTGCACGAGACGCTCGCCCAGACCAGCGACGCGCTGGGCCATGACGTGATGGCGCTCGACACCGCCGACAGCCTGGAATCCACCGTATCGGTCCAGCTCTGCCTGCTGGCGGCGGGCGTGGCCACGGCGCGCGCGCTAATGGCGGACGGCGCCCGGCCGGAGGCCGTGGCCGGGCTGTCGATCGGCGCCTACGCGGCGGCCGTGGTGGCCGGCGCGCTGGCCTATGACGACGCGGTGCGGCTGGTGGCGCTGCGGGGCCGGCTGATGGCGGACGCCTACCCGCAGGGCTTCGGCATGACCGCCATCCTCGGGCTCGAAGCCCCGGCGCTGGAAGCCATCGTGACGCGGGTCCGGGCGACCGGTCTGCCGGTCTACGTGGCCAATTTCAACGCGCCGACGCAGTTGGTCATCGCCGGGGCGGACGTGGCGATGGCCCGCGTGGCGGCGCTGGCGCAGGAGGCCGGTGCGCATGGCGCCAAGCGGGTGGCCATCGCCGTGCCGTCCCACTGCCCGCTGCTGGACGATGCCGCCGCGAGCCTCGCACAGGCGTTCGCGCCGGTCACGCTGCGCCGGCCCACGCTGCGGCTGTTCAGCGCCAGCGCCGCGCGCGAGCTACGCGACCCGGCACGCATCGCGGCGGATCTCGCCGCCAACATGGCGCTGCCGGTGCGCTGGCACGAGACCATGCTGCTGGCGCGCGCCTGCGGTGTGCGGCTGGCGGTGGAGATGCCGCCCGGCAACGTGCTGACGCGGCTCGCCGGCATGGTGCTGCCGGAGGCGGTGGCCTGTGCCGAGACGCGGGCAGACAGTGTGCGCGTGTTGATGGACCGGGCCAGCCGGGGCGAATAGAAGGTGCTCTCGACCTCGCAAAAAATTGAAACAATCGGTGTGCACGTGGGCGGCAAGCCTGCAGGCGGCGTACGATTTGGCCGTTAACACAGGCACGATCCCTAGCCGCCGGGACCCGCCCGGCGCGCGCTCAGGAACCGCCCATGCAGCCGCCCCCGATTCCGCCCGATGAAACCCTGCGTCTCGCCACGCTGAGATCGCTCAACATCCTCGACACCCCGGCCGAGGAACGGTTCGACCGCCTGACCCGGCTCGCCAAACGGCTGTTTGACGTGCCGATCGCGGTGGTCAGCCTGGTCGATGCCAACCGTCAGTGGTTCAAGGCCTGCGAGGGCCTGGACCAGACCGAGGCGCCGCGCAACACCTCGTTCTGCGGCCACGCGATTGCCGGCGACGGCATCCTGCTGATTCCCGACGCCCGCCTGGACCCGCGCTTCCACGACAACCCGCTGGTCACCGGCGATCCGCATATCCGCTTCTACGCCGGCTGCCCGCTGGTGGCGCACAACGGCACCAAGCTCGGCACGCTCTGCCTGATCGACCGCCAGCCGCGCACCTTCGACGACGACGACCGCGCGCTGCTGCACGACCTGGCCCGCATGGCCGAACAGGAGCTGGCCGCCGTGCACCTGGCCAGCATGGACGAACTGACCGCGCTCTCCAACCGGCGCGGCTTCACGGTGCTGAGCCAGCACGCCATCGAGTTGTGCCGCCGGCTGGACCGGCCGGCCACGCTGGTGTTCTTCGATATGGACGGCTTCAAGCCGATCAACGACCAGTTCGGCCATGCCGAGGGCGACCGCGCGCTGACCGCGTTCGGCGCGGCGCTGCGGATGGCGTTCCGGGATTCGGATGTGGTGGGGCGGCTCGGCGGCGACGAATTCGCCGCGCTGCTGACCAATACCGATGCCGCCGGCTGTGGCGAGGCGCTGGCGCGCCTGCATCGAAACGTGGATGCGTGGAATGCGCAGAACGCGCGTGGCTACCGCCTGCGTTTCAGCGTGGGGCTGACCGAGTTCGATCCGTCCCGCCACGCCACGGTGCATGAGCTGCTGGCGCAGGCCGATGCGGCGATGTACGCCGACAAGGCCCAGCGCAAGGCCACGCGGCACTGATTCAGGCTGGTTAGGGCTCCGCGCGCTGCGGCGCGGCGCGCAGCACGCCGGCGGCGATCTCGCGCATCAACTCGTCCACGGCATTGAGTTCGGGCTCGCCGAGTTCCCAGGCGCAGCGCGTGGCGCCCCAGTCGCCATAGATCAGCGCGATGCAGCGGTTGCGCATGCGCACCGGCGCCAGCAGGATCGACTTCGCGTCCGGCATGGCGTCGCGGTACCAGCGCGGAATCCGGTGGGCGATGCTCGGGTCGAACGCATCCTCGATCAGCAGCGGCTTGTCGGCCAGCCCGGCGAAGTGGAACACGTCGGGCACGAAGCCTTCCTCGAAGGACAGGGCCGTCAGCTTGTCACGCATGCCCTCGCCAAAGCCCAGCCGCGCGTGGAAGCGCTTGGTGGCCGGGTTCAGCATCATCAGGAAGCAGCGCGAGAAGTTCATCGCGCGCATCGTGGTTTCCAGCACCATCGGCGCCAGCTGGGACACCGACAGCCCGGCGCCCTCGCGCCGCACCTCGTCCAGCCCCTGGCGCAGCCGCCGCAGCATGTCTTCCGGATCGCTGCTGGCGCCGGCGGGCGCCGCCGCCTCGGCCGGGGCCTCGGCGCGGGTGATCGAGGTATTGAGCGAATCGGCCTGGCGCACGGCAATCGCCACGTCGCCGGTGGTCAGGCCCAGCATCTTGGCGTGGGCGGTGAGCAGGTCCTGCACCGACTCTTGCGTGCCGTCGCGCACCATGGCAGCGGCGGCCTGGGCCGAGACATGGGCGATGGCGGCCAGCCAGTCGGCATGGGTTTCCAGCACCGTGTCCGGCGACATCAGGCGCGGCTTCATGGCATGGGCGATGATCCCCGGCAGGCGCCACTTGCGCGCGGCGGCCTCGGCGATCTCCTCCATCGAGACGCCCAGCACCTCCTGGCAGGCCTCGTTCTCGGTCATCGGGTGCGTGGCGCACATCGCCTCCACGCGCTCCCACTCGTCCGGGAAGTAGAACACCACCAGCAGCCGGCTCATGTGGTGCATCAACGTGCAGACGACCGCTTCCTCGCCCTCGTTGATGCCGCGCGCATGCGACAGCGCCCGGGTGATCTCGCCCGCCACCAGCGCGCGCTGGAGCCCCTTGGTGGCTTGCGGGCGCTGCGACGCCACGCCGTGGAAGTAGTCGAGCAGCTGGATGCCCAGCGTCAGGTGGCTGATGGCCTCCACGCCGAGCACCAGGATGGCGCGGGACACCGTGGTGACCTCGCCGCCGAACGAGCGGTACATCGCCGAGTTGGCCAGCCGGATCACCTTCTGCGACAGGCTGAAGTCGGACAGCACGCTGGTGGCCATCTCGCCCACGGTGAGATCGCCGTTGAGCGTCTGGAAGATGTTGTCGACACAGTACTGCAGGGTCGGGAAGTCCCCCTGCTGCGCCATGCGGGTCCACAGCGACTCGAAGAATTGTTCCTTGGGCAGCATGGTCATCCAGCCACCTGCCGCGAGAACACTTCGTCGCGGCCCAGCATCAGGCGGCCGTCCGCGAGGGCCTGCTCGAAGTCGAGCGGGCTCAGCGCGCGCGCGTAGCGCCAGCCTTGCACGAGGTTGCAGCCCTGGGCGGCCAGCAGCTCGCCCTGCGCGTCGGTTTCCACGCCCTCGGCGATGGCGACCAGACCCAGCTCGCGCGCCAGCGACAGCACCGCCGAGACGATGGTGCGCGCATGCGGGGAATCGACCATGTCCGCGACGAAGCTGCGGTCCACCTTGAGCGCGGACAGCGGGAAGCGGCGCAGGTAGGAGAGGCTGGAATAGCCGGTGCCGAAGTCATCCACGGCAAAGCGCAGGCCCAGCGCGCGCAGGGACATCAGCAGGTCCTCGGCGGCCTTGGGGTCGGTCATCAGCGCGCTTTCGGTGATCTCCAGCACCAGGCGGTCGGCGCTGATGCCGGCGTCCTGGATGGCGTTGCGCACGCTCTCGAAGAACCCCGGGTGCAGGAACTGCACGGCGGAGACGTTGACCGACATATGGCCGACCTGGAGCCCCTGGGCATCCCACGCGGCCAACTGGGCGCAGGCGCAGCGCAGCGCCCAGGCGCCCAGATGCTTGATCAGGCCGTTCTTCTCGGCCACGGGAATGAAGACGTCGGGGCGGATGAACTCGCCCGCGTGGTCCCAGCGCATCAGCGCCTCCACGGCGCAGACCTCGCCCGTGGCGGGCCAGACGATGGGCTGGTAGTGGAGCAGGAATTCGCCGTTCTGCACCGCCTCGAACATGCTCTGCTCGATGCGGAACTGCTCGTCCAGCCGGCGGTCCAGCTCGGGCGAGTAGACGCAATAGCGGTTCTTGCCCAGCGCCTTGGCCTCGTACATGGCCAGGTCGGCGCGGCGCAGCCAGTGCGACTCCGACTCCGGCTGGACGTTGCCGGACGCGGCCGACGAGAAGGCCAGCCCGATGCTGGTGGTGATCCGCACATGGCAGCCGCCCAGCAGGAAGGGCTGGCGGCAGACGTGGATCACGCGCTCGAGAATGCGGATGGCCTCGGCCTCGGACTCCAGGCCATCGAGCATCAGCACGAATTCATCGCCACCCAGGCGCGCCACGCTCTGCTGGGAGCGCACGGTGTCCTGCAGGCGGGCGCCGACTTCCTTGAGCAGCGCGTCGCCGAACTCGTGGCCGAGCGAATCGTTGATGTTCTTGAAGCCGTCCAGGTCCATCAGCGCCACGGCGAACGGCACGCGCGCGCTGGCGGCGCCGGCCATGTACTGCTCGATGCGCCGACGGATGAAGGCCCGGTTGCCGACGCCGGTCAGCGGGTCCAGGAAGGCGCGGGCGTTGAGCTGGCGCTCGTTCTCGACCCAGTCCGTGACGTCATGGCCGAACAGCAGCAGGCTCGCCGGGGTGTTGCCCTCGCCGGGCTGGTGCGCGATGCGCAGGTCCAGCCAGCCGCCGCCGATGCCGCCGGCAAAGCGCACGCGCTCGCGGCGGGCGGCGCGGTCGCGCGCGCAGGCCTGGAGCAGGGCGGCCACGCTATCGCGCGATTCCGGGGCGATGACGTCGAGCACCGACGTGCGCAGCAGGTATTCGTGGGGGTATACGAGCAGGTCAGCCGTGGCTTCGGTGGCCTGGAGGATGCGACCCTGGACATCGACCCGCATGGCCAGCGCGCCGGAAGCTTCCAGCAGCGCCCAGGCCTCGCGCCCGGCAGGGCGGTCGCCGGCAGTCCCGCTTTCCGCGGGCTCCGGCGCCAGGGCAACATCATATGCAAACGAGGTCATGTCTTCCTCAGCCCGGAATCCCCTTGGACGCTGGCCTGATAACTGTTGAGTGGGTCTCGATGGGTAACGCGTGTTCTGGCAGGCAGATCGGAACCAGTCCGGGGCCTTCCCGCACCCGGAACATGACCACTGGTTCTGTTGCATGCCGAACGGATCGACACCGGCGATTCTAATACGAGCCGGCATCAGGCTGAACGCCGCGCGGGGCAAGGAATGCGCGGCGTCGGCGCCGCTACAACAGGCGCGCGGCGCCCGGGGGTGGGCGCCGGTGGGGGGATTGACATCGCAACGAAAATGGCGCTTTGTGCGCCGCGGGCTTTCAGCCCCGTTTGTCAGCCCTTCCGTGGCCGGCGCACGGCGCGCAGCTTGCCGCTCGTGCCGCCGCCGCAGAAGAACTGGTCGGCGCCATCGGACTCCAGCCCGGACACGCCCACGCCGGCCGGCATATCCAGCCGCTCCAGCACCTCGCCCGAGGCCGGATCGACGCGCCGCAGCTCGCTTTCCTCGCTTTCCCAGGTGCCATGCCACAGCTCGCCGTCCACCCACGTCACGCCCGTGACAAAGCGGTTGGACTCGATGGTGCGCAGGACCTTGCCGGTCTCCGGGTCGATCTGGTGGATCTTGCGCGCCTGCCACTGGCCCACCCACAGCGTGCCTTCGGCCCAGGCCATGCCCGAGTCGTTGCCGTCGCCCGGGGCGGGGATGGTGGCGACAACCTCCCCGGTCTGCGGGTCGATTTTCTGGATCTGGCGCTCGGCGATCTGGTACAGGTGCTTGCCGTCGAAGGCGGTGCCGGCATTGGCGGTCACGTCGAGGGTGCGCAGCGTCTGGCCAGTGGCCGGGTCGAGCACGTGGAGCGCGTCGCCCGAGGCGAACCAGACGCGCTTGCCGTCGTAGGTGACGCCGTGGACGGCCTCGACGCCGGGGAAGGGGCCGTATTCACGGAGGATTTCAGCGGGCTGTCGTTTCATGGGTGGATTCCCTCGTTGGTTGAAACATGCCTTCATCCTAGTGATTCGGCAGCGGGGTGGGGAGTAACAAGGTCGTCGTGAATCCGGGCACGGGGGTGCTCAGCCAGCGCCGGGCGCGGCCCCGGCCGAACGCCTCAACCTTGCCGTCGGCGGCCAGCGCGTCCAGCGCGCGCTGGGCGGTGCGCTGGCTGGCGCCCAGCGCCAGGGCGAGGGCGGAACTGGACCACGACTCGCCATCGCCCAGCAAGGCCAGCACGGCACCGTGCTTTTCCTCGACCGGCCGCGCCAGCACCACCACCTGCCGGGCGGGCGGTGGCTCCAGTGGCACCAGCGCGAAGCCGTCCGGGGTGGCCTCTACCCGCGCCAGCGCGCCCAGCATCGCGCGCAGCCGGCCGATTTCCACGCGCAGCCGCGCGCGGTGGGAGCCGTCGATATGGCGGGTACGGAAGGCCCGGGCGATCAGGGCGTCCCGGGGCACATCGGCCGGCCAGGCTTCGCCGAGCGCCCGCGCCAGCGTCAGCAGCACCGGCCGCCGCGCCAGCGAGATGGCCGTGCCGTCGGCCTGCACGACATGACGGCAGCCATCGATCACCAGCGCCTTGGAGGCTAGCAGCGCCTCCACCTCGTCGAGCCGCAGCGGCCAGTCGCCGTCCGGCGTGATCTGCCGCGCGGCGGGGGCGTCGAGCAGCCGGACGGCCTGCTCGACCTCGGCCGAGAGCCCGGGAATGGCGGCCTGGCGCGCCGCCTGACTGGCCCGGGCGAGGGCCTCGCGCGCGGTCTGGGTGCGCAGCCGGCGCAGGGCGATGCCGGCCACGATCAGTTCGTGCGCGGCGCGCGAGGCGGGTGGGAAGGGGGTGGGGTCGAGCGTGGCGAGCGCGGCCTCGGCGGCATCGAGCCGGCCAATCAGCAGCAGATGGCGGATTTCGAGTTGCCGGGCGTGGGCGGCATTGGCGAGGTCGCCGTGCGCCGCCAGCGTGGCCTGCGCGGCGCCGAGCGATTTGGCTGGCCAGCCGAGATCGCGGGAAACCAGCGCGATCTCGGCTTCGGCCACCACGCAGCGCGCCCGGGCCACGGCCTCCTTCTGGCCGAAGGCGCGGGCGGCGCGGCGCACCAGCAGCCGGGCACGCGCGAGATCGCCAAGCTGGGCCATGGCGATGCCGCGCAACGCCAGCGCCGGCGCGTCCTCGCGCAGGGCCACGCGGTTCAGCGCGCCGAGCGGGTCACCCGCCGCCAGCGCCCGCGCGGCGGCGGTAATCAGTGCGTCCATCCAGTTCCGCCAGGAAATGGGTCATGGACGGCACACTATCACGCGACCCGGCGGGCTGCTCCCCTCTCCCGCTTGCGGGAGAGGGGAGCGGCCGGGGGAGAAAACCGGCAGTCAAGCCAGCGCGCCATCCGTGTAGACGTCGAACTGGCGTGACGGCTCGGCGGACACCCCACGCCGGTCCATGCCCGACAGGAAACGCGAGCTGTCCTGGTCGCGCGAGGGCGGTGTCACGTCGCGGGCGCCGTCGGTGTAGACGTCGAAGCGGCCACGGGCGCCGTCGCTGTAGACATCGCGCGAATCGACGCGGAAGTTGTAGCCGTATTTGTCGCCGGCGAACAGGCTGTCACGCGGGCTGGCGGCCTGGGCAAGCTGGGCGGCAAGGGCGGTGGCGATGGCGACGCCGATGAGGAAGGGAAGAAAGCGGTAGTACATGGGTCGAACTCCGATTGGGACAGGGTAGGAAGGGCAAGGAACGCAATCGCGCGTTCCTCCCTTCCTACGCAGGGGCCGTGCCAATCGAAAATCTCGCCCGAATGTGCCGTGGCTGGCGCAAAACCGCGCTATCGGGCGCCTGGCTGGCGGGTGCCAGCCAACAGGTGCGGCGCGTGCCGATGGCCGTGCGCCAACACCCGTTGGGGGTAGGTTCAGCGCGAGTGCGTCCGGAAGCCTTCGCCCTGCATGCCGGCCCGATCCACGGCGGCGATGCGGTTCCGGCCATTGTCCTTCGCGTGATACAACTGCGCGTCCACGAGGTTGATGAAGGCAGTGGGCTCCGCGCCCGGCACCGGCAGCGTGGTGCCCACGCCGAAGCTGGCCGTTACGCGCTGTTCGTAGGGGGAGCGCAGGTGGGGGATGGCCGCGTCGGCGATCATCGTGCGGCAGCGCTCGGCAATCGTCACGGCTGTGTCCGCGTCGGTGCCCGGCAGCACGGCCACGAACTCCTCGCCGCCAAAGCGGCCCACGAAGTGCTCGGCGCCCACCGCATCGGCCAGCAGCGCCGCCACCTTGCGCAGGCAGTCATCGCCCTGCAGGTGGCCGTAGTAGTCGTTGTAGGCCTTGAAGAAATCCACATCCATCAGGATCAGCGACAGCGGCTTGCCGGCGTCCTGCAGGGCGGCCCATTCGCGTTCGACCACGGTGTCGAACATGCGGCGGTTGCCCACGCCGGTCAGCCCGTCCGTGAACGAGAGCCGCTCCAGCTCCTTCTGCAACTGGGCGAGCTGTTCCTCGGTGCGCTTGCGTTCGCTGATGTCGAACATGAAGCCGATCAGCGACTCCACCTCGCCGCTGGGCTTGCGCACCACGTGGACCACATCCCGCAGCCAGACATAGCCGCCGTCGCGCGTGAGCGCCCGGTAGTCGGCCTCGTGGTCGGTGCCCGCCTGCGACTGCGCCACGCAGAAGTTCACCACGGCCTCGCGGTCGTCCGGGTGCATGCGGTCGGCCCAGTCGTTGACGGTCTTCCAGGACGACGGCGCCCAGCCGAGCAGCGCCTCGATCTGCGGGCCGATATAGGCGAATGCCATGGTCGCCCAGTCGATCTTCCACGGAATGGCCTTGGTGGACTCCAGCAGCGTGCGGTACACGGCGCTGTCGTCCTCGCCGACCATGCGCCCGGCCGGCGCCAGCGATTGTTCGTGCCGCAGGAAGGCGGCCTGGAGCGGGTGTTCGGGGTGATCGGGCTGGTCGGGCTGGCTCATGGAGAGGGAAAAGGGCGGTGGCGGAAGTCGGGGAATTATGTGGGGAATCGATTAAGGCCGATAGCAACTGGCGATAGCGTCAGGGCTGCCGGGGCGGCGCCACGCCCGCCCCTTCGATGCGGTGCCGTTGCAGCGCCGCCGCCACGAAGCCGCTGGCCTTCATCTCCTCGATATAGCTGCTCAGCCACGCCCGCGCGGCGGTGCGGCCCTTGGGCACGCCCATGGCCTGCTCGATGACCATGAAGCGGCCCGGCAGCAGCCGCACGCCGCCCACGCGCCGTGCGTCGGCTTCCAGCTGCTGCTTTACGCCGGCCGCCACGTCGAGCCGCTCGGCCAGGAACATGTCCGTCACGGCGGGGGAGGTCGGCGCGCGCACCAGCGTGGCCGCCTTGATCTCGCGCGTGAGGAACAGGTCGTAGGCGCTGCCCCGACCCACCACGATGCGCGTGCCGGGGCGGTCCACGTCCTCGTTGCGCTGCAGCGCGGCGTCGTTGCGCACGAGGTAGGCGCCTTCGATGATCACGTAGGGCGCGGTGTATTCCATGTCCGCCGCGCGCACCGGGTCGATGGCGACGAAGGCCAGATCGACCTGCCGCCCCTTCACCGCCTCCACCACGCTGCCTGCCGACTGGAACGCCACCAGTTCCAGCGGCAGGTTCAGCCGGCGCGCGGCCTCGCGGGCCAGGTCGACGGACACGCCCTGAAGCTCGCCGTTGGCCGCCCGGCCCGCCAGGATCGGGTTGCCGAGGTTGATGGCGGCGCGTAGCTTGCCAGTGCCGCCGAGTTCCGTGGCGGCGGCGCGTGCGTCCGGGTTGCCGGCGGCTGCCGGTCCGCCCGGCGTGGCACAGCCGGACAGCGCCAGCGCGATGGCTGCGGCGCCGGCGGTGCCGATCAGGCGTCGCGTCCGGTTCATCAGAAGTCCACCTTCTGGCCCGGCTCCGGCACGATCACCTGCGTGCCGGTGGCCCCCAGCGCGGCCGTGAACTGAGCCGGCGTGCCGGCCAGCTGCGGCGTGGTCAGGTAGTGCATCGGGATGGCGTACCTGGGCTTGATCATGTCGCGCACGGCCACGGCGGCCTCTTTCGGCCCCATCGTGAAGTGCCCGCCAATCGGAATCAGCACGAGGTCCGGCTTGATCATCTCGCCGATCATGCGCATGTCGCCGTACAGGCCGGTATCGCCCATGTGCCAGACCTTGAAGCCGTTCTCCATCTCGATGATGTACCCGACCGGTTCACCGCCGTAGTGCACTTCATCCTTGTTCGTGGCCGGGTTCTTCCAGACCAGTTCGGACGAGTGCTCGGCGCGGACGGCGGTGATTTTCGGCCCCTGCGGCCCGAACGGTGCCACCGTGCCGCTCTTGTTGAAGCGCTGCGACATCGCCGCCGGCACCATGCCCAGCGCGACCAGGGTCTGGCCCATGCCGCCGCCGTTCCAGATCGGCGCGTTGTTGAGCTGCGACAGCGCCGCGGCGTCGCCGAGGTGGTCGCCGTGGGCGTGGGTGACCAGGATCAGGTCGATCTTGCCGAGCGCGCCCAGCTGCTTGAAGTTGGCCGGCGTCTTGGGATTTCCGGTCAGCCAGGGGTCGATCATGATGACCTTGCCGCCCGGCGTGGTGATGCGCATGGCGGCCTGGCCGAGCCAGAGCACTTCTGTCTTGCCGGCGGTGATCTGCCCCGGCGCGGTGGGCTTGGGCGCGTCGGCGCCCGTGCCGGAGAGGGTCGATGCGCAACCGGCGAGTCCCGCCACCACGGCGGCACAGAGGAGCGTGCGGAGTCTTTTCATGGTCGTCCTTGCTTGGATGTGTGACAGCGGTGAATGACGTCTCTAACCCTGCCACCCATGAGCATGGACATGATCGGGGCGCGGGCTGGCGATGTGGAGTATTCGCAGGCCGCCGGTCCGTGTCAACTCAGGGTGCACCATGACGACTCCCCATTGATGCACACTATGCATCAATCGAGAGGAAATTTGCAATTCACAGACGCGCGGCGGGCGTCCATGATGCGTTCAGCCAAAGCCAGGGCCCCGCCGGCCCAGCCGGCCATCGGCCCCATCCCGAAAAAAAGGCACCCGGGACGCTTCCCGCGGTGTCATGCAAGTGGAGGAGACATGAATGCCACCCGCCGCAGCCTGCTCAAGGCTGGCGCGATGCTGCTCGCCATGCCCGGCTTTGCCGAGGCGCAAGACCCGTTTCCCAACAAGCCGCTGCGCTACGTGGTGCCGGTATCGGCCGGCGGCGGCTCGGACCTGATCGGCCGCACCGTGGCGGACCGCTGGGGCCGCGTGCTCGGCCAGTCCATCGTGGTCGAGAACCAGGCCGGCGGCGGCGGGGTGATTGCCTGCCAGATGACCGCCAAGGCCGCCCCGGACGGCTACAGCCTGATGCAGGGCTACGTCGCCACGCACGGCACCAATCCCGCCACCCGCAAGGTGCCCTACGACCCGCTCAAGGACTTCACCGCCATTGGCATGATCGGCGGCACGCCCAATGTGCTGGTGGTGAGCGCCGGCGTGCCGGCGTCCACGTTGGCCGAGTTCATCGCCTATGCGAAGAAGTCCGGCGCGGTGGCGTACGGCTCGTCCGGGCCGGGGTCGCTGACGCATCTGTCGATGGAGTTGTTCGCCCAGCAGGTCAACGTGAAGATGACCCACGCGGCGTACCGGGGCATTGCCCCGGCGTTCAACGACCTGATTGGCGGCCAGACGCAGGCGATGTTCCCGGGGCTTTCCGCCGCGCTGCCGCATATCCGCTCGGGCCGCGTGAGGCCGCTGGCCGTGACCGGCCACGCGCGCCACCCGCTGCTCAAGGACGTGCCGACGCTGGAGGAAGCCGGGCTCAAGGGCTTCGACGCCCAGCAGTGGTACGGCGTGGTCGGCCCGGCCGGCATGCCCGCCGATATCGTCGCCAAGCTCAACAGTTCGCTCAACACGGTGCTCAAGAGCCCGGACCTGGCTGACAAGCTGTCCTCCGAGGCGCTGCAGCCCACGCCGATGACGCCCGACCAGTTCCGCCGCTATATCGCCGACGAGGTGAACCGCTGGAGCAAGCTCGCCAAGGACCGCGGCATCCATCTCGATACCTGACCGGCTCGGCTGCCTGCAAGCCAGCCCCCATTTTTCGATTCACTGAACAAGGACCCCTATCCCATGGCACGCAATACCCATGTCGCCGCCGACCACAACGCCCCGCCGGTCACGCGCATCCTCGGAAAATTCGTGGCCACGCATCCGTCGCAAGGCTGGAGCCGCGAGGTGGACCACGAAGCCCATCGCACCTTCATGAACTGGCTGGGCTGCGCCGTGGGCGCCGCCGGGCATGAGTCCGCCGTGGCCGCGCTGGCCGCCGTGGCGGAACTGCAGCCGGCGCCGCAAGCCACCGTGCTGGGCCGCCGCGACAAGGTGGACATGGCCAGCGCCGCGCTGGTGAATGGCATTACCTCGCATACGTTCGATTTCGACGATACGCACCTGAAGACCATCATCCACCCGGCCGGCCCGGTGGCATCCGCCGTGCTGGCGCTGGCCGAGCACACTGGCGCCAGCGGCCGTGCCGTGACCGATGCCGTGGTGCTGGGCATCGACGTGGCCTGCCGCGTGGGCAACGCCATGTACCCGGACCACTACGACCGTGGCTGGCACATCACCGGCTCCACCGGCATGCTGGGCGCGGCGGCAGCCTGCTCGCGCCTGCTTGGGCTGGACGAGGACCGTACGACGATGGCGCTGGGCATCGCCGCTTCCCAGCCGGTGGGCCTGCGCGAGCAGTTCGGCACCATGACCAAGCCGTTCCACCCGGGCGGCGCGGCGCGCGCCGGGCTGATGTCGGCGTTGATGGCGCGGCACGGCTACACGTCGAGCGCGAAGGCGCTGGAGGCACCGCGCGGCTTCATGCAGGTGATCTCGGCCAAGACCGACTGGAACGAGATTACCGACGAGCTGGGCAGCCGCTTCGAGATCTCGTTCAATACCTACAAGCCGTTTGCCTGCGGCATCGTGATCCACCCGAGCATCGACGCCTGCGTGCAGCTGCGCGAGCAGGGCGTGAAGGCCGAGGACGTGGAGCGCATCGAACTGCGCGTGCACCCGCTGGTGCTGGAGCTGACCGGCAAGAAGGAGCCGACCGATGGCCTGCTCGCCAAGTTCAGCGTCTACCACGGCTGCGCGGCGGGCCTGATCTTCGGTCGCGCCGCCGAGGAGGAGTTCTCGGACCACATCGTCACCCGTGAGGACGTGGTGGCGCTGCGCCGCAAGGTGGTGGCGACGGCCGACGCGAACGTCGACGAGGCCGCTTCCATCGTCAAGGCCGTGCTCAAGAACGGCCGCGAGATCGCGGTGACCGTGGAGCACGCCATCGGCTCGCTGCAACGCCCGATGACCGATGCCAACCTGGACGCCAAGTTCCACGCGCTGGCCGACCCGGTGCTCGGCGCGGCGCAGGTAGCCAAGCTGATCGATGCCTGCTGGAAGCTGGGCGAGACCGCCAACGTCGGCACCATTACCGCGCTGGCGCGTCCGTAACATGGCGCGCCCCCGGATTGCGGTACTGGGCGACTACGAGCGCGCCCTGACCCGGCTGGCGGACTGGTCGGCCATCCAGGCGCAGGCGGACGTGGCCTTCCACCACGCCCCGCTGCGCGGGGAGGCGCTGGCCGCCGTGCTGCGCGAGGTGGAAGTGCTGGTGCTGGTGCGGGACCGCACCCCGCTGGATGCCGCCACGCTGCGGATGGCCGAGCGGCTGCGCTACGTGGTCTTCACCGGCACGCGTAACACCACGCTCGACGTGGAGGCGCTGCGCGCGCGCGGCATCCCCGTCGCCAATACGGAATGGGGGCCGTCCAAGGAGTCCACCTGCGAGATGACGTGGGCGCTGATTTTGGCGGCCACGCGCCAGCTGGAAATGCAGATGGCGACGATGCGGCTCGGCGGCTGGCGGCCGGCGGAGGCGCTGCCGCTGCCCGGCGTGCTGCACGGCGAGCGGCTGGGCTTGATCGGCCTGGGCGAGATCGGCAAGCGCGTGGCGCGTGTCGGCAAGGCGCTCGGCATGGAAGTGGTGACGTGGAGCCCGCGCATGACGCCCGAGCGCGCGGCGGCAGAGGGGGTGACGGCGGTGAGCCTGGAGGCGCTGCTCTCCACCTCGCGCGTGGTCAGCCTGCATCTGGTGCCGACGGCGGAAACCACGCGGCTGATCAACGCCGAGCGGCTGGCGCTGATGCGGGCCGACGCGCTGCTGGTCAACACCTCCCGCTCGGCCCTGATCGACATGGAAGCCCTGCCGCGCGCGCTGGACCGGCATCGCCCTGCCATGGCGGCGCTGGATGTCTTCGACGTGGAGCCGGTGCCCGCCGATCATCCGCTGCGCGGGCGTACGGATGTGGTTGTTACGCCACACACGGGGTTTGTCAGCGAGCCGGTGTTCACGATGTTCGCCAAGGGCGTGGTCGGGACGCTGGCGTCGTGGCTGGAGGCGCAGGCCGGTTCGTAGAGCGCGCCAAACCTTGGTCAGGCCGCCTTCGGCCGCTTGGGCTTGCTGTCCCCCTGCTCGGCCGCGCCACGCCGCCGTTCGTTGGCGTACTTGACCGCGAGGCGCTTCATTTCTGCTTCCGCAAAGCGGCGCAGCGCCTCGCGCATGAGCGGCTGGTAGCCCATGCCGTGCTCTTCGGCGAGGAACTTGAAATCGCTGATCAGCGATTTTTGCAGGCGGATCGACACTGCCTGCAGGCCAAGCGCCCGGTCCAGTGCCGCGGATTCGTCGGGTGCGACGACGGCGTGTGCCTCGTCCTCCCCGAGGTCACCCTGCTCCCACGCTTCGACGGTTCCCGGAATTTTCTTGGCGTTGCTCATGTGCTACTCCTGTTGCAAAGGTTGATTCATGACCGCCCGGCCAGGCACATGCGCCGGTAGAACGCCACGGTGGGCAGTGCCGGTTCATACGCGGTCTTGAGAAAAATAGTGTCGTCCCTTCTGACGTAGACGATCTTGAGCATGCGGCCAGTGTCCGTCTTCGCGCAGAACCAGTGCGTGGGCGGGTCCGAGGCGTGTTCCTCGCGGTCATCCACGAGGATCTGCCCCACCCGGTTTGCAAAGGCTTGCCGGATCTCCACATCGCGAATGCCGCCGTGCTTCGCCACAAGCTTCTTTGCGATGGCTGGTGAGATGACGATCTTCAAATGCTACCCCCTATTTGTATATACGGCAATACGCTTGTTGGGCGAGTTAACCGTGTGGTCAGGGGGCGCGGCGTCGCGTTTTACGCGATTTCTTGGGAATGATCTGGTTTGAAGTGATGCTGTGTTGGCATCTTGTCGTATATACAGAATATGGGCAATGGCCACTATGCCCACTGTCGGCAACACCCCACGGTGTGTGTCCAAAATGTAAAAACCCCACGCTCTCTCAAGCGTGGGGTTTCTTTTTGGCGCAGACCTGTGGGGAACCTACCGGCTCCCCATCGGCGGGCGGATCGGCAAATCAGAAGTCTTCGGCGTCCACGTCGTAGTTGGCCGGCTCCCAGCGGATGGCCAGCAGGGCGACCAGGCCGGCCAGCGGGGCCAGGGCGATGACCCAGAACACCTTGGTGCTCAGCGCGGCGGCCAGCACCGGGAACAGGAACAGCGATGCCGTGGAGCTGGCGCGCATCAGCGTCTGGTTGAAGCCGACGCCCACGCCGCGCAGCGACGTCGGGTAGCTCAGCGAGGCGTAGGTCATGGTGTGCGCGCCCGGGCCGAAGCCCTGGCCCAGCAGGAACACGGCCAGGAAGGCGATGGCGGCGACCACTTCGGGGGCGCCGTGGGGCTTGCCGACCAGCGCCAGGCCGATCAGCGCGGCGAGCTGGAAGGCGTAGCCGGTCACGGTCAGCTTCCAGGCGCCGGTCTTCGGCACCAGGTGCACGCCGATCAGGCCGCCGACGAAGGCGAACAGCAGGTTCAGCGCCAGCGAGACCAGGATCGTGGTCAGCATCGACTGCGCCAGGAAGCTGGCGATGATCACCGGCAGGCCGAACGCCACGGCGTTATAGGCGAACGACGAGGCAATCGACATCACCGTGGCCAGCACCGTGCGCCGCGCGTACACGCCCTTGAGCAGCAGCCCGTAGTTGCGCCAGGAGGCGGGGCGCTTGGGCGGCTCGGCCACGGCGTCCGGGGCCACTACGGCGTCGATGCCGTAGGACTGGCGCAGGATCTTGGCGGCGCCTTCCAGGTCGCCCTGGTTGGCGGCCCACACCGGCGATTCGCTCATGTAGCGGCTGCGCACGGCGATGATGACCAGCGCCGGCACGGCGCCGAAGCCGAGGATGATGCGCCAGAGCAGGTTGCTGTGCGATTCCGGCAGCACCGAGTAGCAGAGCAGCACTAACAGATAGGACACGCAGATGGCCGCGTACCAGGTCGGGCACCACATCGCCACCCGGGACGCCTTGTTGCCCTTGCCCTGGAGCTTGGAGAACTCGGCCAGGAAGGCCATGGCGACAGGGAGGTCGATGCCGACCCCCAGTCCCATGACGAAGCGCGCGCCGGCCAGCACGTATTCGTTGGGGGCAAACGCGCAGGCGATGGCGGCCACGACGAAGAACACCATGTCGGCCATGAACACGCGGTAGCGGCCGATGCGGTCGGTGAAATAGCCGCCCAGGAAGGCGCCGACGATGGCGCCGAACGTGATGGCCGATGCCACCATGCCGGTGCCGGCGGGCGACAGGTTGAATTCGCGGGTGACGTCCTTCAGGCCGAAGGCCAGGGCGCCGAGGTCATAGGCATCGAGGAAGATGCCGCCCAGCGCGATGGCCACGACGATGCGGGCATTGCTGACGGCGGCGCCGCCCTGGTTGACCAGCTTGGCCACATCGGCGGCGGAACGGATGGTCGCACGGGCGGGCGCGGCCGCCTGGGCGGCGGCCTGCGTCGCGGCGGGCGACAGGGCAAGATCGGCAGACATTGATTGGGGGCGATTGAAAGAAAATTGCGCGTGGACCGGGCGCAATCGGCCCTGTCCGCAAGAAAAGACTGCCGCATGCTACGGGAAGGCGCCCCGCCGGCCAAATGCTTTGTTGTTATATCTTTAGATCATCACGAAAATGCGACGCCGGGAATGGCTCCCAAGGCATTTTCAGGCGCGTCGGACTATCATCGGCAGCTACGAAAACAGGAGACAAGGCATGACGCAAGGAAGCAAAGTCGCACTGGTCACGGGCGCGGCCCGTGGTATTGGCAAGGCCGTGGCGCAGGCGCTGCTGGCCGACGGCTACCAGGTGGTGCTGGCCGGCCGGACCGCCGCCACACTCGAGGCGCTGGCGGCCGAAGCCGCCGCCGCTGGCCAGACCGCGCTGGCCGTGCAGTGCGATGTGAGCGACCCGGCCTCGGTCGACCAGCTCTACGCCCGGGTGCGCGAGCGCTTCGGCCGGCTGGACGTGCTGTTCAATAACGCCGGCATCAACGCCCCGGCCATTTCCATCGATGAACTGTCGGTCGAGCAGTGGAAGGCCGTGGTCGATACCAATCTGACCGGCGCCTTCCTGTGCGCGCGCGGCGCGTTCGCGCTGATGAAGTCGCAGGACCCGCGCGGCGGGCGGATCATCAATAACGGGTCGATTTCGGCCCACGCCCCGCGCCCGAACACGGTGCCCTACACGGCCACCAAGCATGCCATCACGGGGCTGACCAAGAGCCTGTCGCTCGATGGCCGCGCCTGGGACATCGCCTGTGGACAGATCGACATCGGCAACGCCGGCACCGACATGGCCAACCGCATGGCGCGCGGCGTGCCGCAGGCCAATGGCGAGATTCGCCCGGAACCGCTGATGGATGTGGCGCACATCGCCAGTTCGGTCCTGCACATGGCGAACCTGCCGCTGGAGGCCAATGTGCAGTTCATGACCGTGATGGCCACCAAGATGCCGTTCGTCGGCCGTGGCTGAGTTGGACCGAGCCAGATTGACCGATAAGACCTAGTGGTGCGGCCCGCCCAACTGGGTGGCCGCGCGGCCGGCGCCCATGACGGCGGCGGCATCGGCGGCGGAGAGGCCGCGGTGGTCGCGCGCGTCCGGGTTGGCGCCGTGCGCGATCAGCAGATCGACGATTTCGGTGCGATTGAACATCGCCGCCGTCATCAGCGCGGTGCGGCCGTCCGGCGAGGCTCCTTCCACATCGGCGCCATGCGCAAGTAGTGCTTCGATCACTTCTCTGAAACCCTTGAACGCAGCGCCTGCCAGCGGCGTCTGGCCGGCCGCATTGCGCAGGTCCGGCGAGGCGCCGGCCTGGAGCAGCGCCAGCACGGTGTCCACATGACCGTGGTAGGCGGCCAGCATCAGCAGGCTGTCGCCCTTTTCATTGCGCAGGTTGGCCGGCATGCCGCGCGCGATCAGCGCGGACAGCGCCGCTGCGTCGCCCTGGCGCGCGAGGTCGAATACTTCGCCCAGCGCGGCCACCATGCGGGATTCCTCTTCCGCCGTCATGGTGCCGGTGGGTGGGGTCGATGTCTGGTCCATGGCATTGTCCTGTTGTCCTGTCCTGCGGTGTCCGGGGAGCCCGGGGCCGCAGCCCCGGAGTGCCCGATCGTCCGGTAGCCCGGTTAGCGCTTACTTCTGGCCTTCGATCCGCTCGATCGCAGCCGCCACGCCCTGGCCGTAGGCCGGGTCGGCCTTGGTGCAGTGCTCGATATGGCGCTGCTGGATATGGCGCGACACGCCCTTGATGGCGCGGGCCGTGTTATCGAACAGCACCTGCTGCTGGGCCGGCGTCATCAGTCGGAACAGGTCGCCCGGCTGCGAGAAGTAGTCGTCGTCCACACGATGGTTCCAGTGGTCGGCGGTGCCTTCCAGCGTCAGCGGCGGCTCGCGGAAGTCCGGCTGCTCCACCCACTCGCCGCGCGTGTTCGGCTCGTAGGAGGTCTTGCCGCCCTGGTTGTCGTCGATGCGCATGCGGCCGTCGCGGTGATAGCTGTTCACGAACTTGGCGGCCTTCGGCGAGTTGACCGGGATCATCGAATGGTTCACGCCCAGGCGGTAGCGCTGGGTGTCGCCATACGAGAACAGGCGGCCCTGCAGCATCTTGTCCGGCGAGAAGCCGATCCCCGGCACGATGGTCGACGGCGCGAACGCGGCCTGCTCCACCTCGGCGAAATGGTTCTCGGGGTTGCGGTTCAGCTCCATCACGCCCACTTCGATCAGCGGGAAGTCCTTCTTCGACCAGATCTTGGTCAGGTCGAACGGGTTGACGCGGTACTTGCCCGCCTCGGCTTCCGTCATGATCTGGATGTACAGCTTCCAGCGCGGGAACTCGCCACGCTCGATGGATTCGTACAGGTCGCGCTGGTGGTGCTCGCGGTCGCGGCCAGTCACCTCGGCGGCTTCGGCGTCGGTCAGGTTCTGGATGCCCTGCTCCGTCCGGAAGTGGAACTTCACCCAGTGGCGCTCATAGTTGGCGTTGATGAAGCTGTAGGTATGGCTGCCGAAGCCATGCATGTGGCGCCACGAACTGGGGATGCCGCGATCGCTCATGACGATGGTGACCTGGTGCAGCGCCTCGGGCAGGCCGGTCCAGAAGTCCCAGTTGTTGTCGGCGCTGCGCAGGCCGGTGCGCGGGTCGCGCTTGACGGCGTGGTTCAGGTCGGGGAACTTCAGCGGGTCACGCAGGAAGAAGACCGGGGTGTTGTTGCCCACCAGATCCCAGTTGCCTTCCTCGGTATAGAACTTCATCGCGAAACCACGGATATCCCGCTCGGCATCGGCCGCGCCGCGCTCGCCAGCCACCGACGAGAAGCGCAGGAACAGCTCGGTTTTCTTGCCGATTTCGGAGAACAGCTTGGCGCGCGTGTACTGGGTGATGTCATGCGTGACCGTGAACGTGCCATAGGCGCCCGAGCCCTTGGCGTGCATGCGGCGCTCGGGGATGACCTCGCGGTCGAAGTGGGCCAGCTTTTCCAGGAACCATACGTCCTGCAACAGGGCCGGTCCGCGCGGACCAGCGGTCTGAATGTTCTGGTTATCGACGACGGGCGCGCCGAAAGCGGTCGTAAGCTTGTTCATGACAATTCCTTTGTGGGCAGGGGGTGTTGAAAGCACTATCGCAGAACGACTACGACAAGTCATATCGTATTGATCAATAAAGGCGATAGGTGTCAGTCTTTTCGATCCGCGATTTCAGCAAATTAGGAGAACGCCTATGGTGCAGAGAAAGGGTCGATACCCGCCATAACACCTTGGGATAGGCCGTCTGAACCCAAGGATCATGGGCGTCACATGGGCCGGCCATGTCCTATAGTTCAAGCCCGCAGTCCACCGGAGGCGAATCATGGCCACCTGGAAGCCCGACCCGAGCTTTTACCCGTCTCCGCGGCTGGCCGCCAAGGCGCCGCCCGAGACCCTGGCCTACGTGGCGATGTTCGACCCCGGGCGCCAGCAGCCGGACGGCATCGCCGTGGTGGACGTGGACCCCGACTCGGCCACGTACGCGCAGATCGTCGGGCAGGTGACCATGACCCATGCCGGCGACGAACTGCATCATTTCGGGTGGAATGCCTGCTCGTCCTGCCTGTGTCCCAACGCGCCGCATCCTCATATGGAACGGCGCTACCTCGTGGTGCCGGGCCTGCGTTCCTCTCGTATCTATATCCTCGATACCGGCCCGGACCCGCGCCAGCCCGTCATCAGCCGGGTGATCGAGCCCGAGGAACTGGCCGAGCGCACCGGCTACAGCCGCCCCCACACGGTGCATTGCGGCCCGGGCGGCATCTATGTGACGGCGCTGGGCAATGCCGAGGGCAAGGGGCCGGGCGGCATCGCCATGCTGGACGCCCAGAGCTTCGACCCGCTCGGCCAATGGGAGGTGGAGCGCGGTCCCCAGCATTTCGCCTATGACGGATGGTGGCACCTGGGCTATGACACGCTCGTGACAAGCGAGTGGGGCACGCCGGACATGATCGAGGACGGCCTGGTCGCCGACATCCTGCTCGGCGCGCGCTACGGCCGGAAGCTCCATTTCTGGGATTTCACGGGGCGCAAGCATCTTCAGGAGATCGATTTCGGCCCGGACTACCAGCTGGTCTTCGAACTGCGCCCCGCGCACGACCCGACCAAGGCGTACGGCTTCGTCAACTGCGTGCTGTGCCTGAAGGACCTGTCCTCGTCGATCTGGACCTGGTACCGCGATGGCGACAAATGGGCGGTGAAGAAGATCATCGACATCCCCGCCGAGCCGGCCGACCCGGACCAGCTTCCGCCGATGCTCAAGGGGTTTGGCGCGGTGCCGCCGCTGGTCACGGACATCGACCTGTCGATGGACGACCGTTTCCTCTACGTGTCCTGCTGGGGCACAGGGGATTTGCTCCAGTACGACGTCTCCGACCCCTTCGCCCCGAAGCTGACCGGCAAGGTGCGGATCGGCGGCATCGTCTCGCGGGCCGGGCATCCGGGCGCGCCGGGCCGCAGCCTGAACGGCGGCCCGCAGATGGTGGAGGTCAGCCGGGACGGCCGGCGCGTCTATTTCACCAATTCTCTCTATGGCGCGGTCGATCCGCAGTTCTACCCCGAGGGGCTGGACGGCTGGATGGTCAAGCTCGATGCCGCGCCCGACGGGGGCATCGCCTTCGATCCGCGCTTCTTCCTCGATTGGCCCAAGAGCCATCGTCCGCACCAGGTGCGCCTGCAGGGCGGCGACTGCTCCTCGGATTCCTACTGCTTTCCCTAGCCTTCGCGGGGGCCGCGCATGCTGACGTGGACGCCAACCTGGGCGGCGACATGGACTGCCTGGTGGCCCTGGCTGACGATTGCCGCGCTGGGCCTGTTCCACGGCCTGAACCCGGCCATGGGATGGCTGTTCGCCGTGGCGCTGGGCCTGCATCGGGGCCAGCGCCGCGCGGTGCTGTGGTCGCTGGTGCCGATTGCGCTCGGCCACGCGGCGGCGGTGGCGCTGGCCGTGGGCGTGGCACTCTGGCTGGGCAGCGTGCTGCCGCACACCGGCTTCGCGCGGGTGGCCGGGGCGGTGCTGCTGGGTTGGGCGATCTGGCACATGGTGCGCGGGCACCGCATGCGGCCGCGCGTGGGCATGCGGGCTGGCATGCTGGGGCTGGCGGCGTGGTCGTTCCTGATGGCCGGCATGCACGGGGCCGGGCTGATGCTGGTGCCGGCGCTGATGCCGATCTGCGCCACGCCGGGCGCCACCCAGTTCGACGCCGCCGACGCGCTCGGCCCGGCCATGCTGGCGCTGGGCCTGCACACGGCAACGATGCTCGCCGCCATCTGCGCCGTGGCGCTGCTGGTCTACGACCGCGTCGGCGTGGCCTTCCTGCGGACCGGCTGGGTCAATCTCGACTGGATCTGGACGGCGGCGCTGGGTATCTGCGGGGTGGTGCTGCTGGTGATGTGACTAATTCCGATTCCCGAAGCGCGCCAGGCAGTGCCAGACCTTCTTCAGCAACTGGGGATCGTGGCGGCCCGCGCGGGCGGCTGCGCCGATCCGGGCCGGGGTGAGCGGCTCACTCCCGGCCAGCGTCGTGGCCAGTTCGGCGATGTGGGCGCCGCGATAGTCGCGATAGTCGCGTTCGGCCCGCAAGTCATCGGCATTCGCCGAGAATCCCGCGTGCCATTCGACGGCGCAGGGCAGGGCGCGGGCCAGCGTCTCGGTCTCGGTGCCCCGGAACGACGGATCGAGCACGAGCGCCTCCACGTCGCGCGCCAGCACCAGCGGGCCGTGTACATGCGCTTCTATATAGTGGTCGAGCGGATCGTCCGGCGGCGCGGCGCGCAGCCGGTCTACCAGATCCAGCCGTCCGGCCACGCCGAAATGCACCGGATCGAACACGCTGTCCGGGTAACAGAAGGTGGTCCGCGCCAGCACGTCCGCCGCCAGCCGCAGGTGGCAGGCGCCGAAGCGCGGCGAGCCCCCTTCGGGCCGATGGCGATGGTTGAGCGCGCCGTACTTGGGGCGGTCGGCTGGCGGCGCGGCGTCGTAGGCCTGGCCGAACATCCGGCTTTCCCAGTGCCAGCGGTCCCCGCCGGGGTGGGCGGTCAGCCCGCCGTTGCTGGTGCCGGTCTCGAACTGGGAGCGATAGACGCCGTCGGCGGCCATGGCCGCGAGCAGCGGCACGCCGGCGTGGAGCCGGTCCGGGTGGAAATTGAGCGTGACGCGCCAGTCTGGGTGCAGCGGCGCGCCGTGGCTGCGCGCGGCCACATGGGCCAAGGCGTGGGCGGCGGGGTCGTCCGGGAACATTGGCGGATCCGGGGGTGCCGGCAAGGCGGCGATCGGCCGATTGTAGCGGCGCTGCGGTGCAGCAATTGTCGGCGCGACACCGACAGCCACGGCGCCCGTCGCAAGGTACGATAAGGCGCCCTGGCCGGCATCCATGCTGGCGGGGGGCCGGGACGCCTGCCGCCGCGCCCGCCCGCTTTCATCCCATCGATCCTGCCGGTATGCAACCGACTTCCCTGCAACGCTTCCTGTTTGGCACGATCCTGGTGCCCGTCTCGCTTGCCGTGGTCTTCGCGGCGGATGCGTTCACGCCGCTCGGCCTGGCCGCGTGGCTGTTCTATCTGATCCCGATTTGCCTGTCGATCTACGCGGACAACCCGCGCCTGCCGCTGATCGTGGCGGCGGTCAGTTCGCTGCTGCTGGCGGTGGGCTACGTGGTCTCGCCGCCCGGCGCCGCGCCCATCATCGCCATCACCAACCGGTCCATCGGCTTCCTGGTGAACTGGTTCCTGGCCGTGGTGATCTACCGCTACCTGGTGGGCCAGGGCGCCATCCAGCGGCTGATGTGGGTGCAGCAGGCCCAGGTGAAGATTCACCAGGAGGTGCGCTCGGCGCAATCGGCCGGCAATGTCGGCGATGCGCTGGTGCGTGCGCTGGCGTCGGCGCTCGACGCCCGCGTAGGCGTGGTCTATCAGTGCGACGACGGCCGCCTGCACCGGCTGGCCACCTGGGCATTGGCCGATGCTGACCGCGCGCCGGCCACCCTCGCCCCCGGCGAGACGCTGGCCGGCCAGGCCGTGACCGAGAACCGGGTGATCGCCGTGGGCGGGCTGCCGCCCGACTACCTGCCGGTGGCCTCCGCGCTGGGCCGCACGACTCCCACCGAGATCGTGGCCGCGCCGCTGACCGCCGAGGGCGAGGTCGTCGGGGTGATCGAACTGGGCTTTATCACGTCCCGGCGCGGGACTGCCGATGTGGTGGAACTGCTTGAGCGCATCGGTGAGCCAGTCGGCATGACGCTGCGCGCCGCGAGCTACCGGGGCCGGCTGGAGCACCTGCTCGGCGAAACCCAGCGCCAGAGCGAGGAATTGCAGGTCCAGCAGGAGGAGCTGCGCGTCTCCAACGAGGAACTGGAGGAGCGCGGCCGTGCGCTGATGGACTCCCAGGCGCGGCTGGAAACCCAGCAGGCGGAACTCGAACAGACCAACGTCCAGCTGGAGGAGCACACCCAGCGGCTGGAGACGCAGAAGCGCGAGATGCTCGCCTTCCAGGCCGAACTGGCCGCCAACGCCCGGGCGCTGGAGCGCTCGAACCAGTACAAGAGCGAATTCCTGGCGAATATGTCGCACGAGCTGCGCACGCCGCTGAACAGCGCGCTGATCCTGGCGAAGCTGCTGCAGGAGAACAAGGACGGCACGCTGACCGGCGAGCAGGTCCGCTACGCGGCCACCATCCACGCGGCCAATACCGATCTGCTGAACCTGATCAACGACATCCTCGACCTCTCCAAGATCGAGGCCGGCCACCTGACCATCGAGCCGGAGCCGGTGGAACTGGACGCCTTCACCGCCCGGATTTCGCAGATGTTCGACCATGTGGGCGAGCAGAAGGGCGTGGCCTTCCGCGTGGAGCGGATGCCGGGCCTGCCTGACGCCATCGTCACGGACAGCCAGCGCCTGCAGCAAATCCTCAAGAATCTGCTATCCAATGCCTTCAAGTTCACGGAGAAGGGCTCGGTCACGCTGGCGCTGGTCGCGCAGGGCGACGATGCGATGCGATTCGAGGTGCGCGACACCGGCATCGGCATTCCGCGTGACAAGCAGCAGGTCATTTTCGAGGCCTTCCAGCAGGCCGACGGCACCACCAGCCGCCGCTACGGCGGTACCGGGCTGGGCTTGTCGATCTCGCGCGAGCTGGCGCGGCTGCTGGGTGGCGTGATTGCCGTGGCGAGCGAGCCGGGCCAGGGCAGCGTGTTCTCGCTGACCGTACCGCGCACGCTGGTGGCGGATGCCGCCACGCAGGCCGGGCTGGTCACGCCGCCGGCCGCCCCCGAGCAGGTGCAGGCCCCGCCGTCACAGGCCATGCCGCTCTCGCCCGCCGCCCGGGCAGCGCCGGTGCCGGCCCCGGAGGCGTCCGAAGCCGGGCCAGGCCCATCGCCGTCCGGCTATCCGCAGCCGATTGCCGACGACCGCGACCACCGCACGCGCGGCAATCGCCTGATCCTGGTCGTGGAAGACGATATCGACTTCGCCGGCATCCTCTACGACCTGGCCCACGAGCTGGATTTCGACTGCATCCATGCCACCACGTCGAGCCACGGGCTGGAACTGGCGCGCCACCACCAGCCCTGCGGCATCCTGCTCGACGTGGCGCTGCCGGACCAGTCGGGCCTGACGCTGCTGGACTGGCTCAAGCACGACCCGGCCACGCGCCACATCCCCACGCACCTGATCTCGGTCAGCGACCACGCCGAGGCCGCGCTGCATCGCGGCGCCATCGGCTACACCTTCAAGCCGAGCGAGCGCAACAAGCTGGCCGAGGTGATGCGGGGGCTGGAGGCGCGCATGGCGCCGGGCCAGCGCCGCGTGCTGGTGATCGAGGATGACCCGGCGCTGCGCGAGAGCATTCGCGCGTTGCTGCAATCGGTCCAGGCCGAGATCGTCACTGCCGGCACCGTGGCCGGCGCGCGCGAGGCGCTGGCCGGCGCCGCGTTCGACTGCGTGGTGATGGACATGGTGCTGCCGGACGGCACCGGCCACGACCTGCTCGCCCACATGGCCAGCGATGGCGCCGCGCAGATGCCGCCGGTCATCGTCTACACCGGGCGGCAGCTATCGGCCGAGGACGAGCAGCGCCTGCGCCGCTATTCGAAGTCGATCATCATCAAGGGCGCGCGTTCGCCGGACCGGCTGCTGGACGAAGTGACGCTGTTCCTGCACAGCGTGGAGTCCCAGTTGCCACCCGAGCAGCAGCGCATGCTGCGCGCCGCGCGCAGCCGCGACGACGCCTTCGACGGCCGCAAGCTGCTGCTGGTGGAGGACGACGCGCGCAACATCTTCGCGCTGTCCAAGGTGATCGAGCCGCTCGGGGCCACCGTGGAGATCGCCCGCAGCGGGCGCGAGGCGCTGGACATGCTGGCGCGCCACAAGGACGTGGACCTCGTCCTGATGGACATCATGATGCCGGAGATGGACGGCATCACGGCCATGCGCCATATCCGCCAGATGCCCGAGTACGGGCGGCTGCCGATCATCGCGCTGACCGCCAAGGCGATGCCGTCCGACCGCGAGGCGTGCCTGCGCGCCGGGGCGAACGACTACATCGCCAAGCCGATTGATGTGGATCAACTGCTGTCCCTGTGCCGCGTATGGCTCCACGAAAGTTGAAGACCCCGGACACCGCGCCGCTGCCGCCGCTGTCGTTACCGCTGCCCGTGCCGGTGGTGGATCACGGCGAGACGGCGCTGCCCGACGCCAATTTCGAAATCGAACTGGAACTGCTGCTGGAGGCCATCTTCCGCAAGTACCAGCACGATTTCCGGCACTACGCGCGGGCCTCGGTGCGGCGGCGGTTGCAGCAGGCGCTGCACGACCTGGGCTTTGGGACGTTGTCGCAACTCCAGGACCGCATGCTGCGCGACCCGGCACTGTTCGCGCGCATGCTGCAGTACCTGACGGTGCAGGTCAGCGAGATGTTCCGGGACCCGTCCTACTTCCGCGCCATCCGCGAGCATGTGGTGCCGGTGCTCCAGACCTATCCGTCGATCAATGTCTGGGTGGCCGGGTGCAGCAGCGGCGAGGAATTGTGGTCGCTGGCCATCCTGTTCGAGGAGGAGGGGCTGGCCGAGCGCACGGTGTTCTACGCCACGGACATCAACCCCGACGCGCTGGCCATCGCCCGGGCGGGTGTGTACGATGCGGGGCGCCTGCGGGCGTTCGGCGCCAACTACCTGGCGGCGGGCGGGCGGCGCTCGCTCTCGGACTACTATCATGCAGCCTATGGCAAGGCCAAGTTCAGCGCCGGGCTGATCCGCCAGTCGGTGTTTGCCGACCACAGCCTGGCCACCGACAGCGTGTTCCAGGAGGCCCAGCTGATTTCGTGCCGCAATGTGCTGATCTATTTCGACCGCGCGCTGCAGGACCGCGCCGTCGGCCTGTTCCACGACGCGCTGGCGCGGCGCGGCTTCCTGGGGCTGGGGAGCAAGGAGAGCCTGCACTTCAGCGCCCACGCCGGGGATTTCGAGCCACTGGTGCCGCGCGAGCGGCTGTACCGCAAGCTGTGAAGGAGGCGCGATGGCAGGGCTGATGGATACGCAAGGGTGCGACGCCGTGGTGATCGGCGCGTCGGCCGGTGGCGTCGAGGCGTTGTCCGTGCTGCTGCCGATGGTGCCGGCGGGCTTCCGGCCGGCGCTGCTGATCGTGATGCACCAGCATCCGAACCAGCCCAGCCTGCTGCCCGAGCTGTTCGGCGCGCGCTGCGCGCTGCCCGTGTGCGAGGCCGAGGACAAGATGCCGGTGCGGCCGGGCCACGTCTACCTGGCGCCGCCGGACTACCACCTGCTCGTGGAGCGGGTGCCGGAGGCGCCGGAGGATGTCGAACTGGCGCTCTCCGTAGAGCCGCCGGTGCGTTTCTCGCGGCCTTCCATCGACGTGCTGTTCGAGTCGGCGGCGGTGGCGTGGCGCGCCCGGGTGCTCGGCGTGCTGCTCTCGGGCGCCAACGACGATGGCGCGCGCGGCCTGGCGATGATCCGCGCGGCGGGTGGCCGGGCGTGGGTGCAGTCGCCCGGCAGTGCCGCCGTGGAAACCATGCCGCAGGAGGCCATCGACCGTGGCGCGGCAGACCGCGTGCTGACACTGGAACAAATCGGCCAACGCCTGGCCCAGTTTTCTGAATGACCCTGACCATGCAAGCTCCGATCAAGATCCTCGCCGTCGACGACATCGCCGCCAACCTCACGGCCCTCGATGCCGTGCTGGCCAAGCCCGATGTACAGATCGTCCACGCCAATTCCGGCGCGCAGGCGCTGGAACTGCTGCTCGAGCACGACTTCGGGCTGGCCATCCTCGATGTGCACATGCCCGAGATGGACGGCTTCGAGCTGGCCGAACTGATGCGCGGCAGCAAGCGCACCAGCCATATCCCCATCCTGTTCCTGACGGCGGCCGGGGAGGACAGCGCGCGGGCGTTCCGCGGCTACGCCACCGGCGCGGTCGACTTCCTGTTCAAGCCGATCGACGCGCGCGTGCTGGCGGCCAAGGTCGATGTATTCGTGCAATTGGCCCAGCAGAAGCAGCAACTGGCCGAGCAACTCGAAACCGCCCAGCAACTGCTCAAGACCAACGAGATGCTGATGGCGGTGCTCGCGCACGACCTGCGTACGCCGCTGTCGGCGATCATCGCGTCGGCGTCGTTCCTGGGGCGGTTCGGGGGCGAGGAGAAGCTCAAGCCGGCCACCGACCGCATCTCGCGCAGCAGCCAGCGCATGGCACGCATGGTGGACCAGCTGCTGCACGTGGCGCGGCTGCACGGCGGGCGCGTCAAGCTGGAGCCGCGCCAGGAAGACCTGCGCGCGATCTGCGCGGCCATCGTCGATGAATGCGAGGCGTCTCACGGCAAGGAGCGCGTGGTACTGGAAACCGTGGGAGATACGCTGGCGACCATCGATCCGGACCTGATCTCGCAGGTGCTGTCGAACCTCGTCAGCAACGCCCTGCATCATGGGGACCCGGCGGTGCCGGTGGTGGTGGCCGTGGACGGCACGGCCGCCGAGCGCCTGACGGTGACGGTGACCAATGGCGGCGTGATCGATGGGGCGACCCTGCCGCATGTCTTCGAAGCGTTCCGCTCGGGCGGCGGAGACAGCGCCGAGGGGCTGGGCCTGGGGCTCTATATCTCGCGGGAGCTGGCCGCGTTGCACGGCGGAAGCGTCGAGGCCGCCTCGTCGGCGGCCTCGGGTAGCACGGTGTTCACTGTGACGCTGCCCCGCGCGTGCTGCGGGACGCAGGGAACCTTCCAGCCGGCCTAGCCAGCGCATCGCGTGGTGACGCTGTCCGCCATCGACGTCCGATTGCAACTGGGCGATTTCCGATTCCGGCGGATGCCGTCGCAATCGCTAACACGCGCAGCGGTATCTATCTATAGAAGAACCCTGAATCTGCATGGCGATTGAGCCTTGATCAAACGCCCCTGAGTTACCCCAGCCAAAGCATTTCCACCCCCTGAGAATCCGTTTATCGTGCGGCGCGCAAGGCTCGCGTCGCACGACGCGTTGTCCTTGCAGCAGGCTTTATCAGGCTGACAACGGAGCGCAAAGGCATGGCGGATCTTGGGGAAGAACTGGAGGCTTACGGCGGCGCGCTGGACGAGGGGCTGACCGGGCGTCAGGCCTATTTCCTGGCGGTGCCCGGCGCGGCAAGCGCGGCGGGGCTGTCCGTGGTCTCCTTCAAGGCCGTGGAACGCCTGGGCGAGCCCTACGCCGTCACCATCCAG